>NZ_CP066775.1:3389635-3697784 GCF_009754905.2 Mucilaginibacter ginkgonis | reverse complement strand
AGTTACTTTTGACAATTTTAATCACGAACAAAAAAAGGCGATAGAACAGGAGATAGCCGAAGATTTTGATCAAGCGCTTGAAGGCATAAAAATGCTGCCAAAAAGCTGCCGGTTAGGTGTATATCTGGCATTTAGTTATTTTAAAAAACTATTAAATAAAATTAGTGCGCTGCCACCGCACGCTATCAGGCAAAAAAGGGTCAGGGTATCAGCTGCCGAAAAATTTGCGCTATACATCAGCGCACTCATCGGTCAAAAAAAATTTGCCATCTAATGCCGGATTTACCCGCATACACGCGTTCGCAATTGGCACTTCGTAATGGGCAGGACAAGCCCGAGGTTTGGGTTGCATTTAACGGGATAATCTATGATGTGACCGAAAGCCGTTTATGGCGCAATGGCAAACATTATGAGCATTGGGCCGGGCAAGACCTAACAGAAGAGTTAGCCGACGCCCCGCACACCTCCGAGGTGTTTACGCGTTTCACCGCCATAGGAAAACTCTTATACTAAAAAACCCTGTAACCAAATAGGCACAGAGTTTTTTAGTATTCTGATCTTGACAGACTTTCGCCTTAAGATCACTGGAAAAGTAAATTATTTTGCTGCTGCGTTTTTAGACTCCTGAACTTCTAAACGGATAGCCTGAGCTAAGTTTTTAAGATCTTGCATACCTTTACGAACGCGTGTGCCTGCAGCGCTGTTACCTTTGTTGTAGAATTTGTCAGCATCAGCTTCTAATGACGCAACAAGGTTTTTTACTTCAGTGAATTTTTTCATGTTGAGTTACTCCTTTAATTAGTTGAGGTTTAATTGTTTTAACTATGGCTAATCTAAAACGTTTTTTGATTAAAAAAAAATAAATCGCTTAAAATGTGCTTTTAACGTACATTTTGAGCCTTGCCTGTCGCAATAGGCCCCAAAAGGTGTATACATAAGTTCTGCTTCTTAGTTTATTGGCTTATAATAGATACGCCATTACATTTCAATAAATTGCGCGTGCAAACAATTTGCACTCTGTATCATTTATCAAACTATGAAAGACCTGTATCCTTTAAAATTTAAAACCATATTCAAAGACAAAATATGGGGCGGACAAAAAATAAAAACTTATCTGCATAAAGACTTTGGCGATCTGCCAAATTGCGGCGAAACATGGGAAATATCCGGCGTTAAAAGTGATGTTTCTGTTGTAAATGGTGGCGAACTTGACGGCGAATCTTTAGCTGAACTGCTCGAGCAATATCAGGATAAATTAGTTGGCGAAAAGGTATATAAACACTTCGGCAACACCTTTCCTATCCTTGTTAAATTTATCGATGCCGCAGATGACCTATCGATACAAGTTCACCCGGATGATGAATTAGCAAAGAAACGACATAACTCGCTGGGTAAAACAGAGATGTGGTACATCATTGAAGCAGACCCGGGTTCTTCTTTAATAGCCGGGTTTAACCAGGAACTGGATGAAGAAATCTATCTCGAAAAATTCAACAACGGCCACCTGACTGATATTTTAAACCGTGAAGAGGCTAAAGCCGACGACGTTTTCTTTTTACCTGCCGGCCGTGTTCATACAATTGGCAAAGGCTTGCTCCTTGCGGAGATACAAGAAACATCTGATATTACCTACCGCATTTACGACTTCGACCGTGTAGATGCCAATGGTAAAAAACGCGATCTGCAGGTAGAGGAAGCATTAGGTGCGATAGATTTTAAGCATTACGACCATTATAAAACACAATACACTCCGGAGAAAAATGAAACCGTAGAATTGGTGCAAAGCCCGCACTTTACTACAAATGTTTTAGATGCTACAGAAAATACATCAAAGGATTATAGCAATATCGACTCCTTTGTGATACACGTATGCCTTGCTGGCGATTACCAATTGATCTATGCTGATCACAGTGTTGACGTGAAGATGGGCGATTGCATTTTACTGCCAAAAGTTATCGATGAAGTACAACTACAAACTACGTCCGGATTTAAGATATTAGAGAGCTACATAGAATAACCTCTAGGCTACCATTTCTGTCTGAGCCGAAGAGTTATTATTTCTGATATTTCCAGTTACGGGATTTGCCTTCGGCTATCCATTCAATAGCAGTAGCCAGTCGTTTTGTGCGGGTGGCTTCTGTTTTTGCCTCGGTTATCCATTCGATATACTCATTCCGTTTAGAAGCACTGAACTGCTTAAAGGCAGCAGTAGCCTCATGGTTTGCATCGATAGCTTCCTGAAAATCTTCGGGGATCTCCATATCGCTTGCCTTAGCTTTTGGTTTTGCCGGGCCTTTTATTTTGGCAGCGCTTACACTATGCGTCACCGCGTTTTTGATGTACCAGTTAAGTATTTCATCGGCGGGCAGATCATTAATGGTGTAAATCTGATTCAATAAGCTCTGCTGACCTTCATTCTTAAGGATCTTTTCAGGATCGGGTAATTGATTAGCGCTCCAAAACCCGAAGTTGCAGTGCTTTTTAAAGGCTGCCATAAAGCATACCGGCTTAGCACGCACAAAAAATAAATGCCCCCATTTGATCGTTTCTTCTATATCAGGATCGGCTTCATGTACCAGCTTTCTTATGTGTGTTAAGATAGGTTTGGCATAGTCGGCAGCCTTTCCAATGTAGGCGTCAAATCGTTCGTCGTATTTTGGCATATTACTAACTTAAAATTACTTTATATCAGAATAATCTGCCGCGTGCATTAGTGTAATATCAATATGCTGCACGGTGTTGGCATACTCTGGCAAGCCGGAAAGTTGTTTCCATTCGGCATCAGCGCCAAAAGCTTTCCAATGCTCGTCATGTGCGGTCATGTTGTCAAAGCTGGTCATATACATCAGGTTAGGCATGCGCGAGCCAATAAGCACTTTTGCATAAAAAACCGCGTTAAAGTCAAGGCGTTTGAAAAGCTTTACTTCGCCGCCCTTATTAAACATCTCTACTTTCTTTTGATGGCGTTCTTCAGTAGCACTTTCATAGCTGCGTAATTCATAAACACGGTCTTTAACATTGCCTTTTAATTCAGGCATCTGCCATTTAGGAGCGTCCGGGAAGGCGCTCAAAACAATGCTCTCTAAACGTTTGTATTTTGGCGCTGCCGCATCTAAAGCAATTTTTGATAGTTGATCAAGACTCTTCAAAGGGATAAGTACCACTATCCGCTTATCTGCACTCGTATCATTGGCAATGGGCATAAACACGCCCACTTTACTAAATCCTGCATTATGTAACTGTGCAACGTAGTTATTTTTGATGTACGTATTAACAGAATCCAGTTGAGCCTGGCTTGCTGTATGATAGACATTAATTTGATAGAAGTCGCCGCTCGACTGTCCGTTCGCGATTGTACAAATAGAGACAAGCGATATAATGAGAATTGATAGTTGTAATTTTTTCATAACCGAAGATGATTATAAATGTGAAGCAAAGCAAGTGATTTTGTACAACTACGGCCGAGCGCGATGAACGGGAAAGGACTTTAGCGTAATATCCGGCACCCACTTATATCCCCAACACTTGCTTTAATTTACCGTGCCCGGTTTTGCTAACGGGTATTTTGGCGCCCGATTTTAAGATGGCAATGTGCGAGTCCTTTTCGTAAGGGTCTATACGGGTGATTTGGTCTATGGCAACAATAAACGATCGGTGAACACGCACGAATTGACGCGGATCTAGCACTTTCTCGAAAAAGCTCATCGTTTTGTTTTTGAGGAATCGTCCCTCAGCAGTATTTATGCTTACGTAATCGTCATCGGCTTCAAGGTACAGTACATCATGCACCGGGATGATCTTAACCTTAGTGCCGGTCTTCACCACAATGCGATCATGCACAGGTTGGTTTTGCGCAACCTCATCTAACAATTCTTCGGTTTGTTTTTTCTGGTCTACCGCAGCGGCTGGCGCCTGCGCTAAAAATTTATCTACCGCTTTACCAAATCGCTCCTTGCTAAAGGGTTTAAGCAGGTAATCAATGGCATGTGCTTCAAAGGCTTTTATAGCAAACTCGTCAAACGCAGTACAAAAAATTACAGCCGGCGGTTGCTCTAACAACTCCAGCATCTCAAAGCCATTGATTTTTGGCATTTGCACATCAAGAAATATCAGGTCGGGCTGGTGCTGCATAATTGCTTTCATGCCATCAAATCCATCGCCGCATTCCTGTAAAACCTCTATATCGTTAAAACCCTGCAGATATTCTAAAACCACCATTCGGGCCAGTGGTTCGTCGTCAATGATCAGTGCTTTTTTCATACCTGCGGAATTTTTATAATGGTTGTAAAGATATTATCATTGGTGAAAGTTTCAACCAGATCATTGCGGGTGTATATCAAATGCAAACGGCGCTGCATACCACTCAGCCCAAAACCTGTACCCTTGCGCGGCTTCGCCGTTTGCGGATCATAAGGGTTTTGAATGATGATCTGCAAGTAGCCTTCTTCATAATCCCCGCGTATACTGATTACTACTTCGCCCATGGTGTCATACAAACCAAACTTAATAGCGTTTTCCACCACAGGCTGCAACAGCAATGTAGGTAAGGTACACTGACGGCAACGTTCATCACAGCTTATTTCTGTTTGTAAACGGTGCCCGAAACGCACTTTTTCTATATCCAGGTAAAGTTGTAAATGCGCCAGCTCTTCAGTAAGGGTCACTAGCTGCTGATCGTCTTTTTTTAATGTCCCGCGTAAAAAGTCAGACAATTGGTGAATCATCTTACGGGCTTCATCGGGTTTAAAGCCTATTAACGCGTTTATAGAGTTAAGACTATTGAACAAAAAGTGTGGCTGCAGCTGCTGCCGAAGGTTGTATAACTCCGCCTCCTTTGCCAATTTTTCGGCCTCGGCCTTACGGTTTTCATTTTCTTTATGATCTTGCTGTGTGTAATATACCAGACTGATCATGGCCATCCATCCAATCGCCAAAAAATTGGTGAAGTACCGGATTGTTAAAGACTTATTAATGAAGCCAAAATATTCAGCATCAGCGTTTAGCTGGGGTAGCCCGAAACGAGCAATAGCCAGGCAAATGCCGGCTAATAGAGCGCACCATATAAAAAGGTTGAAATAGCTGTTTTTAGATGGCTGGTAAAATCGCAAAGTATTGTCTATCAACCAACATGCACCACCCAAACAAATAGCGGTTACCAGGCCGTCTGTCGCGGCTATATACCAGTTAAAGCCAAAACTATGTATCAGGTATATCTGCAGGGCAGCCCAAGCCACACCGCATGCGGCGAAGATCCAGCGTAGGTTTGCAAAGGTTGATACTGGTGCTGCCAAAGTTAGTTTTCTTAATTGTCTAAACTAATTAACGCCGCTTTGTGGTTAGTCCATCCTTCATACACATCGGCATTGGGAGCTTCATGTATGTTGCAATAAAGTTCTGTTCCGTCTTCTAATGCGTTAAGTTCGTTAACTTCTGCAACGTTTACAAACTGCCATTTAACCTGGTTATAACTGTTGTTTAAATATTGAAGTTCAACGCTTCGGCCCAGTCTCCCCGCCTTTTCAAAAGCCATGTATTTAGAAGCGGCTTTAACCAGGCGCAGTTGTTCATCAAACTGCGCCCGGCGGCCATTTTCATTACTGATGATGCGAAAAATAATTTTTACAACGTACCAGTTCATGACGTGCTAATGTTTAGGTTAAAAGCTTCTTACTTCGACACCGGCGAATATCGAGGTGCCTTTTAATACTAATATCTTGTCGGGGTTAAGCGCTGTCGCGCCCGGGCGGCGTTTATCATCAATACCGGCAAATATGGCTGCCATGTCTGATACTACCTGCCAGTGCGGAGGAACTATTAATTTAATGCCGCCAAAAAGCTGGGTTACATCTATAAAAACTTTGCCGTTGATATCTGCCTGCGTAAAGTTCAATTCGGTGCCTCCGAAAATGTTTATCACTTCGCCGCCCTGAAAATCTTTTGACAGGATCATTTTATGCACACTGCCAAATACCGAGGTGCTGTCTATATGGCTGTCGCCATAATTATAACGTGCCTTGCCAAATATCTGTTCTGTCGATGCCGGCTCTGCTCCAGGTGCACCTTCAACAGGTTCTGTCTCTACACGTGCGTCCCAATCTGAGGCTACGCCCGGTTGTGGCGGATATGGCTCTTTGTGAAAAGCGTGTTTCATGCTTTTGTTAAATTTATCGCGGCCAAGTATTACCCATAAGCCTATGATGATCAGTATGAGCGGCCAGATGAAGTGACCAATATTTATAAATGGGAAAACATCATCGCTAAGGAATAACACCCCAATAAGGATGGTTACTAGCCAGCCATAGTTTCTAAAATTGTGCTTGTAGCCCTGATAGATACCGATGCCTATTAACCACATCGGCCAGCTAAATATCCAATCCGGAATAAAAAAATAATCAAATTGGCGGATCAGGAATATAATACCCAGTACCAGTATAACTACCCCTGCAAAGGCTTTACCGCTGCCGGGTTTCTTTTGATATATGTTGCTTTCCATTGTTTTAAATTTAAATGTTGATTCAAAACTATCACAACAATAAGCATTTGCCAATGAATAACTGGCTGCAGGAATGAAAAAGTCGGTGAATAGGGATGAGTAGTCGGTGAAAAGCAGCCTCACCTAAATCCTCTCCAAAGGAGAGGACTTTAATAAAAAGTGGATTTTTAAAAACGAGGTGTCAATATGTAGCCCCCTCCTTTTGAGAGGGGTTGGGTGAGGCCTTACACGGCCGGCTCCTGCTGGCTCAGGCAATGGAAACTACCTAAACCCCAGATGATGTCGGTCGAGTCGATCCCGACAACTTTCCTGTCCGGAAAGCATTTGATTAAGATATCTAAAGCCAGCTGGTCTTTGTCGCAACGGTAAATTGGCACCACTACGGCGCTATTGGCGATATAAAAATTTGCGTATGATGCCGGCAAACGCTGACTGTCATATTCTACAGCATCAGGCATAGGCAGTTCAACAATATTTAATTGTCTGCCGTCCAGCAGTCGCATTTTTTTTAAAGCTTCAAGATTTTCTTGCAGTAAATGATAATTGTCATCCTCGGGGTCATCTTCTACTACCGTAACGACGGTGTCTTCATTTACAAAACGGGTAATGTCATCAATGTGGCCATCCGTATCATCCCCCACTATCCCGTCACCCAGCCAAAGTACCTGCTTAACGCCATAAAAATTGCGCAGGTATTCTTCTATCTGCTCTTTGCTAAGATGCGGGTTACGGTTAGGGTTAAGCAAGCATGCCGTAGTGGTTAACACTGTTCCGGCTCCGTTGAAGTCTACAGAACCACCTTCCATAACAATACCCGGATGGTATACCGGCAGATCAAATTCTTTTGCTATACGTGTGGGAATTACATCATCCAGATCATATGGCGGATATTTATTGCCCCAGGCATTGTAGCCCCAGTCGACAATCACCTTTTCTTTGGTTTGGCTGTTGATCAAAAATGCAGGGCCATGGTCGCGGCACCAGGCATCATTGGTGGGGAAATGATAGAATTCAATATTGCTCAAATCGGCGCCCGCCATTTCAAGTTGTTGTTTGGCGAAGGTTTCCATCAAGTCGTCCTTTACGTTGATTCGCACTTTTTCTCCTTCAGCAACTACCTTAATGAACTCGCAATACTTGCTATAGATCATGCCAATTTTCCCCGGCCACGATTCTTCCTTATGCGGCCAGCTAAGCCATGTAGCGGTGTGTGGTGCCCACTCGGCAGGGAAAGTGAGGCCGGAGTTTGCAGGGTTACCTATAGTTGATGGTTGGTTGCTCATGATAAATCCAAATTGTCATTGCGAGGAACGAAGCAATCTTTAAGGACAATCAAAACGTTCCTATAAAATTGCAGCGCCACCCGGGGCGACTAGGAAAGTATATAATATAAATTACTCCTCGTCGATCAAACGTTTTGTAATCTGCTGATAGCTATCGATTCTTCTGTCACGTAAAAAAGGCCAGTGCGTGCGGTAATGATCAGTTTTATCCAGGTCGAGTTCTACAACAGTCACTTCCTCATCGTGATGAGACCCCTGGAACATTACTTTGCCAAAAGGGTTCGATACAAAAGATCCGCCCCAGAATTTCAAGCCAGCTTCTTCGCCCACACGATTAACACTTACTACGTGTATACCATTGGCAACCGCGTGGCTGCGTTGAATGGTCTGCCAGGCATTGTATTGCTCTGTATTGGTGTCAACGTCTTGGGTGGATGCCCAGCCGATAGCAGTTGGATAAAATAATATCTCAGCACCCATTAATGAAGTGATCCGTGCCGCTTCGGGATACCACTGGTCCCAGCAGATCAACACCCCTATTGTAGCAAATTTAGTTTTAAAAACTTTGTAACCCAGATCGCCCGGAGTAAAGTAGAACTTCTCATAAAAACCAGGATCGTCCGGGATGTGCATTTTGCGATACTTGCCTAAGTAAGAGCCGTCGGCATCTACAACCGCCGTTGTGTTATGATAAAGGCCTTGGGTACGTTTTTCAAAAAGCGAAGCTATGATCACTACACCCAATTCGGCAGCTACCTTGGAAAGTTCATCTGTAGACGGTCCGGGGATTGCTTCGGCTAATTTAAAGTTGTCGTAATCTTCAACATCACAAAAATACAATGAAGTAAAAAGCTCTTGCAGGCAAACAACCTGTGCTCCTTTATTGGCAGCTTCGCGTACCTTGTCAATTGCTTTATTTAAGTTCTGTTGCTTATCTGCAACGCAACTCATTTGTACCAGCGCGACGTTCACTTTACTCATAGCCTTAATTTTTGCAAAGGTAAGTATTATGGGAATAGTGAGCGGTTGATTTGTTGAGTGGTTGTTAAGGTTTTTCTAAAAGTAGATTAGTTGTAAGATTTCTCGAAATCGCAATGATTTTCAAGTAAGATGGTCTTGCTTGTATTAAGATTAGAAATCGGGTTCGTGTTTATAAAAGATGGTGATTCAAAAAAGATAGAATATTTTTAAAATATAGAATTATTATGGCGTTTCCCTTCGCGTCGCGCTTTCCGCTCATACGCCTGCAGGCCTTACACACAAGCCGGTATCCGCTCCAATCGCTAACGCAGTTATCCTTTTCTAACCACTCACCAATCACACAATCAACCATTCACCATTTAACTAATTGCCTATCTTTGCGCGCAATGACAGAAGCCGAAGAAGAAGTAGCGCCAAAGACTACCAAACAAAAGGTGATCAACTTTTTGAAGTTGCTGGCCAAGATCGTCGTTACATCTGCCCTGTTATATTATGTATTCAGCAAAGTACCATTAAGCAAGGTTAAAGATCACTTTTTGGTGGCCAATTATTGGTGGATGTTCGCTGCCTTTCTTTGCTTTATACTTTCTACTGTAGTTTCTTCATGGCGCTTGCTAAGCTTTATAAAGTCCATAGGTTTAAAACTCGACTGGCGGTTTAACTTGCGCCTTTACTTACTGGGCATGTTTTATAACTTTTTACTGCCGGGCGGTATAGGCGGCGACGGATATAAGATCTACCTGCTAAAAAAGAAATACAACATCCCGGCTAAAAAAACCTTTTGGGCATTACTGTTCGACCGGTTAAGCGGACTTTGGGCCATAGGCCTGATAGTATGTATACTTATCGTATTGGTGCCGCAATTCCCGCTGCATTTCTTTATTCCCGGCAGTATTTTTCTTGCAGGCACAGCAATTTACTACGGCGTTGCCCGCTACTTTTTTAAGGACTACACGCACTACTTTTTTACCGCTCATTTAAAAGCCGTAATGGTGCAGTCACTCCAGTTGCTTACCATTTTGCTGGTAATGTTCGGGCAAAACTTTACCGGGAAGTTTGCGGCCTATTTGTTGTCGTTTCTATTGTCGGCCCTGGCAGCAGTACTGCCTACAATCGGGGGCGCGGGCGCCCGCGAAGCCATCTTTACCAAACTTGCGGACGTATTCCATATGCAGGTTGGTTTGGCGGTTTACCTCAGCATATCATTCTATTTAATATCATTGTTAGTAGCGATATCCGGAGTGTATTATTTGCTGCGCCCAAGCCGACTTGAAGAGGGCTTGCCTAAGGTAGAGGAAGGCTCTGTCCCAATAGAAGATGAAGGAGACATCTTGTAATTTGCCCGCTATATTATTATTTGGCTAAATCTTTTATCTGCAAAATTTATATCACCTTTTAGCGTAATTTGCGTTCTATTATAAACCAATTACGCCTATGGACGGCTTTAACGATTTTGATAATCCGCAGGTTGCCAAACTGCCTTTACATTTAAAACAGTACATCGTACAACAGCATTACGAGCGTTACACGCCAATAGACCATGCAGTGTGGCGGTATGTAATGCGGCAAAATTATGCTTGGTTAAAGGATGTCGCTCACTATCCTTACATACCAGGATTGAAGAAAGCCGGCTTAAGCATAGAACACATCCCCAACATGCAGGACGTGAATGACGCGCTGGGAAAAATTGGTTGGGGCGCGGTTACTGTTGATGGTTTTATTCCGCCGGCAGCGTTTATGGAATACCAGGCGTATAGGGTTCTGGTAATCGCTGCAGACATCCGTCAGCTAAACCATATAGCTTACACACCAGCTCCGGATATCATCCATGAGTCGGCAGGGCATGCGCCCATTATTGCTGAGCCCGATTATCACAAATACCTGAGTTACTTCGGATCGATCGGTGCGAAGGCTATGTTCTCCGCACAAGATTATGATCTATACGAAGCTATACGGGCGCTATCGATTTTAAAAGAAATGCCCGACTGCGACCCGGAAGAGCTACAGGCTGCAGAAGACCTGCTTAAATATCGCCAGGAAAATATGGGCGAGCCGTCTGAAATGGCTTTACTAAGCCGTTTGCACTGGTGGACGGTAGAATATGGACTGATCGGTACATTGGAAAATCCAAAGATATACGGTGCGGGCCTCCTATCATCAATCGGTGAAAGCGCCGGCTGCATGAAACCTGAAGTGGCTAAATTGCCTTACACAATAGATGCCGTTAATTACAGTTACGATATCACGAAACCACAGCCTCAGCTTTTTGTAACGCCCGATTTTGAGAATTTGATCGACGTTTTAGAAACGTTCGCAAATACTATGTCATTCCGCCGCGGGGGAAGCTACGGGCTGCAAAAAGCTATCGATAGCAAAAACACTTGTACAGCGGTGTATAGTTCGGGATTACAGGTAAGCGGAACGTTTGCAGCATTTATAGAGGACAAGGGTTTACCGGTTTTTATAAGAACAACCGGGCCATCAGCTTTAGCTTATAATAACAGGCAGTTACACCGTCATGGCAAAGATTATCACAAAAACGGCTTCAGCTCACCTGTTGGAAAACTAAGTGGTGCAGTAAAACCATTGGAAGATTTTGGCGATGAAGATTTGCAATTGTACGGAATAACTATTTACAGCGCGGCAAAATTACAATTTGAGAGCGGTGTAATTGTTCAGGGACATGTACGTTCGCTGATTCGGAATGCGGGGAAGTTACAGCTGATTTCATTTTCGGATTGTACCGTCACCGATGCAAAAGGCAATGTATTGTTCGACCCATCATGGGGCATGTATGATATGGCAGTTGGCGAACGGATAATTTCTGTTTATTGCGGCGCGGCAGATAAAGACGCGTTTGAAGAAATAGCATATACGCCTGCGACAACCACCTATCACCCTGACTATGATCAGCAAACGGTTGATCTGCAGAAGTTATATGGACGAGTAAGGGAGATAAGGGAGCACAAAGGTTCTGTAGAGCATCTAGGGTCTATCTGGCAGCGACTAATCGTTCATCATCCCAACGACTGGCTTTGTGCGTTGGAGATATTAGAAATTTTGAAAGAACAAGATCAGCAACACAGCTTAGAAGGAACTATTGTAGAGTTTTTAACGTCTAAAGCAGCAGAACAACCTGGTTTGCAAAAATTGATAACAGACGGCTTAAATTTAGTGAAGAATGTGACTGCAAAACCTGTCGCATAAAACAGCCACACTTAAAGCGAAGTTTAATTCCAAAAGCCATCTTAAAATATTTGCCGATTAGAAATCGCTTCATTACGTTCGCAAAAACGAATTGAAAATTTATGAACATAATTATAACCGGTGCCAGCAGCGGTGTTGGCTTCGAAGCAGCGATAGAACTAACGGCAACAACAAAGCACAAATTAATTGTACTGGCCCGTACACAAGAAAAGCTGGTAAAACTGCAGGAGATCGCTCAAAGTTTAAACCCTGAATGTGTAATTTACCCTGTGGTGTTTGACTTGGTAAATGATGACCATCACGATTTAAAAGCTTTTGTAAATGATAGATTTAATGGCCAATTAGATGTTTTAATTAACAATGCAGGCGCGCTTATAAACAAACCTTTTGAGCAATTAGGTGAAATGGATTTCGTAGAAATGCTGCAAAGCAATTTCTTGTCTCACGTACGCATAACGCAAACGCTTTTACCACTTGTTAAAGAAGGTGGCCATATCGTTAACATTGGTAGTATGGGAGGCTTTCAGGGCAGCGCTAAGTTCAAGGGGCTATCTGCCTACTCGGCAAGTAAGGCAGCTTTGCACAACTTTACAGAAACGCTGGCTATGGAACTTGCCGACCTTAAGATCAGCGTAAATTGCCTGGCATTAGGTTCGGCACAAACAGAAATGTTAGAGGCCGCCTTCCCGGGTTATCAATCGCCGGTAATGGCTTTTGAAATGGGTAAATATATCGCCGATTTCGCGGTAACCGGCCACAAATTCTTTAATGGTAAGATCCTACCTGTGGCTGTCACTACTCCTTAACCCGTCTTAATTAAAATCCAGGTTGAAGCTTTTTTGTAGTTCCAACAAATGCGGGTTACGCGATGCCATATGCTGAAATTTTTCCTGGTCTGTGTAAGGGCGCTTGGTAACAATAGTTTCGTCTATACGAGTAAAGATCTGTATATCGAAATTCTTAAGTTGAACCCTTAAAAAGTTAAGCAGGTCTGGCTTCTCGTCCCTAAAATTATTATCCTGTGCCTTATTGCTTACAACCACTTCAAAGTCATAGGGCTTTAGCATTACCGGGGCTTCCGTTGTAAAAATTGTGAACAAGCTCATCTTACTTTCCTTTTTGAGCTTGATGGCATACTCGTTCCATTTTTTCAGAAAATCGTCCATCGTAAACGGATTTTTATCTGTTCCCTTAATATAAGGGTCTTCTTCGTCCACAACATTAGAGTTACCTGTCGAAAGATCCTTTAATGAGGGAATAAATGTCGTTTTAGCCGGAATAACGATCTTAGGTTTCTCTGCCTGAGGCCGGGCCGGAGCAGGTGGACTGTCAACAGGCGCCGTTATTATAGCTTGCGGCTTTGATGGCTCTGATACCGGTGCAGCAATAGATGGCGCTGCATTATATTTTACTTCGGGTTCTTTGGTTAAATTATCAGGAGTCAAAGCAGCAGTAATGGTTGTAGTTTGAGGAGCTATGCTTGCGGCATCAGTTTTTTTTTTAACCTGGTCCTCAGTCGCGGGCAGATTAACCAAATTGAATGCCGCGTTAAGATGGCACATTTTAAGTAATGCCAATTCAACCTGCAAACGCTGGTTTTTGCTTAAACGATAGTTGATCTCACATTGGTTTGCGATGTTCAATGCAGAGAGTAAAAAGGATACCGGTGTTAGCTGAGACTGTTGCATATAACGCTGACGTACCCCTTCACTTACTTCCAACAGCTTAAGTGTAACCGAATCTTTGCCTACCAATAAATTACGTAAGTGGTGAGACATACCACTGATAAAATGGCTGCCGTCAAATCCTTTAGACAAGATTTCGTCGAACGTTAATAGTGTCTTGGATGTAGCCTGTTGCATCAGGCTATCAGTCAGGCTGAAATAGTAATCGTAATCAAGGATATTAAGGTTCTCGATAACAGTATGATAAGTAACATTCCCGCCGGAAAAGCTAACGATCTGATCAAACATCGATAGCGCATCGCGCAAACCACCATCTGCTTTTTGGGCAATGATGTGAAGTCCGTCATCCTCGTATGATATGCTTTCCTTTACCGCGATGGATGCCAGGTGAGCAGCCATATCTTCGACCTTAATGCGGTTAAAATCAAATATCTGGCATCGAGAAAGTATGGTTGGCAGTATCTTATGCTTTTCTGTAGTCGCTAGTATAAAGATGGCGTATGACGGTGGTTCTTCAAGCGTTTTCAGAAACGCGTTAAAAGCCGCCTGCGACAACATATGCACTTCATCAATGATATAAACTTTATATCTGCCGGCTTGTGGGGGTATACGTACCTGATCTATTAAATTACGGATGTCATCAACAGAGTTATTGGACGCGGCATCCAGTTCGTGCACGTTAAATGAGTTGCCATTTTGGAACGCTTTGCAAGAATCGCAGGTGCCGCAAGCCTCGCCGTTTGGCTGCAAATTGGTGCAATTAATAGTTTTGGCAAGTATACGCGCGCAAGTAGTTTTACCTACCCCGCGCGGGCCGCAGAACAAAAACGCCTGCGCAAGTTGGTTACTTTTGATCGCGTTTTTTAACGTGTTAGTCACATGTTGCTGACCTACAACGGTTTCAAAAGTGGCCGGGCGATATTTACGTGCCGAAACAATGAAATTATCCACAGCTACTAATTTAATAAGAAATGCCGTAGCCGGGAAATGAAACTCAAATTATAACCTTGCGCTGATGACCCTCGAATACTACTTAATTTTGAGAGTACTTACCGCCTTGTCAAATACGGGTTCGTATTTTTTGCCTAACTCGGGTACTGTGGTAGCTGTAACTACGTAAGCCGTATCATTTTTGCCAAAAACGTAAGATTTGACAGCTATCATGCGTTCTTTGGCGTTATAGATATATTTCAAATATTTTCCTGAAACACCGTTTGCTGTGAAATCTCCGCTGCTACCCATGGTAACAGGCATGGATTGCATTTTGGCAAGGCTTACCTTAATGTAGTCATCAAGGTTTTCGCCTTTCATCGGGTCCTTCAAAATATTGATATTGGTTTGATAGTTCATTTCCTTTGGCGCGGTAAGAAAGAATTTGGTCTGTCCGTTTAAAATAGGCTGATCATAATGCCAGCCATCAGGGATTTGTATTTCAAAATTTGAAGCTGATGCTATTTTAGCATCACCGGCCACGGCAGCCGCAGCGTCATTTGATGTAGTTTGTTTCGTGGTATCCGTTGTTGAAGATTGGTTTTTGTTGTTTTGACAAGCAGTAGCCAACGCCAAAATGCAAAGGCAAACAGGTTTCCAATAAGCTTTCATAAAATGGTTTTTAGTATAAGCTTTCTTGCGACGTTTTGTTTGCACGCCAAACATGCCTTCTTTACAATTCATACTTAGAAAGTCATTTATAATATTGCATTTTTGTTAACATTAATTCACAAGTAACTCAAAAATTTAATTTTTTACTTAATTTTTTGATAATAGTTTTAAATTTGGTGAATTAATACCTCAGTTTTAATGAAAAAAATTGCTCCTCTTATTTTTTTATTAATTGTCATAGCTCTTGGATTGATATTTCCATCAATTGATGTACAAAATGTTAAAAACAGTCAGATAAACTCGGGCGATACAGCGTGGATGTTAATGGCAACGGCCTTAGTTTTGATCATGACTCCGGGTTTGGCTTATTTTTATGGTGGAATGGTTACCCGAAAAAATGTTTTGTCAACCATGATGCAAAGTTTTGTTTGTATGGGCCTCATAACCATAATCTGGGTAGTTTTTGGATTCAGTTTGGCTTTCGGCGATTCTGTTGGAGGAGTAATTGGTAACCCGGCAACTTTTTTTATGATGAAGGGCATGCTTGGTAACGTTACCTGGAAACTAGCGCCAACAATCCCCTTAATACTTTTCGCAATGTTTCAATTGAAATTCGCAGTGATCACTCCGGCACTTATCACGGGAGCATTCGCGGAGCGTATTAAGTTCACCTCTTACCTTATTTTCATTTCGCTATTCATCATCATTATATATACTCCGTTGGCACATTCTGTTTGGCACCCGGACGGGTTACTTTATAAGGCCGGCGTGCTAGATTTTGCAGGCGGCACGGTTGTTCACATGTCCGCGGGCTGGGCGGCACTGGCTTCTGCGCTCTATTTAAAACAAAGGACAGATAAGGCACATAACCCTGCACGCATCAGCTACATTTTGCTGGGTACAGGTTTACTTTGGTTTGGCTGGTTCGGGTTCAATGCAGGGTCTGCATTAGGATCAGGCACGCTGGCGGCTACCGCATTAGCTACAACAACCACAGCCTCTGCCGCGGCTGCAATAGCGTGGATATTTTTTGAAATGTCGCGCGGCCATAAGCCAACAGTTATGGGTGCATGTATTGGTGCGGTTGTGGGGCTAGTTGCAGTTACCCCAGCCGCAGGTTATGTGAGCATCCCGCACTCGCTTATTATTGGCATTGTTGCAGCTATCGTGAGCAGCCTGGTAGTTGAGTGGCGGAGTAAAACATCTATTGATGATACGCTCGACGTTTTTCCTTGCCACGGCGTTGGGGGTATGGTAGGTATGCTGCTAACAGGCGTATTTGCCAACCAAAACATTAATCCTGCAAACACTACAGGCAACGGTTTATTTTTCGGCCAAACACATTTATTTTTCATTCACATAATCGCACTTGTTTGTGTGTCCATATTCGCGTTTTTCGGATCGTTATTGTTGTTAAAAGTAACAGACCTAATCAGCCCCTTACGTGTAAGTGTTGAAGAAGAAATTGCCGGCTTGGATGCAAGCCAGCATGGAGAAGAATTATAGGACTACCGGGACAATTATACCATTATACAGTTTGTCTTAAAGCCGTCTGACCGATGGCTTTTTTCTTTACAAAACATTTTGACCGTCAGTCACTTATTAAAGAAAAGTGCGACCTATGAAAAATCAGTTTTTAGCAACCGTAACTATAGAGATCAATGCTCCTGCATCAAAGGTTTGGCAAGCGATAACATCGCCGGATATTATTAAACAATATCTTTTCGGCACAAATGTCACGTCGCACTGGACAGAAGGCAGCCCCATAACTTATGAAGGGGAGTATAATGGCAAAGCGTACAAAGATAAGGGCACTATCTTAAAACTTGTTCCTAACAAAGTATTCGAAAGCACTTATTGGAGTTCAATGAGCGGTTTAGAAGACAAGCCCGAGAATTATGACAAAGTTACTTATGAGTTGGACGAGATCTGCGGTAAAACTAAAGTAACTTTAACTCAGGATAACATTGCTAATGAGGAAGCAAAACAGCATTCGACTGAAAATTGGAAAACTGTATTGAACCAACTAAAAGGCGTTGTCGAACAATAGGGCTCCATATTCTTCAGATTTTCTACAGATTTACGCAAAGGAGGCAAACAAAATATTGCAAAAACACATTACGGTATAAATCAGTACTAAAACTTTGCCTGACTTGCAATTACCATCTCGAAAAAACTCATTCTTAAGATATATCGTCCTTTTCTTGTTAACAATAACAGGAATGGATGTTAGTGCGCAAAAGCATACGTTAGGCGACAGTATTGTCCGCGCGGTAGAACCGGGTTATGACAGTGTCAGCAAAACGCACCGTAGATTTTTCGGCGAGAGTTACAGAAAGTTATGGGCAACTCCCGTAAAAATGAAAGTCTTTAGTTTTAAAGACTACGGCGGCTTAAAAATAGATGAGGAAGGCGGAGGCCGACAAACCAAATCTTTACACTTGGTAGATGCCTCCGGTCAAAAATGGACCCTGCGCACCATTCAAAAATATCCTGACAGTGTTTTACCCGAAGCGTTAAGAGGCACCCTTGCTGCAAGTATAGTTCAAGACCAAGTTACGGCAGAACACCCTTTTGGCGCTTTGGTAGTGCCAACGTTGGCACAGGCATTAGGCATTCCACATGCAAACCCTCAGGTAGTTTATGTAAGCGACGATCCTGCTTTAGGAAAATATCGCAAGGAATTTGCTAATAAGGTTTTCCTGTTTGAAGAGCGCGAACCAAGCGATGTAGATAAAACGGACAATAATGATAAGACACAGAAAAAGCTTGAGGCTGATAATGATAATCACGTTGACGCAAAATTGATATTACGGGCACGTTTGCTCGATTTTATTTTAGGGGACTGGGACCGCCACGGAGATCAATGGCGCTTTGAACAGATAGAAGACGGAAAAGGCACTTACTTTAAACCGATACCTAAAGACCGCGACCAGGTGTTTTACAACGGCACCGGCATTTTCCCGACGATATTATCTTTAAACGACAGCTTTGAAAAATTCCAAAACTATAATACCCGCATTCGGGCAATTGACTTCTGGAACCTGAATAATCAGGATTTTGACCGCTATTACTTATCACGCTTGGGCAAACAAGATTGGTTGGAGCAGATTGCCGATGCTCAAAAATTGCTGACAGACCAAGTGATCAGCGAGGCTGTAAAACGTATGCCGCCTGCTATTTACCGCTTGTCGGGCCCGCCAATCACAAATAAAATGATAGCCCGCAGAAACGGCTTAAAGGATCAGGCACTCACCTACTATAAATTCATCTCTCATTCTGTTGAAGTATTAGGGACTGCTAAAAAAGAATATGTTGATGTAACTAATAATGCCGATGGAAGCGTACATGTAAAGATCAACAAGATCAGCAAAGAAGGTAAAATAGAACAGGTAACATTTGAACGGACATTTGACCCGGCGGATACAAAGGATGTAAGAATTTTTGCGCTAGACGGTGATGATGTTTTCTCGATGCACGGCGTTGATAGGTCACCGATAAAGGTGCGGATGATCGGCGGCGATGGCGAAGATACATTTAACGTAGATAGCAGTATAAAGTCTCATGGTAACCGATATATTTATGACCGCAGCGACCAGAAAAACATTTTTCCAAACGCAGGCCAGGTAAAGCTTCGTACGGGCACAGATACGCTGGTTAACTACTATAAGCGTAAATATTTTAAGTACAGCTATTGGCAGCCCCTGCTTTTGGCAAGTTATAACCGCGATTATGGCTTTCAATTAATCCCGGAAGTTATTGTCGTTAAACAAGGGTTCCGTAAAGAGCCATTTGCGTCGAGGCAAACCTTTATAGCCAACTATGGCTTCGGCAACAATTCGCTTTATTTAGGTTATAAAGGCGAATTTACCAAAGCAATTGGCGGAAGCGACCTTGTGGTAAACGCTTTTTCAAAAGGCCCGAACTATAAATACAGCTTTTTTGGCACCGGCAACGAAAGTGTCTTCTTAAACAATGAGGATCAGGGAACTGATGTGTATTATTATCGCAATACTTATGATTACGTTGAAACAAACATTGGTTTAAGACAACGGCCGGGCAATTGGGCATTTACAGAAAGCCTTACCGGACAATATTACAATGGTGAAGGCGGCAAAAATCAAAGCAAGTTTATAAAGAACTACGCCGACCAGCATCCCGATGAGCGCGTGTTTGATACAAAATGGTATGCAGGTGTTACTGTCAACGCTAATTATGATACCCGTGACAAATCTTTAGTACCGCATCGCGGGGTAAATTGGAACACTACAATCAGCGGTATAACGGGCATAAAACAAAATGAACACAGTTACGGACAAATCAAGACCGAATTTAGTTTCTTCATTACACCTCCAAGTGATTCAACATTTGTTATCGCAAACCGAATAGGCGGTGGTACCACCATCGGCAATGCAGAGTACTTTCAACAGCTTACGCTTGGCGGCAATGTTAACTTGAGAGGTTATTACTTCCAGCGTTTTACGGGCAAAAGTTACGCTTATGATAATCTGGAAGTTCGCTTTAAATTGTTCGACTTTAACTCTTATGTGCTGCCCGGCACAGTTGGGGCGGTGGGATTCAATGATATAGGCAGGGTTTGGTCGCCCGGCGAAAATTCAAATGTTTGGCATGATGGTTTTGGCGGCGGTTTATATTTCACCCCTGCGCAATTGATACTGATTGAAGGTTTGGTAGGCTTTTCAAAAGAAGGCGCTTACCCATACTTTACAGTTGGTTTCAGGTTTTAACGGCTCAATCCTGATAGTGCAACGGCCGATCCAACCCCGATTGTCGCCCCGGCAGCAACATCTGTCGGAAAATGCTCTCCAAGGTACATACGCGAATAGCCCACAGTGCCGGCGTAAATAAATGCCGGAGCGATAACATACCATTTCGGGTAGGCAATGCTCAACGAACTAGCCAGAGCAAATGTGGTAGAAGTGTGGCCGGACGGGAAAGACGTGCTACCGGCCCTGTAAACGGGGATGAATGTTTTGTTTCGGATAAACGGCCTTGGGCGGCGCACAAAGTGTTTGATCAGCAAAGTTAAGCCCAGCGATATAGCGGTGCTGCTTGCAACGTATAATGAGTTTTCTCTCAGTTCTTTATCGTGGCCTAATACACCGCCAATAAACATTGCCGCCGGAACCCCTGCTTCAACATATTGTATGCTGTTAGTGACACCTAGCAGATAACGTGTCTTTTCAGGCGTACGGCTTTTAGCCAGGTTATCCATTATGTTATTATCAAACTTTTGTATCGGCGAGTCCTGAGGCGGCTTGATAACAACAGGTTCTTGCGCAAACCCTTTAACACTAATAAACAGGGTAGGTATTAAAATGAACAACTTTGCTTTTTTCAAGTCGGGCTGCGTTTTATGGGTTTTCGCAAATATAAATGAGAAACACAAAGCTACCAGTCAATGTTGTTTTAATTTTGAATATCAAGGCAATCATTGTTAGTTAAGATGGAAGAATATCGTTTTTTTAATCGCGATCTCAGCTGGCTGGGTTTCAATAGCCGCGTTTTAGAAGAAGCTGCCAATTCACGTAATCCGCTATTAGAACGGATAAAATTCCTTAGCATATTTTCATCAAACCTCGACGAGTTTTACCGCGTGCGTATGCCGGTTATCGCGGCCATGAAAAAGATAGGTAAGAAAAAAAGTGCTGATCTTGATGAAACAGAACACGCCGACATCTTTTACAATGTTACCGAAACCATAAATAACCAACTGAACCGTTTCGGTGAGATCTTTACGTTGCAATTACTGCCCGCGTTAACATCAGAGCACATCACGTTGCTGTACGAGCAGCCTGTTCCGGAGAAGTTGAAGGAAAATATCGACAGTTATTTTTTAGCGGAAGTTACGGCATTTCTGCAACCGGTATTGATCACCCGGGACACTGTTTTCTTTCCTGAGAACAATAAATTATACTTCCTGGTCGAAACGGCGGCAAGTACGGATACGAAGCTGTACATCTTGAATATCCCCTCTGATGTACTTGACAGGTTTATGTCTATAGATGATAAAGAAACCCTATACATTCTTTTCATAGATGATGTTATAAAACAGAATCTCAATAAAATATTCACAGGCAGTGAGATTAAAAACTGTTTTAGTTTTAAAGTAACCCGCGATGCCGAACTGGATCTCAAAGACGATTACTCAGGAGACCTGTCTAAGGAGATAGAAAAACAGCTACAGAAACGCGACCAGGGTTTAGCGACACGCTTCTTATATGACGGCGATATGCCTGATTATCTTTTAGAAGAATTAAAAAAGTTTCTGAACATCACTAAGGCTACATCTGTAGCAGGCGGTTGTTATCACAATTTGAAAGATTTGATGAACCTGCCCGCTCATCGCAAAGATCTTTCCAATACGCCATGGCCGGTAGTTGTTCCGCCCGGCTTACAAAATGACAGAACCATTGCAGATACCATTGCGACAAGGGACCTGATGATCCATCCGCCTTATAACAATTATGACGCTGTACTACGTTTTTTTAATGAGGCGTCAATTGATAAAGATGTTTCGGAGATATACGTCACGCTTTATCGCGTGGCCAGTCATTCGCTTATTGTAAACGCGCTTATCAGTGCGGCTAAAAATGGCAAATCGGTAACTGTGGTGGTAGAGTTAAAGGCGCGTTTTGATGAAGCTAACAACCTGCATTGGGCAAAGAAAATGATGGATGCCGGTGTGAAAATCATTTACAGCGTTACGGCGCTAAAGGTACACGCAAAAATAGCGCTTGTTAAAAAAAGACTTCAAGACAAGACATCATACTACGGCCTCTTGGCAACAGGCAATCTTAATGAAACTACAGCCAAATTTTATACAGACCATATCCTTTTTACAAGCAATAAAGCTTTGCTGCGCGAAATGGAACTGTTGTTTATCATTTTAGGCAAACGCGCAAAGCCCGGCAAATTTCTAACTGATGTGAGTTTTGAAAATTTACTTGTCGCTCAGTTTAATTTGAAAGACCGCTTTTTGGAATTGATCGACCGGGAAATTGCTAACAAAAAGCAAGGGTTACACTGCGGCATTATTATAAAACTAAATAATCTTGAAGAGGAAGCACTTATTGGTAAATTATATGAAGCCTCTAATGCCGGTGTTATAGTTCAACTCATCGTCCGGGGGATTTGCTGTCTTATTCCGGGCGTGCCGGGCATGAGCGAAAACATCACTGTCCGCCGGATAGTAGACCGCTACCTGGAACACGGGCGAGTTTTTATATTCGACAACAACGGCAACGAAGAAATTTACATGGGATCTGCCGACTGGATGAACCGTAACATTTACCACCGTATTGAGGTATGCTTCCCAATTTATGATGCAGAGATTAAAAAGCAAGTCCGCCGGATTATAGATCTTCAGTTGCAGGACAATACGCAAGCGGTGACAATCAACAGCTTATTGGAGAATGTGCCCATTATGCAAGGAGAAGTTGCTGTGGAATCGCAAAAAGAGATCTACGAGATGATCGCGTCTACCTCTCTTGCAACAAATTAAACCGTAACGATAATAGTACAAACCAACCTGCAAGAGCATCTGTTATGGGTTTATAAACTAACAAAGCCATGAAACATTTAAAATTTTTACTACTATTAGCAATCACTGCCTGCACATTTGCCAGCGCAGATGCACAAATCAGGGTGAGTATTGGTAAGGGCCGCTATTATCACAACGGTCGTCATTATCATCACCGTGCGCCTTATATGCGCAATCACCACAGATATTACCGTTACTGGTAATAACAAGAAAGCCCTTGAAAGATCAAGGGCTTTTTTGTCGGATCAAATTTCTTTCTTTAACACCTGCCAAACATTTGCTGCCAAAATTTTAGCGCCTGCAACGTTTGGATGTATACCATCCGCCTGGTTAAGTTTTGGGTCACCGCCAACACCCTGCAACAAAAAAGGCACCAAATCAATATGGTTCTTTTCTGCAAGGTCGGGAAACAGCTTTTTAAAGTCACCTACGTATTTTTGCCCCATACTTGGCGGCACCTGCATACCTAATAAGATAATCTTCGTATCAGGATATTTCGCTTTTACCTTATCAATTATTGTTTGCAGGTTGTGAATAGTCTCCGTAACTGTAGTACCGCGCAAGCCGTCGTTTGCGCCTAATTCAAGCAGAAAGATATCCGGTTCAGTTTTCAGCACCCAATCTATACGGCTGCGGCCACCGGCTGTAGTTTCGCCGCTAACACCGGAGTTGACAACAGTATAGTTTAGCTTTAAAGAATCTATATAATGCTGCAACACTCCGGGATACGCTGCTGATGGATCATCAAGGCCGTAGCCTGCTGTCAGACTATCCCCAAAAACTAAAATCGTTTTCCTCCCTGTTGCAGATGGTGCTTTACGTTTTACGTAGCTCGTATCGTCTGTATCTTTAACCTTGGGCGGATTGCTACAGCTAAAGGCAAGCAGCGCACATGCAAAAGCCAGGTATATTTTGGTCTTATTCATTTTATCAATCATCGCCTCTTAAAATTTCTAAAGGCGGCCTGTTCAAAATGCCACGACTATTTAACAAGCCTATCACGACGGTTAGCCCGGTAATGATCACAAAAATTACAGCGGCCGGTACAATGCTTACCGTAAATGGTATATCAAAACTAAACTTCGCTAAAAACCAGCTTCCTGTCATCGCTATCAATATCCCTGTCAAAGCTGATAACCCGCCAAGAAATATATACTCTAAAGCAGTAATGGTTAGTATTTGTTTACGGCTTGCGCCCATTGTGCGCAATAAAACACTTTCGCGTATGCGTTGATACTTGCTGATGCGTACTGAAGCAATCAAAACCACAATACCCGTAATGATGCTAAAAGCGCTCATGAATTTTATGATGTCACCTAATTTATCCAGCAACTCATCAAGCACACTTAGTAATTGCCCCAGATCTATGATAGAAATATTCGGAAACTGCTTAACCACTGTTTGCTGATACTTAGCAGATATTTTATCAGATCCAACATGTGTAAGCATAGCATAAAACTGTGGCGCATCTTCCAGAACCCCCTTTGGAAACACAACCAAAAAGTTGGTTTGCATTTTATTCCAGTTTACCTGGCGGATGCTGGTAACCACAGTTGGTATTGGTGAACCTTGAACGTTAAAGGCTATATGATCGCCTACCTTTAAATGGTTATGCTTCGCAAAACGGTCTTCTAAGGAAATAGCCACATCCTTTCCGGAAATTGCTTTGCCTGTCCAATCACCTTCGATGACTTTTTCTGTCGGTACAAGGGTGTCGCGGTAAGTGGCGCGATATTCGTTCGCAAAAATTCGCGCCGGAATTTTGAGGGTAGTGTCTTTTTTATAAATGGACTCTGTCTTACCATTTATGGTGGCCATTCGCATGGTCACTACCGGCACCTGTTGAATTACAGGTAAATGCTGGCTTTTGGTTGTAGCTGCCAATGCTTGCTTTTGTGCAGGCTGAATATCAAATAAGATCATATTGGCGCTGTTGCTTGTGGCAGAAAGGCTTACCTGCTTAACCAGTATATTTTGTATAAAAAATAACGTACAGATAAAAGTTGTACTAAGACCGATCGACACAATTAAAATAATGGTTTGATTATTAGGCCGGTAAAGATTAGCAAAACCTTGCCGCCATAAATAGCTCCACGAATTGCGTATGATCAGCCGGGCAAGTATCATTAACCCGCGTGCAATGAGTGTAAGGATGAAAAAGGCGATGAGAATCCCTATTGTGAAAGCGACACTGCCTTTCCAACTATCCAGCTGGAACTTGGTAAACAATACGATAAAACCGCCGATCAAAAGGTAAACCAACCAACGCAAAGGATCACGCATAAGGTTAATGTTATCATAAGACATGCGTAATGTGTTTAACGGCGAGATATTGCGGATAGCAATAAGCGGAAGCAAGGCAAACAGTACCGATATGATCATTCCTAACAATACACCCTGACCAATGGCCGCCCATGAAACCGCGGTAGATACCGTTAAAGGTAAAAAGTCTTTAAACACGTGCGGCATGGCATATTGTATAGCGCTGCCCAATGCTGCACCAATGACAGAACCAACAAGTCCAATGGCTAAAATCTGCATCAGGTATATAATGAACGCTTGTGCAGAGCGCACACCCAGGCAACGCATAATGGCAATTGATGCTATCTTTTCGCGGATGTAGATGTGCACCGCACTGGCAACGCCAACGCAGCCTAATAACAAAGCAATGAACCCAACTAACGATAAAAACTTTGTGAGGTCTTCAAAACTGCGGCCTGTATTTTCTTTGCGGGTATCTATAGTATCATAGCTAAGGTTGTTGCGCTCCAACTTGTCTTCCATTCCCTTCACCAGCTTGGTAACGTTTACATCATGGTCAAATTTGTAGTAAAACGTGTAGCCAATACGACTGCCTCTTTGCATCAGTCCGGTTGCCTCAAGGTACTGCAGCGGGATGTAAACTATTGGAGCAATGCCAGCCGCAATACCCGTTTGACCGGGTGCCTTATTTAATACACCCACGATCTGAAAAGTGAGGTTCCCCACTTTAATGGAGTCGTTTACGTGGGCATTGAATTGCAGCATTAATGTTTGGTCTACCAATGCGCGCCGACCGGTCCTAAAAGTTTGCGAAGCCGATGACGGCGTACTTTCAATAGCGCCATAGTAAGGAAACTCTCCCTGAAGTGCACGTATCTGCATTAACTTGGTATTACCTGTTTTTGGGAAAAACACCATTGACGCGAAGTTGCGCTCCTGCGATCGGCGGTCGCCTAATGAATCGAGCATCGGTTTTATAGACGCGTCGACCGGTTTGTTTGAGCTGATGGAAAGATCTGCGCCGATTAGGGTCGCTGCCTGGTTATCTACATCTTTTTTAATATTATAACCAAACGAGTATATCGCCACAATGGCTGCAATACCAAAAATGATAGACGAAATAAACAGCATCAACCGCGAGCGGTTTTTGCGGCTGTCGCGCCAGGCCATTTCAAAAAGCCAACCCAGCTTAAGTGGCTGCTTTTCTGTTTTTAACAGTTCAGACATTGGTGTCGGTTTTTACGTCTGATACCAGTTTGCCGCCTTTTATTCTGATGATGCGCTGCGTTTTAGCTGCCAGGTCAAGGTCATGTGTAACCAATACGAGCGTAGTACCGGCCTCTGTGTTCAGATCAAATATTAGTTTGATCACTTTTTCGCTTGTCTCGGCATCAAGGTTACCTGTAGGTTCATCGGCAAATAAGATCTTAGGCTGATTGCTGAATGCTCTTGCAAGCGATACCCGCTGCTGCTCACCTCCGGATAATTGCATCGGATAATGATGCCCACGTTCTGCCAAGCCAACTTTATCTAACAGGTCGAGTGCACGCGCTTTAATATTTTTTTCGCCGCGCAATTCAAGCGGCACCATCACATTCTCCAACGCGGTAAGGGTTGGCAGCAATTGAAAATTCTGAAATATAAAGCCTACATATTGGTTACGCACCTGCGCGCGTTTGTCTTCGCTAAGATTACCAAAACTAATTCCGTTTAGTTCAACAACCCCTGACGTTGCCCTGTCTAAACCCGCGCAGAGGCCAAGTAAAGTCGTCTTGCCACTGCCCGATGGGCCAACAATAGCGTTGGTTGAACCGGTAGGAACTGAGAAGTTAATATCATCGAGAACTGTTAACGTTCGGCCGGCACTTTGATACGTTTTATTAAGCCCGGCAATATGTAATATATTTTCCACCTAAGAGTTTTAGTGTTTGATGAGCGATAAGCGTTTTTGTTACGAATAATATGGTTTTAATAAAGATCCTCTTAGTGCGAGATTACTCCACCTATGATGACGTAAAGATTAACTAAACTATAACACAGCAAACTGATAACCTTGTTTAGACCAATGCCCGAGTGCCCGCGGTAAAACATATTTAAGGCGTTCAAAAGCTTTAAGGCTATCGTGAAAAACTATAATGGATCCGCTGCTCGTATGCTTTAAGACGTTTTTAAGGCAATTATCAGGTGATAGCTCTGTATCAAAGTCGCCGCTTAAAACATCCCACATCACTATTTGCATCTCTGGATAGATCTCATTTACGTGACTGATCTGGGATCTTTTCATGCGCCCGTATGGCGGGCGAAACAAGTTCGTACCTATCAACTCCTGACAAGCTTGCAGGTTCTTAATATACGCTGTATCATCTGTGGCCCAGCCACGAAGGTGATTAAAGGTGTGGTTGCCTATGGCGTGCCCTGCCTGTTTTACTTGTTCAAATATTTCGGGATGCTTTCGAATGTTATCTCCAATACAAAAAAATGTAGCTCTGGCATTGAAATCCGAGAGGGTGTCCAGTACAAAGGGGGTTACCTCCGGGATAGGGCCATCGTCAAAAGTTAGATAGATCTTACGCTCGTCCCGCGGCATATTCCATAGCAAACCGGGATAGAATTTTTTTAGCAACCATGGAGTTTTTACTAAATACATTTCGGGCGTTTTTTGCGTTAGCGATTGAAGCGGATACCGTCTGCAAGCAGACGTATGAGCGGAAAGCGTTCCCCCGACCTGTCGGGGGAACGCCTAAAGACTCTTACACAATTCTTTCTTGACTCCCCTTCCCGCAATAACAAAAGGGTATAACAGAAGTATAAATCTTCATTAGTTCTCTCACGCATTGACGAGTTTTATTACGCGCAAATTATAAATCTTAAGCGTAACCAATAAATGCATATTATTTTTTTATTTTGTGGTTGTTGCTTCTCTAACCTAAGGAAGTAAAATTTTATTTGATGGACGTTGAAAATAAGGTAGCGATTATTGGCGGAGGCAGCTGGGCTACGGCTAACCTTAAAATGCTCACTGACAATGCTGTGCCTAAAGAAATGTATTGGTGGATGCGTAACGCCCAGGCGGCGGAACACATTAAACAGTTTAAGCACAACCCCAATTATCTGAGTTCCGTTGAAATAAAGCTTCCTGCAAACAATATTTCTACCGATTTGAAGTGCATAGTCCGGAACTCTACCTTTATCCTTTTAAACGTACCTGCCGCCTTTTTAAAAGAAGCTCTGAGCGACATAAGCCCGGAAGATTTAAAAGGTAAGTACGTTGTGTCTGCAATAAAAGGTATAGTGCCCGATGAGAACCAGATCATTGGTGAGTTTTTGCATGAGCATTACAACGTGCCATTAGACCATTTCATCGTAATAAGCGGCCCTTGCCACGCTGAGGAGGTAGCTTTAGAAAAGCTGTCTTATTTAACCATCGCCTCAGCTGATTTAGAACTGGCTGCGCATTTTGCATCGCTCATCAATACGCGTTACATTCAAACTATCATTTCTGACGATATCTACGGTACCGAATGGGGCGCTGTACTTAAAAATATTTACGCAGTTGCCAGCGGCATCTGCCACGGAGTAGGTTATGGTGATAATTTCCAATCGGTCTTGATATCAAATGCCATCCGCGAATTAAAGCGTTTTGTTGATGCGGTGCACCCTATCAATCGCGACATTATGGAATCGGCTTACCTGGGCGACTTGTTAGTAACCGCTTATTCGCAATTTAGCCGCAATCGTACATTTGGTAATATGATAGGTAAAGGTTACACCGTAACATCTGCCCAACTGGAGATGAACATGATAGCAGAGGGTTATTATGCAGTAAATTGCCTACATCAGGTAAATAAAAACTACAAAGTACCTATGCCCATTTGTGAAGCTGTTTATGCGATACTATATCAGAAACGTCCTCCTGTAGCTCAAATGCAGCTTTTGGCATCACAATTGAATTAATACTCCTGATTAAAATATCAGGAACTATGAAAAAGTTATTTAAGCCGGTCCTCTTTGCGGCAGCACTATTCGGTGCAACTCAAGTACACGCACAAAGCGGAATTAAGAAAGCAGCCAAGAATGTTGGCCATGCAACATCAAAGGCTGCAAAAGACGTAGCACATTCAACTTCAGACGCGGCTAAAGATGTTGGCCATGCCGGAAAAAAAACCGGCCAAAAAACCGCAGAAATTGCCTCTAAAGGTGCATCTGCGGTAGCAGATAAACGCTTCGATGGTAAGTATGGCCCGGGCGGCGAAAAGATCTATATCAACAGCGACGCCAAATACTACTATGTAAATAAAAAAGGCGAGCATGTATTCGTAACCAAGGAGCAACTGCGCGATAATCCGCCAATGTAAAATATCTGTAACAAAGGGTGTTAGGTTTAAACTTAATACCCTTTACTTATGTCTATCTGCTACTTATGAAAAATTTCGCGTTGATTGCTATTCATGTTCTTTGTGGCACGGTCTTAATGTTTGCAGCATGCACGGGCAGTACCCAATCCAAACTAAAGGGTAACTGGCATTCTAAAGACGGCAGCATCAAATTAAAGATCACGAACAAACAAGTGATTACAAATAATGATACGTCTGCCGCGGAAGAATACATTCTAAAAGAAGATACGATACTCACCTCTTTTGAAGGCAACCGCCCATACACTAAATTGGTAATTCAAAAGCTAGACGGCGATGATATGCAACTGCTTTACCCCGATTCTGTGAGTATAGAGTTTAGCAAGTAAGAGCCCTACTTATCCCGATAATATCGGGACTTCAAAGTATAGGACTTTATAGTGGCATCATTCCTTTTGAGTAACACAGGAATGGCTAAAACAAAAGCCCCTCAGAAAACTGAGGGGCTTTGCCTAACTAACTAAACTAAAACTAAACTAAAACTATCTTATGCCATTCAAGCGCGGTTCTTGCGCTCTGAACGGTCTTCGCGGCGTTTACCGGAAAAATCCCTGAAACCGCCACCGCTATTATTTCTGTCTCTGTCGCGGTTGCCACCGTTGTAGCCGCCTTCGCGACGGTTGCCACCACCGTAGCCACCTTCTTTTCGGTAACCACCACCACCTTCGCGGCGTTTGTAACCATTAGACGCGCCACCGCGGCTTTCGTTACGCTCCTCGCTCGATATTTCTATACGAACAGGGCGGCCTTTATATTCAATCGATTTAAAAGCATCTGTAATGTGCTGCACATCGCCATGGCCAACTTCAAAGAATGAATAAACACCTTTAACATCTATCTTACCAACAGTTTTGCCGGCGATACCGGTATTGTTGCAGATATAGCCAAGCATTTCGCCGCGGCCAAATCCGTCAACAGAACCTAAGTTGATGAACAACCTGGTGTATTCGCCACGTGCGCCATTTCTTGGAAAACACTCGCCCGTATTATCGCGGTCACGGAAACGAGCCTCTTCAGGGGCATTCAAGTCGGGCGCATTCCGATAATAATCTAAGAAGCGATTAAACTCTAAAGACGCGAAACGCTTGATAATATCTTCTTTGCTCAGATCAGCAAACTCATCCATAATACGCGGAATGTATTGCTCTATCTGTTGCTCATTGACGGTAACATTGTGTACTTTATGTATTAGCGAGAACAATTGCTTTTCGCATACATCAAAGCCATTAGGCACTTCTGCCTTGATAAATTGTTTACCGATAACACGCTCTATCTGGCGTATCTTGCCTAACTCTTTAGAGTTGATGATAGCGATAGATACGCCTGTTTTACCCGCACGGGCTGTACGGCCGCTTCTGTGGGTGTAGTTCTCTATCTCGTCTGGCAGTGAATAATTAATAACGTGAGTTACATCATTCACATCTATACCACGTGCGGCAACGTCTGTAGCAATTAATAATTGCAAGCTGCGTTCGCGGTAACGTTTCATAACCTTATCGCGTTGTTGCTGCGAAAGGTCGCCGTGTAAAGAGTCGGCGTTGTAACCGTCTTTTATCAGCGCTTCTGCAATTTCCTGCGTTTCAATTTTGGTACGGCAAAATACGATACCAAAAATATCGGGGTTAAAATCTACTATACGTTTAAACGCGGCATACTTGTCGCGGGCACGTACTACATAATACTCGTGCTCGATGTTAGCGTTACCCGTGTTTTGCTTACCCATAGTAAGCTCATGCGGGTTGGTCATGTAGTTTTTAGCTATGCGGCGCACTTCGGGCGGCATAGTTGCACTAAACAACCAGGTTTTCTTTTCTTCGGGTGTTGTAGAAAGAATCTCGTTGATATCTTCCTGGAAACCCATGTTCAACATTTCGTCTGCTTCGTCTAAAACAACGTAGCGTATATCAGAAAAATCAATGGCGTTGCGGCCAATAATATCCAGCATACGGCCGGGCGTAGCTACTACAATATGTACACCGCGTTTAATTGCACGCAATTGATCCATAATGCTTGCGCCACCATAAACTGCGACAACATTTGCGTTGGGCAGGTTTTTGGCAAATTTTGTAAGGTCACTGGCAATTTGCAAACACAACTCACGTGTAGGGCAAAGCACCAGTGCCTGGGGGCGATTTTGCTTAAAATCGATAAGTTCTAATAGAGGCAGTCCGAAAGCAGCCGTTTTTCCGGTTCCCGTTTGGGCTAATCCGACAAAATCGTTGCTGCCAGACAATAGTACAGGTATAGAAGCTTCCTGTATGGGCGTAGGATTTTCAAATCCTAAGTCGCTAATGGCATTAACAATATCATGACGGATTCCCAGTTCAATAAATGGGTTCATGATTTAAAATAACGTATCTGGCTACATCGCCAAATCGGGCGCAAAGGTAAGAATACTTTTTAGATTTTTAAACCCTTATTTCAAAATGAGATTGGGGTGATAAAGAGACTGAAGTTTTTATGAAATAAACTAGCCCTAAAGTTTCACTCCAGAGCTAGTATACCATTATAAATCAAATGGTTAGTGCTGCTGTGGTGGGGTGGCTTGCACTCCACCCATTTTAACCGGCCTTAATAAAGTTGAAAATGTTAATGATCCCATTTTCCATTTGCCTGCTTCCTTAACGTAAACTTCTGTTACCATAAACGCGTGGACAACTTCGTTGACGCCAACTACTGCAAGCAAATCGATATCATTTAACAAAATTGCAGTGTTGCCAAAGACATTAACCGATGCGCCGTAAACTTCGGCTTTCTTGTACCAGATCATGCCCCCTTTTATAGTGTTAATCTCTTGCGTTTTGCCCCAGCTACCACCCATATGTACAAACACGCATTTTTCTGCAAAAAGGTTATCCAAGGCATCAACATTTTTATCGGCCATCCATTGCCATTTAGATCTGGATAGATTCAAAATTTCTTGTTCATCTTTGTTAGTTCCTACTGCACCAGATATAGGCAAGCTGGCCTGTGCATAGCTCATTTGTGCGCAACAAACGCACAGTAATGCCGCTATAAGGATTTTTCTCATGTCGTTACTTAATTATTTGTTCTTAGCGTTCTTATACTCATCATCAGTTACCCGTTGCAGCCAGATAGTTTTCCCTTTTTGGGCCGGAGTTACTGCTACATATGTAAAAGTGCTGCCGGGTGTAGAACCGTGCCAGTGTGCAACTCCGGGTGGGCATTTCACCACATCACCTTTATGAATGACTTTAGCAGGTTGTCCTTTTTCTTGGTAATAACCTTCACCTTCCGTAACCATCAGTATCTGGCCAGCAGGGTGTATGTGCCAATCCAATTTAGCGGACTTGTCATAAACGGCTTGTGCAACGCTGTAGTTAAAGGTGCTGTCTGGCATGCTCAGTTCGTTGAGCCATATCTTACCGGTGTGGTTATTAGTGGCCGACAGCTCGCCTTTTACAAATATCGGCGCGGTCTGGGCGTCAACCCTCGCAGCAATTACAATCAATATTTGGGTTAGTGCAAAAATTATTCTTTTCATGATTTAATATGATTAGCGATTTATCATTTTCTGGGCAGACTCTGAATAACGGTTACCTACAATTTCGATACCGGCCAAAGCATTATCTATTGCTTTAAGATCGGCATCAGTAAGCTGTATGTCTACCGCACCTAAGTTCTCTTCCAGGCGGTGCAGCTTTGTAGTGCCGGGGATAGGTACTATCCAAGGTTTTTGAGCCAGCAGCCAGGCCAATGCAATTTGCGCCGGAGTAGCATTTTTATCTTTGGCGATGTTGCCAAGTTGGTCTACCAAAGCTTGGTTAGCTTTACGGTTCTCTTCAGAAAAACGCGGAACGGAATTACGAAAATCGGTGCTGTCAAATTCAGTATCCGCGCTTATAGCCCCTGTTAAGAAACCCTTGCCCAACGGGCTAAATGGCACAAAGCCTATCCCCAATTCTTCCAGAACAGGCAATATATCCTGCTCGGGTTCGCGCCACCACATAGAATATTCGCTTTGCAGGGCAGTAACGGGCTGTACGGCGTGTGCCTTGCGTATGGCTTCAACCCCGGCTTCGGACATCCCGAAGTGTAATACCTTGCCTTCACTTATCAGGTCTTTTACCGTTCCGGCTACATCTTCCATAGGCACACCAGGGTCGACACGGTGCTGGTATAAAAGGTCTATGCGGTCTGTTCTTAAACGTTTTAGAGATGCCTCTGCAACTGCTCTTATATTTTTAGGCCGGCTGTCTACCCCTAGTGCAGGTTTACCTTCTTTAAAACCGAATTTAGTAGCGATGACCAGTTTATCACGGTGAGGCGCTAAAGCTTCGCCCAGTAATTCTTCGTTGTCATAAGGGCCATAAGCTTCTGCCGAATCAAAAAATGTGACACCTCGCTCAACGGCCGCATGCAGTAACTTTATAGCATCGCTTTTGTCCGTTGCGGGCCCGTAACCAAAACTTAGCCCCATGCAACCCAATCCCAGGGCTGATACTTCGAGTCCGCTTTTACCTAATTGTCTTGTTTTCATAATTTTATTAGCTGTTGTATTGCTCGTCTGTAACCTGTTCCATCCACACAACCGGCGACCCATTTTCTTTTTCCTGCACGGCAATGTGGCTCATAGCCGTAGTGGCGGTGGCACCATGCCAATGTTTTTCATTCGGTTCGAAATAGATCACATCACCCGGAAAGATATTTTCTCTTCCACTACCCTCTTTTTGGACCCAGCCCGTACCTTGCGTAACTATTAAGGTTTGACCGTAAGGATGCGTGTGCCAGGCAGTGCGCGCACCGGGTTCAAAAGTTACCAGCGCCATTGAAACGCGAGCAGGTTCCGGCGGTTCATTCAACGGATCGATGCGTACCGTCCCGGTAAAATAATCTGCGGGCCCTTTGGCAGATGGCCTTGACCCTATTCTTTTTATTTCCATAATGATTTAATTATTTAGTTTGCGTTCACCCAGCCACTTAACCATCTTGGGATCGCGGTGATCAAAGAAACTACTGGTGTTTGTATCCAAAGCTTTGATCTTATCCATTTCCTCCCCTGTTAACTCAAAATCAAGACTGTTAAGGTTCTCGGCCATACGTTCTTTACGCACAGATTTCGGGATCGCGACAATTCCTCTTTGGGTAAGCCAGCGCAACACAACCTGGGCTATGGTTTTATTGTATTTTTCGCCAATGTTCTTCAAGACGGTGTTACTGAAAATATCATTCTTGCCTTCTGCAAATGGCCCCCATGATTCTATTTGCACATTATTATCTAACATGAATTGATGTGCGTCCAGTTGTTGGTGAAAAGGATGTGTCTCCACCTGGTTAACAGCAGGCACAATATCATTATGGATAATCAGGTCCATCAACCTATCGGGCTGAAAATTGCTGACGCCTATAGCCTTAATTTTTCCTTCTTTGTACAACTCTTCCATTGCCCGCCATTCGCCATATACGTCGCCAAACGGCTGATGAATCAAGTACAGGTCTATATAATCTAGCTGCAATTTATTTAATGAATTTTCAAACGCTTTTTTCGCGCCGTCGTAACCCTTGGATTGTATCCATAATTTGGTAGTAATGAATATTTCGTCGCGCGGTATGCCACTTTTTTTAACAGCCTTACCTACCGCCTCTTCGTTACCGTAAGCCTGTGCAGTGTCAATAAGCCTGTAGCCCGTTTCAATAGCATCAACTACACTGCGTTCGCACTCTGCCAGGTCTGTTACCTGGTAAACTCCGAAACCAAGAATTGGCATCTTTACGCCATTGTTCAATTTCATACTTTGCATAATTTTCTTGTTTCTATTAACTGTACAAATGTCATACCCCTATTAGTCATTTATAGGATACAGATTACAGATGTTTGTACCATTATTACTGATGTTTAAATGGTCTAGCAGCAGGAATGAAATTTTGCATTACTTTCGATAAACAGATCATTAGGCCATGGAACAAATCAAGCGTTTCGATACTGTAAGCCAGTATAATGCATTTAATAAGAATGAGACTAAGCATCCGCTGGTAAGCATTGTGGACTTCTCTAAAGCCGACCCCAGGTCGGGCTCGCAAATGTATTTTGGTGTTTATACAGTGATCTTGAAAGATGTAGTATGCGGCGATTTGCGCTATGGCAAAAACACTTATGATTACCAGGAGGGCACGCTTGTTTTTATAGCTCCCGGGCAGGTAGCCGGTGTAAATAATAATGAAACTTTTCAGCCCAAAGGTTATGCGCTGACATTTCACCCCGACTTGTTACTCGGAACTTCTTTAGCTAAACAGATGCGCGACTATGGCTTTTTTGGCTATCAGTCAAACGAGGCGCTTCATATATCCGAACGCGAACGCAATACCGTTTTAGATTGCTTTGATAAAATAAATGATGAACTTGAACGTGGTGTAGATAAGCACAGCAAGAAGCTGATTGTAGCTAATATCGAATTGTTCTTAAATTACTGCATGCGCTTTTATGATCGCCAGTTTATCCTGAGGGATCATGTCAATCGTGGAATACTGGAACGTTTCGAAAATTTGTTGAATAATTATTTCGAATCTGATAAACCGGCCATAATTGGTCTGCCATCTATTGCATGGTGTGCCGGGCAATTAAATTTATCTGCCAACTATTTTGGCGACCTCGTAAAAAAAGAAACTGGTAAGACCGCGCAAGAATATGTTCAGGCAAAATTGATTGAGACCGCGAAAGAGAAAATATTCGATGGCAGCAAAACCATCAACCAGGTGGCCTATGAGTTAGGCTTCAAATATCCGCAGCACTTCTCAAGGATATTTAAACAAAAAGTAGGGCAAACGCCTGCGGAGTATCGCTCACTTAATTGAGCTGCAAAAAACCCCGCTTTAGCAGGGCTCTGGTGGAGAATATCGGAGTCGAACCGATGACCTCTTGCATGCCATGCAAGCGCTCTAGCCAGCTGAGCTAATCCCCCGTTTATAGGCAGCAAATATAGCCATTGGCAGGCACTTTATAAAATCTAACGCGGTTTAGTTACACCTTTCTCTTAGGAAAGTTGAACAGCATCGAGCTTAACACTGGCAAGAGAAATATTGCTACAGTGAATACCGAGACGAAGATATCGGTCTTTTCGCTGTCGAGAATTTTAGCGAAATCTGTTTCTGGATAAAAGTGTGTGTAGAGCGATGCGGTAAGTTTTAAACCTAAAACGCCAATAACCATAAAGGCGGCAGTCTCTAAAAAGGTAAACTTTTCCATCAGCCTTACAAAAGCCTGCGCCACAAAACGCATTGCCAGTATTCCTATAAAGACGCCCACATATATAAGAAAAACGTGGTCTGTAAAAGCAACAGCGGCAAACACATTGTCGATAGAAAAGGCCAGATCCATCAACTCTATCAGCGCTACGGTCGCCCAAAAGGTCCCAAGTAGGCCTACTGTTGCTTTATATAGCCAATTTTGGCTTTTATCTAGGTTTTCGTGGTGCTCTATTTTTTCACTCTCCTTAAAGAACTTAAAAGCAAGATACAGCAGGTAGATACCGCCTAAAGGTTTCAACCACCACACTTTTACCAGCCAGCTTGCCAGCAAAAGGCAGGCGCCGCGTAAAACATAAGCGCCTAAAAGTCCGTAACGCAGTGCTCTGCTCCGCTGCCTCGGTGGCAGGTCTACCACCATGGTTGCCAAAACCGCCGCATTGTCTACAGACAGCAAGCTCTCGATGACTACCAGGTTGAGGATAACCAGTAAGCCCGCTTTAATGTCGTTGCCCAGCAATGTATGTAGCAGATCATTCATATGCGCATTGCAAATTAACGTTTAATCGGCAATCCGGAATGTTTAAATGTTGAGAAAAACAAGTCTCTCATATTTCAAGGCAAGCTTTTATTAGTCTATCTTTCCGAATGAATGGCGCAACAGCTACATTTGCAAACTAAAAATATTAGCGTTACATGGCAGAAGTAAAGTATAGCGAAGACAGCATCAGATCATTAGATTGGAAAGAGCATATACGCCTGCGCCCGGGTATGTACATCGGGAAACTAGGCGACGGTTCTGCTTATGATGATGGCGTTTATGTATTGCTTAAAGAGATAGTAGACAACTCAATAGATGAGTTTGTGATGGGTGCCGGCCGCTCGATAGATATTAACATGAGCGACCATAAAGTTGCTGTGCGCGATTATGGCCGCGGCATTCCGCTGGGCAAAGTTATAGATTGCGTATCCAAGATCAATACTGGTGGAAAGTATGACAGCAATGCCTTCCAAAAATCTGTAGGGTTGAACGGTGTAGGTACAAAAGCCGTTAACGCACTGTCAACGTCTTTTACGGTCCAATCTTATCGCGATGGACGCACCAAAATTGCCGAATTTACCAAAGGTGAACTATTGCGGGACGAACCGGAGAAAGAGACTACACAACGTAACGGTACTGCCATAAATTTTATTCCCGACGAAAGCATTTTCCGCCATTACCGTTTTATCCCTGAGTTTGTAGAGAATATGATATGGAACTACGTGTTCCTTAACTCGGGATTGACGATCAATTTTAATAATCAGAAATATTTTTCGGAACAGGGGCTTTATGACCTGTTAACCCGTAACACAAATGTTGAGCACCTTCGTTACCCAATTATTCATTTAAAAGGCAATGATATTGAAATAGCCATGACGCACGGCCAGCAGTACGGCGAAGAATATTATTCGTTTGTTAACGGCCAGCATACCACACAAGGTGGCACACACCAGGCCGCCTTCCGCGAAGCGGTGGTAAAAACGGTTCGGGAATTCTACAAAAAAGAATTTGACGCATCAGACGTGCGTGCTTCCATTGTGGCGGCAATTGCCATTAAAGTGCAGGAGCCGGTATTCGAGTCGCAAACCAAAACCAAACTGGGTTCGCAAAACGTAGGGCCTGATGGGCCGACAGTGCGTGGCTATATAAACGATTTCGTAAAAACAGAATTAGACAATTACCTGCATAAAAATCCGGCGGCAGCAGATGCGCTATTAAAACGTATTATGCAGTCTGAGCGCGAGCGAAAGGACATTGCAGGCATCAAAAAATTGGCAAATGAGCGAGCTAAAAAGGCATCGCTTCACAACCGTAAACTGCGCGATTGTAAACTGCATTTTAGCGACAACCACGAACGTCGACAAGATACTACGTTATTTATCACAGAGGGTGACTCGGCCAGCGGATCTATTACCAAATCGCGCGATGTACAAACACAGGCAGTATTTAGTTTAAAAGGAAAGCCGTTGAATTGCTATGGACTGACTAAAAAGGTAGTGTATGAGAACGAAGAGTTTAACCTACTGCAACACGCTTTAAACATCGAAGATGGCATTGATGGCCTCCAATACAACAACATAGTAATTGCTACTGATGCCGATGTTGACGGCATGCACATCCGTTTGCTGATGATGACCTTCTTTTTGCAGTTCTTTCCGGATCTGGTGAAAGCCGGGCACGTATCCATTTTGCAAACCCCATTATTTCGGGTACGTAATAAAAAAGAAACCATTTACTGTTATAGTGATGAGGAACGGCGCGCGGCGATCGAGAAATTGGGTAACAAACCCGAGATCACACGCTTTAAAGGGCTGGGCGAAATATCTCCCGAAGAATTCGGGTTGTTTATCGGCAAGGACATCCGCCTCGACCCGGTGATCCTGAAAGACGCAAATATCAAAGGCCTTTTGGAGTATTTTATGGGTAAGAACACTCCTACCCGTCAGCAGCACATTGTGCAAAATTTAAGAGTGGAAAAAGACGACGAGACAGTAAACCCGCTTATTGCTGCAGATGAGCCCGAAATTAAGGAGGTTGCATAATCTTAGAAAGCCAATGAAGCGAAAACCTGAAGATGAACGCCTCCATGAAAATGAAGAAATCATCGGAGCAGACTACACTGTTATCCTGCAATGGATCATTTTAGTTGGAAGTACACTTTTTAGTTTATTCACAGGATATATATTGAGAGACACCCCCTTTAGTGGCAATCTTTTTCTTATTATATTTTGTGTGCTTGTCTTTTTTATTGTTTGTATATGGCGATTATTTTCGTTTGCCGATGTCTCTATCAGTTCTACACATATTATCTATCGTAAAATGACAGGCACACAACGGAGACTATTGACCGACATAAAATCAATCGAATCGGGAATAACCATCGGTAACTATTATATGGAATTTATCGACGGCTATAAAGTCTATTTTAGGCTTAAAAATTCAGAATTTCTTTCAACTTTCTTCAGCAATGATGCCCCCGCTACATTAGAACGTCTACGAAGAAAACTTAAAGTGATAGAGATATAGTTTAATTTCATTCGTTGCCCTGTAGCACGCGTGTCGCGTGTGCTTTAACTAAAACCAATGCATGAGTAAAATTTCAATTGTTTGATAACTGTAAGCACTTTGTAATCTAAGGACTCTTTAGGCAAAGGTATATTTGCATTTCAGCGATATATCAGTTATCTTGTTTGCCCCGCTTTTTTGTGGGGTCAGATAAATGGTTCCACATGAAATAAAGATCAGTTTCGATGAGTTTTCATCCGTAGCTGAATTGAATCCGGGAGATAGGCTCATTTGCATTGAAGCTATTAAAGCGCTGGCCGGATCCCACTCACCTTACTCAAAGTTCAAAGTTGGCGCAGCTTTAAAGTTGCAAAGCGGGCGTATAGTATATGGCAGCAATCAGGAGAATGTTGCTTACCCATCGGGCCTTTGCGCAGAGCGAGTTGCTTTGTTTAATTGGGGCGCTAACTATAGTGATGATCCTATCGAAAGCATTGCCATAACCGCTCACACAGACGATTTTAAAATTAGTCAACCGGTTACACCCTGCGGATCCTGTCTCCAGGTTTTAGCGGAGTATGAAAAAAAGCAGGAGCAAAAGATCAAGATTATCCTATTTATAGGAGACGGCCCCGTTTGGATTGTCAATGGCAGTGAAAGTTTCTTACCTTTTCTTTTCTTTGAAGAAAGATTAGCACAATCATAAACCAATGAAATTCAAATTTTTTCTATTAGCACTTGCAATCTCAACACTGAGTGCAAAGGCACAAACAGGTTTCCCGTTTGCAGATGAATTACGCGCTTATAAAACCGCGGATAGTTTGCACTTCCCGAAGCCGGGCAGCAACTTGTTTATTGGTAGCTCTTCGATAAGGATGTGGACAGATATAGCAGCCCGCTTTCCAGACAAAAGAGTGCTGGCCCGTGGCGTAGGCGGTTCTACCTTAGAACAGTGGGTAAAATATTATACCCCTTTTATTTTGTTCCCTTACAAGCCCGAGCGAGTGTTTGTATACGCGGGGGAAAACGATCTTAATGATGGCCAAACACCTCAGCAGGTGTATAATAACTTTGTTAAACTTTACGGTATGGTTCAGCAACAATTGTCGGGCAGTACCATCATCTGGATGTCGATCAAAAAAAGCCCCAGCCGTGCTATCCGTTACGCGCGTGTGGATTCGACTAATACGCTTGTCAAAAACTTTATCGATACCCATAAAGATGCCAAGTATGTCGATGTGAATACGGTGCTTTATGACAAAAAGACCAATTTGCCCGATAGTAGTTTATTTAAACCCGACTTACTGCATTTGAAGCTAGAGGGTTATGACCGTTGGCAAAAAGCATTAAAGAAATATGTACAATAACAAAGAAGGCCGCTATAGCGGCCTTCTTTGTTATTGCTGCCAGCAGCTTATTTGAAAATGCTATACACATCTGTGATCTTCCACTCTTTGCCATTGTTGGCTAAGGTGACATAATTGGTGCGGGTAAGGCCGGCATACTTCTGTTCAACCTTTATCACCGCCACATCATCGTTGCTGCTGACTACTTCTGTCGCAATTGTGCACTGTTGTTCACGCCCTTCGTTCTCTTTGAGATAAGAGATCATATCATCCTTAGTAAAACTTTGGATTTGATTATTGCGCAGTACTTTGAATTTTGCAGAGTTATCGGTTACACCGTCAAAGCCAGTTAAACGGCCACGGGTAATAGCGTCTACATAAGTATTAATTACTTTGTATTGGCCGGATGGGCTTACATCTTCTTTAGTGGCTGCGCCAACTGTTAAACTTGTGGTGAATAATGTTAATGCTATAAAAGCGATTTTTAATGTTTTCATGGTATTGTAAATTTGGTTTCATAAATAAGACCCCTCTGTTTTACAAAATGTTACAGCAGCTAAAATTTAATTTTTTATAATGGTGAAGTTTCAAACCGTATTACAACGGTTCGCCGAGCAGGGCGAGAAAACGGGCTGGACTTATATTGTTGTTACCTCTGACCTCGCAAACACGTTAAAGCCGAGTAACAAAAAATCTTTCAGAGTAAAGGGCTTTATCGATGACCTGCCCATTGCTGGTGTAGCGCTTATTCCATGGGGCGACGGCAGTTTTATAATGGCCATAAACGCCGTTATGCGCAAAGGCTTACATAAAAGTGCAGGGGCGATGGTATCTGTCGGCCTGGAAACGCACGACGATTTTGTAATTGAAATGCCCGAAGACATGGCCGAGGCCTTTAGCTATGAACAGCCTGAGGCATTAGATTTCTTTAACAGTTTACCACGCGGCCACCGCGATTATTTTATAAAATGGATCACCAGCGCGAAGACAGAACCCACCCGCGCCACCCGTATCGCAAACACTATAAATGCTGCTTCGCGACGCATTGGCTATTCAGAAATGATACGCGATATCAAAGCCAGAAAATAAAAAAAAGCCTCCCGAGTTCGGGAGGCTTTCCTTATTTATCATCAAAATATCTGATTAATAACCAGGGTTTTGTTGAGCCGCTAACACAGGGTTAGCATTGGTTTCAACAACCGGTATAGGCCAGATAAATTTATAGCTGGCAGCACCACCTGTATAAGGGATAGCAGCAACGCTACGCGCACCTGCATATGGTTTACCTATTGTGTAAGTCGCAAAGGTAGCATTTGCAGAACTTGGTTTAGATGGGATACCACCTGTGCTGAATACCGGATCGGTAACTAAGCGGTGGATATCAGACCAACGGCGGCCTTCACCCAAAAACTCAATACGACGCTCGTTCAAGATAGCTTGAGTCAGATCATTAGCTGTAGCAAAACTTGCGATAGATGCAAATCTGTCTGCAGCTGCAGTAACTGAACGGTTTCTTACAGCGTTTAACAGAGAGAACGCGTTAGCGCTCAAGGCAGCAGTACGAGAGTAAGCTTCAGCAACGTTTAACAATACCTCTGCGTAACGGATGATAGGGTTAGCATCTGTAAAGGTTGCAGGATCTTTGTATTTGCTGGTATACCAGTAACGGTTATCTGTTGTAGTTAACAACGTACGACGCAAATCATTTGCAGTCCAGAAAGGCGCATCATAAATGATTGGTGAGATAACCATCAATCCACGACCAGGCGCTTTAGTAAACATGGTACTTATAGAGCCGTTTGTGCCGGAGTTACGATTAGTGTTATTTTCGATAGAGAAAATAGACTCTGGATTGCTGTAGTTAGCACCAACGCTGGCGAAAGGACCGTCAGGAGATGCTGTCAACGCATAGCTACCTATTGGCGAAGTATAAGTTGCAGAAACTGTACCGGTACCCAATTTAGCACCTTCTGCAATTACGCCTGCCCAATCTTTCATATGCAGTTTTATACGGGTTTTTAACGCGATAGCTGCGCCCTTTGAAGCGTGAGTGATCTTGATAGCAGGAACTGCCGGAAGATTTGTCTCAGCGAAATCAAGGTCGGCTAAGATTTGCGTATAGCATTGAGCCACAGTGCTTCGTTGAACCTGAGATGCCGCCGGTACATCCGGTGAACCGGTTACCGCAGTTAATTGCAAAGGAACACCCAATGCAGATGGATCATCTGAATATGGCTTCGCGAAATGGATTAACAACTCGTGGTAAGCCAAAGCACGCAAAAAGCGGCATTCGCCTTCATAAGCAGCACCTACGGCAGCACTGATTGTACCCGCTGCTACAGCGCCTTGAACACCTTTTATCACAACGTTTGCCCTGTTGATACCGGCATAAAGGGTTGTCCACATGGCAGTGTTGTTGGCGGTGGTTGCATCATAATCTCCTTGATACGTAATCAGGAAAAATGATGGAACGGCTATAAAGTCTTCACCGCGCGCTTCACCCTGGCAAACGTTAGCAGCACCAAACGGATAACCACGGTTGGTACCGTCTGTATAAGCGCCTGCTTGCATGGCACTGTATACGCCAGTTACAGCCAAAGACACACGGTCTGCAGATGAAAAAGCAGAAGTTTCAGAGAATTGGTTATTTGGTTGCAGGTCTGTAAATTTCTTGCAAGATCCCGCTAACAGAAGCAACGCCAGCATAGGTGCGGCAATTGCCTTTTTATTTTTAAAGTATTTACTGTTCATTGTCTAAAATCTTTTTAATTAAAAGCCTACGTTAACGCCAAAAGTAAAGGTACGTGCTAATGGGTTACTGTTATAATCTATACCTGCACCGTTATTGTTAATTTCCGGGTCAAGACCTTTGTATTTAGTGATTACAAACACGTTTTGTGCAGAAGCATATAATCTAACACGGGCAACTTTTAGTTTGTTAACAATCTCGGCAGGTAGTTTGTAACCAATTGCTAAGTTGTCCATACGTAAGAAATCGCCATTTTCAACAAAACGAGAGTAAGCGGCAGCATCCTGGTTGATGAATGTAGCTTTACCAAACCATTGGCGAGGTGTTACACCGTCACCAGGGTTGGCAGCACTTTGCCAGCGACCAAGGATCTCTGTACCGTTATTCACAAAGTTTTGGTTCAAAAGATCTACACGTGTACGGTTGTAAACTTTGTTACCGCCAGACCAACGTAAAAATACGTTAAGATCAAAGCCTTTGTAAGTAAAGGTGTTATTAAAACCGCCAAAGTAAGATGGCAAAGTTTTACCTAATAATACGCGGTCATCAGAGCTTAGCGTTGCTGCGGTAGCTACCGATGTTGGGTTTGCCGGATCATAAGTAGCGTAAGTACTGGTTGTAACGTTACCCTGGATGATCTGGCCATTTGCTTTTACATATAACGGGTTACCGTTTGCAGCATTAACACCGGCATACTGATAGCCATACAAAGAGTTGATCGATTCTCCAACTCTGATGATATTCATGTTGTTTGAATTGATGATCTGTGTTTGGCCATTAACCAATGACAACACTACGTTTTTCTGTGTAGTGAAATTCAATGTGGTGTTCCAGGTAAAATCTTTGCTTCTGATCACGTCAGCATTAACTTGGAACTCAAAACCAGTGTTTCTAACAGCACCAACGTTTTGGTATATAAAGTTACCCGGTATACCCAAAGATGCAGGTGTTGGTGCTTGCAGGATAAGGTCTTTACTGTCTTGCTTGTAATAAGCAGCAGTAACGCTTATGCGGTTATTAAACAAGCCTAAATCGAAGCCAACATCTGTTTTGTTTTGTTTTTCCCAACGCAGATCGGCATTGCCTGACTGGCTAAAACCAATACCGTTTTGGTTACCGTACAGTGATGAGCTATACAAACCTAAATAAGGGAAAGTACCAATATCTGTATTACCAACTACAGCAAATGATCCGCGTAACCTAAAATCAGACACAACCTTGCTTAAAGCAGATTCCTTAAAGAAAGGTTCTTCAGACACACGGTAAGCAGCAGATACGCCAGGGAAATAACCTGTGCGGTTTGCAATTGGCAAGTTTGATAACTTGTCAGCCCTGATTGACCCACCAATATAATACCTGTTTTTGTAGTTGTAGTTTAAACGGCCAACATAAGACTCAATGCTGCGATATACTAAACTACCACCAGAGTTCTGGGTTGTAACAGTATTTGAGATAAGGCCCTGATTAAAGAAAATATCTGAAATACCGGTACCCGAAGCAGTGTACACTTGTCTTTTGCTTTTTTGAAGCTCTTGTACGGCAGTGAAGTCTATGTTATGTGCCTTAGCAATGCTTGTATTGTAAGTCAATATGTTTTGAACAGTGTAGCTTGGGGATGAAGTATAAGCCTGGAAAATTGAACCATTGCTACCAAAACCGTCACCAGAACGAGGATCGTTAAACTGGAAATCGTCAAGGTAGTTGTTGTCAATACCAATCAAAGATTTCAATTTTAAACCTTTATAAAGATCTAACTGTACAAAGAAGTTACCGTTAAGCCTGTAAGTTTGGCCACGACGGATGTTGTAAGTAGAAACGAATAATTGGTTAGGAATGTTATCTGAAATTGGGATCAAGTTAGCACCCTGGCCTAATGACCTTCTGTCTGCAGAAATATAAAAACCTGTAGGGTCATTAGGGTCATAAACAGGAACGTTAGGAAGCATACGGATACCACCAAAAATGTTGCCTGATAAAGCGTTACTACCAATTGTAGGGCCGTAATTGTCCTGATAAGTAGCACCTGCGGTTAAACCAACTGAAATCAGTTTGTTTACACGCTGGTCTAAGCTTGCCCTAAAAGTGTAACGTTTTAAGCTGTTAGCGATAATGATACCGTTTTGGTTGCTATAGCCTAAAGAGAAATAATACCTGCCGGCTTCTGAACCGCCCGAAGATGATACAACATGGTTTTGCTGTATACCTGTACGGAACAGATAATCTTGCCAGTTGGTATTGTAGTTACCACCATTTGGATTAGGTGTTTGGAAAGCCTGAGGCGCGTTACCTGCAGCTACCAAACGCTCATTGGCAACCTCAATAAACTGATCTGCATTTAAAAGATTGAATCTTTTAGCAACTTTAGACTCTGCAAAATAGCCGTCGTAAGTAAACTGCGGAGCGCCAATGCGGCCTCTTTTAGTTGTGATCAAGATTACACCGTTTGATGCACGTGAACCGTAGATCGCGGTAGCAGCACCGTCTTTCAATACTTCAAAGCTCGCAATGTCATTCGGGTTAAAATCCGCCAATGAGTTAGAGTTTGTAACCTGGCTTAAGTCGCCAACGTTACCAACGTTAACAGGCACACCATCAACAACATAGAGAGGGCCCTGACCGTTGTTAATTGAGTTAACACCACGGATACGGATCTGAGTAGGCTGGCCTAATAAACCAGAAGGCTGAATTACCTGAACACCTGTTGCTTTACCCGCAAGGTCTTTATCAAAAGACGGTATAGCACGGTCGGTAAAATCAGACCCTTTGATACTGGATACAGAACCGGTAACGTCTTTACGTAACTGGGTACCGTAACCAACTACCACTACTTCTGATAGTGAGCGCTTGTTAGATACAAGAGAAATGTTGCCTCTTTGGTCTGCACGTTGCTCATAGCTATCATAACCAACAAATGAGAATTGAAGCGTAGACTCTGATGACGGAACTACGATCGTATAACGTCCGTTTACGTCTGTTTGAGTGCCACGGGTTGTTCCTTTAATACGTACGGTTACACCCGGTAATGGTTGTCCGTCATCTTTACTGGTAACTAAACCCGTAACAGTGAGGGTTTGCGCATAAGCCATCTGGCTAAGCAGCAATATACCCGCAAAAATACTAAGTAAAATTTTTTTCATGCGTTATTAAATGAGTTAATTAGTTTGCTAAAATACGTTTTTCTTAACATTAACAAAATTTTTACACAGTTTATTAAACAATTTGAAAAACTCTGACATGAAAGCTACACTTTTTTGCAAAAATGATTTTTAACTAACTTGTTGCAAACAACAATTATTAAACTTTGTATCTCCCTCAAAACCAGTTGATTTCATGACGAATAAGTAGGGGATCTAGTATTTTTAAGCACCATAACTAGAATAACTAGTTAATATTTCCTTTACATTTCTATTACAATCGCCACTAGTCCGCTCACGTCTGTTATCCACATTAAAAGCTTTTTTTATAAGTTGTAATTATATTTACCTGATCAAAGGTTAAAATGGCTCAGGACACTCCTTCAGAAGGCACGGATATACCAAATAATTCAGGTAGCGACAACATTCACAACACCATCTCTTTGGATGGATTATATGAAAACTGGTTTTTAGATTACGCTTCGTATGTAATACTGGACCGTGCTGTACCCCACATCAATGACGGTTTAAAGCCGGTACAACGCCGCATCCTGCACTCGCTTAAAGAGATGGATGATGGCCGCTTTAACAAGGCTGCCAACGTTATAGGCAATACCATGAAGTATCACCCCCATGGTGATGCTTCCATTGGAGATGCCATGGTGCAGACCGGTCAGAAAAACCTGCTGATTGACTGCCAGGGTAACTGGGGGAACCCCGAGACCGGCGACTCGGCAGCGGCGCCACGTTATATTGAAGCCAGGCTATCTAAGTTTGCCAATGAGGTTGTCTTTAACCCCGATACTACAGACTGGCAGGCCAGTTATGACGGCCGTAACAAAGAGCCAATCACACTTCCGGTAAAATTCCCGCTGCTGCTGGCACAAGGCGCCGAAGGTATTGCCGTTGGTTTGGCTACCAAGATAATGCCCCACAATTTTGTGGAACTGATTGACGCGTCTATTGGCGTTCTGCGTGGTACGCGCGCTAACCTGATGCCCGATTTCTTTACCGGTGGCTTTGCAGATTGCAGCGCATACAATGAAGGCCAGCGTGGCGGCAAAGTTCGTGTGCGTGCACGGATCAATGAACGCGATAAAAAAACCCTGGTAATAACAGAGGTACCTTTTGGCACCACTACCGGCAGCCTTATAGATAGTGTCATCGCAGCCAATGATAAAGGCAAGATCAAGATCAAGAAGATAGAGGATAACACGGCCATGGATGTGGAGATAGTGATCCACCTGGCTGCAGGCATCTCGCCCGACGTTACCATCGATGCCCTCTACGCTTTTACAGATTGCGAAATATCCTTGTCGCCCAATACCTGTGTGATCAAAGGCGATAAGCCGCACTTTATGAGTGTGAATGACATCCTTGAAGAAAGCACGCTTGCCACAAAAAACCTGCTTAAGAGAGAACTCGAGATACGTTTAAAAGAACTGATGGAGAAGATCTTCTTCAGTTCGTTGCTGAAGATCTTTATCCAGGAGGGGATGTACAAAAACCCCGAGTATGAAAATTCGGGCAATTTTGAAGTAGTGGTTGAGGTTTTAAATAATTTGTTCCAACCATTTTTAGCGCAATTCTATAGACCAATAACTCCCGAGGACTATAAAAAGCTCATTGATAAACCTATGAGCAGTATAACCCGCTTCGACGTAAAAAAGGCGGATGAACAGATGAAGGCGCTCGAGGCCGAGATCAAAACAGTCAAGCATCACCTGAAACATCTTACCGACTATACCATCGCCTGGTTCGAGAAACTGAAGGAGAAATACGGCAAAGACCGGGGCCGCAAAACCGAACTGCGCACCTTTGACCGTGTTGAGGCTGCCCAGGTAGCGTTGGCAAACGTTAAACTATACGTAAACCGCGAAGATGGCTTTATTGGCACAGGCCTTAAAAAAGACGAATTTGTTTGCGATTGCTCTGATATTGATGAGATCATTGTTTTCCGCGAAGATGGTAAGTGTATCATCACCAAAGTACAGGACAAAGTATTTGTAGGGAAAGACATTTTGCACGCTGCCGTGTTTAAAAAGAATGATGAACGCACCATCTACAACATGATCTATAAGGATGGTCAGAGCGGCGTATCATACATTAAGCGCTTTGCCGTAGCGGGCGTAACCCGCGATAAGGAATATGATCTAACGAAAGGCAGTAAAGCGTCAAAGGTATTGTACTTCACTGCCAACCCTAACGGAGAGGCCGAAACCATCACTGTACAGCTTAAGCCACATGCCAAATTAAAGAAACTGCAGTTTGATGAAGACTTTGCAGCCCTGGCTATTAAAGGCCGCGGCAGCATTGGTAACATGGTGACGAAATACCCCGTAAAGAAAGTGGTGCTTAAATCTAAAGGCGTATCTACACTTGCCGGCCGTAAGATCTGGTACGATGATATTTTACGCCGACTCAACGCCGATGGGCGTGGTAAATACCTGGGCGAGTTTGATGGCGAAGACCGCATCCTTAACGTTTACGCAAACGGCACATATGAACTAACCGGCTTTGACCTCAACAACCATTTCGATGATAAGATGACGCTGATCGAAAAGTACGATGCCGGAAAGGTTTACTCGGTAGTACATTTCGACGGTAAATCTAAAAATTACATGGTTAAGCGTTTTACGTTTGAGAATACCGCCAACGGCAAGGTGACCAGCATTATTAGCGACGAGCCGGGTTCTAAATTGGTAATACTATCCGGTTCGGGGCAGCCTATCGTCAAGATAGAACAATTAAAGGGAAAAGCTGAAACTTTAGAATTAGCCGAATTGAACCTTGCCGACCTGATCGATGTAAAAGGCATGAAAGCCATGGGCAACCGGTTGTCGGCTCATTCTATACGCACCATCAGCCTTATTGCCGAACATGACGATGAGCAGGATGTACCCGACCCTGCACCTGATTCGGTAGAAGAAACTTTGCCCGATTTTGTAGATGAAAAGAAACCTGCAAAAGATGTAGTGCCCGAAAAAGCTGTAGAGCCTGTCGAGGAAATAAAACCAAAAGAACCAGAGCCTGTGGAGCCTGACCAGCCGAAACCTGTAAAGAACATCAGCTTTGAGATCACTAACCCCGATGATGTTAATATTGATGATAAAGGACAATTAGGGCTGTTTGGGGGATAGTTAAAGCTTCCTTTGCTTCATTTTTCTAAGCTCTTCTTCCAACTGGTTTATTTGGGTGGGTGACAGCTTGTACTCTTTAGCATAATTAATGGCAGACTGCTCATTACTTTCTGCATCCTGAAACAGAGATAGCCGATAAAGCAGATGTGCATACGTGTCATAAAAGGCATAGTTATTTGGTGAAAGAGTTATGGAACGCTTGCTCCACAACAAGGCTTTAAATAAATAATTACTATTTTTTGTACCTGTCAAATAAAACTCCCATGCCCCTGCATTTAAGCCGGACGCTATAGGGTCAACGGGTGCAGAGATGCCCGCCTCCCGCAGTGTGAAAACACTTTTTGTTTTAGTTGTATCTATACTCATAAGACTATTTACCCCACGTATGCCATTTTTAGCAATGTTTTCGCGTTGTTTAACTAAAAGCTTTTTAGCTGAATCTGCTGAAATTCTCATATAGTTGCCATCGTAAAAATACTCGGCTTCCCGCAGGTAATTTGTGGTATCATTCACAGATTTGTAATACAAAAGCATCTCGCGTTGGCTTTCAATAAACCCCTGCCTATAATTGGTCTTGCTCCAGATGTTTTGTATAAAATTGGATAGCTGCTGGGCCAAGACCTTATTTTTGGTAGCAATCGCCTCTGCCCTGGTGTTAACGATCATCCGGTTATTGATGTCTGATCTTAGTCGCGGCGTTTCTGTTTTGTAAATGCTATCTACAATTTTACGGTTATTGTAAATGAGCGAATACGTTTTGCCATATACATAAGGACCAGCTTCAAGCAAAAACAAAATAGTTTTATAGTCATTAAGTTCGCCTATTGTCAGGAAATCAACGTACTGGTCAACCAATTTTGCGTTATCATACACGCCAATATTTTCTCTCAAGGAGATATAGTCCTTTAAAGATTTAGCATCCGCTTTTCCCGTCTTAAACCTCTTTTCATAAGCAGTTATGGTGTTCCCGTTCTGATTAAGGTTGATTGCCTCTTTAGCCATGTCCATGTATTTAGACGCGAACGGAGAATTGCCGGTAGCTTTATACACCAAATTATTTTGCCCGTCTATAAATAAAAAGCACGGAAACGTGTTCCCAACCTGAAACTTGCGCAATTGCCGCATAGCAGCCGTATCAGTTATAACACAGGAGAAGCTTATAAAATTATCATTGTAATATTTGATGACATCAGGGTCATTTAGCCTGCTTTTCATGCCACTTGATGAAGCGAAAGAAGGCGGATTTACGGACACAAACAAAAGCTTATTGCTTTTATTTGCAGACGTTAGCCCTTGGGAAAAGGAATCTACATAACGAATTTGAGCATAACAAAAGCCCGTCAGAAGAACCGACAGAATAAGAAGGGGTATCTTTTTCATAATAAGGTTTAGCATTAATGTTGCTAACGCTATTATACGAAACCTTAAGCAACAATGTTACTGCTCGTAATAATTTTTAATAAATATCTAATTCCAGACGCTATCGTCATGCAAATTGATCACTGTCTCAAAATGTTGATGCGAAACCGGATCACTGTCTGACGATCCGAATATTAATATTTATGACGCTTGTCATATTTTATTGAAACACTGACAAAGTAGTGCTCGCAGGTAAACGCTACAACTGCTTGATAATCAACAACGAGCAACATCCTATCAGATACTTAAAAGTAGGGAACAGCTGTTTCAACTGTTTCAAGTGAAACAGTAAATAATAAAAAGAGTCATGCCGAACTTGTTTCGGCATCCCAAATGCAAATAAACTTTTTAGATACCGTCCTGTGAGATGCCGAAACAAGTTCGGCATGACTTACCTTTCTACACACTCACATAAAAGCTCGATTCAAAGACGTGCCCTTGTTCTACTTTCTGTATGCACTCTTTTTGCGAAATATCAACTTGTTTGCCTTCGGTATCTGCGCAGCCCAGCCAGGGCTCTATGCAAACAAAGTCGGCACCGGGTTTGGCCCAAATGCCCAGATAGTTAAAATGAGGAAACTCTACCGATAGTGATTGATCGTGCTTGTCGCTTTTAATAGTTACCTGTCGGGTGTTCAACTGCTTAAACACAAGGGCATCATTATCAAACAGCTGACGTGTTAAGCGCAGTTTGTTGCCGTTCATCTGCACGGGGTCTGTCTCGCCGTTGAAATAGCCTTCTGCAGACAAACGATGGGTTGCCAGGGCCTCAGTGGTTTCAAACTCCAGATAATAGTCCTCATAGCTTTCGCCCGCGTTAAATGGCACGTTAAAGGCAGGGTGCCCGCCCACTGAAAAGTAGACAGGCTTGCTCTCGAGGTTTATGACTTTATAGGTAACCCTAAGCGAGTTTTCTATGAGGTCGTAAATGATCTGGAATGTAAATTTATAAGGATAGACCTTTAGGGTCTCGTCATTATAATGCAGTGAAAACAACGCATGGGTTTTAGTAGTCTCGGCGGCCATTTTAAATTCGCTCTGGCGCGCGAAGCCGTGGCGTTTCATCGCATAGTTTTGACCGTCGACATGCAATTCATCATTGATCAATCCGCCAACAACCGGGAATAAGTTGGGCGCGTGCCACGGCCAAACATCGGGGTTAGCCTGCCATAGCTGCTCTACTCCTGTCTGTTTATTAAATACAGAATGCAATTCTGCACCCTGCGTGCTAATGGATACCCTTAAATATTCGTTCTCAATTACCGTCATAAATGCGATGTATAGTATTACAACAGCAATTTAAAAAAATTGTGCGGGAAAGATCTAATATCGCTAAGAGCCTGGTAAACAGGTGAGGGGTTAAAAGTATTGCTTAAAAAATGGCTGTATGTTTTATTTGGAAGTTCCCTTTCCCAATAATTATCGAATTGCGGGCTTACCATTACCATCCCTAAAGCAAGCATCTGCACATTTGCACATTTACTCATTCGCACATCCGCTCAATCGTCATCGTCTTTTTTCTTTTTCTTCTCCAGTATCACAAAAGCGCTGCGTTTTGGCGCGGGCATAATTGAGTTTTCGCCTTTTACATATTTCCAGATCACTTCATTAAGTTCAAGGTCGGGCACGGCATCTTCTTTGGCCAGCATAAACTTTTCTGAGCGGCGGCTGCTTTCGTTTACGGCGACATTGCGCTTGTTTAAGTCAACTTCCGCGGGTTTGACTTTGTATGGGGAGAAGTCCGGTTTGTTAGTAAAACATTCGAACATGGGCATGGCTGCAGCGTCATACTGGCTCATGGGCGGCAGACCCAATATCAACTCCATAGTACGCAGGACGCTTGATGTAGAATACATTTGGTGTACCACTGCATTGCGTTTTATATAAGGGCCAACCACATAAACAGGGGACCGGTGAGCATCCACATGGTCAGGTCCGTTTTGGGCATCATCTTCTAAAATAAACACCACAGATTCTTTCCAGATGGGGCTATGCGACAGGTGCTCAATGAACCTGCCTACCGCCAGGTCGTTATCGGCGACCGCCGCTATGGGCGAGATAGCACCTTTATGCTGACCGCTGGTATGATCGTTCGGGAGGTCCATATTATTAAAGCGTGGTACCTGGTTTACGGCAAGCAGCGAATCGAAATCGCGGATCCATACGTCAACCCGGTGCTGGTCGGGAATATTTAGATCAAATGGCGGGGATGGCGACATATGCCCTTTCAGCGCGGGGTATTTAGTTTGTCCGTACGAACCGAACTCGCCATAGCTGCGGTAGCTTAAACCCGCTCGCTTGCAATAATCCCAGATGTAACCATTTTTCGGATAAGCTATCGGGCGGGTGCCCTCAAAATCATACTCGCCGCCCCGGCTGCCATAACTGGTAGGCCAGGTTTTCTCCGTAAAATCTGTCGCGTAAGCACCCATGGTCCAGTTGTGACCGTCTGCGCTAACCTCGGCATCCACGTAAAAGTTATCGCACAAAACAAATTCACTGGTTATGGCATGCTGGTTAGGCGTAACGCGTTTGCCAAATATGCATAATGATGTATCTCCATTACCACCCGGCGCATCGCCCAAAACCTGGTCGTAAGTGCGGTTCTCTTTCATGATATAGAAGACGTACTTAATAGGCGAAACCTCTCCCCTTTTTCGCGGAATTGGATTGCCTGCCACACCGGCCGCCTCTGCCACTTTTTGGTTGTTAAAGGGCGTGTTGGCATAAACCTGTTTGGTATAGGTTTGCTGCTGATCTGCTGTGGGTGTTTCTATAAAAGATAATGTGCCTTTGAATAAACCACCGATGTACTGCTCGCGGCTGTTGATGGCACCTTTTTGAAAACTGCTGTTATCGGTCTTAAGCACAGGTTGCGGGCCTTTAGGGTTTGCCATAGAGCTGAAACCTTTACCGTTAGCTACCAATATCTTATTCCCAAGAGTTTTGATATTGGTCGGGTACCACCCCACCGGGATAAAGCCGCGGCTAAGGCTGTTGCCGGGCTTTGCTACATCGAAAACTGCCAGGCAATTGTTATCGGCATTGGCGATATACAAAGTCTTTTCGTTGGCGCTAAGCGCAAGACCGTTGCTGGTTGAGCCTGTGAGGTTTGTGGGAAACAACGCGGCAGAAATAGTCTCTATAACCTTCGAGGTAGCAGTGTTAATCACCGATACCGAATTATCGTTCGCATTGGCCACGTAAAGCAAGGTGCCTCTTTTATTCAGCAGCAACTCGTTGGGGTGGCTCTGTGTGGCTATCCTATGGCTGATCTGTTTGCTAACGGTATTATAGACCGCGACCTTGTTAGCGCCCCACAATGAAATATACAGTTGCTTCTCGTCGCGAGATAGCAAACAATCGTAGGCCTCCGCGCCGAGCGCAATTTTATTGATCACGCTACCTGTCGCCGGATCAATGGTATATAGTGTGTTGTCTTCTTTGGTTACAGCATATAGTATCGTATTCGCGTTATTAACCGCTAAGCCGGTTACGCAGATCTTGTCTTTTGGCCATGGCAATCCCAGTTTAATGGTATCAGGTTTGCTTAGCTTATTGTTGGTGACGTGGTAGGTAAGAATGATATTGTCGTTACCGCCGGCAGCGTAAAGTTTGCTTTCGTCATGACTGAAAGCCAGGCCATACCACGATTTACCGATAACCTGCTCATCAAGCAGTTTTTCATTTTTAGGGTCGATCAGTTGTATCGACTGTACACTCTGCCCGTTATTGGTCACTGCCAGCATCTTGCCCGATGGCGAGAGTTCCATATTTAGCGGCAAATCGCCCAAGTGTAAAGAGCGCCCTGCAGGGCTTAGCTTCCAACCATTAGACAATAGCACCTGGTTTGTAGCGGCTACTTTGCCCGGTGTTTGCGCCTGAGACAGATGCACAAAAAACAAAAAGATTAAAGACAGAATGACTAAGCGATGTTTCATAGCAGATTTTGACTATGACAAAGCTAACGATTGACCTTTGAGAATTAACTGCTTAACGCAAAGTTAATGTTACTGTGTTTTTACTTTCGCCCTTATTAAAGAGTCCTTTTGCCCGTTAGTCAATTTGCTCCTAAAATCATATAAGCCATTTTCCCAGTCGCCGTAGGATGGGTTCGGTATAACGATATATTTTTTTCCAAACTGTGCTTTTAACTTGTGCGTTACCTCAGCACGGCCTTCCTCACTTTTTGGGTTATCATACAATACGTCAAAATCGGGCAGGTTATCACCACATAACAACACAATATTGTACCTGGCCAATACTATTTGGCGCCTCGTTTCCTTACTCGAAACTTTGTCACGCAAAAAAAGATGTGCATCATCTGCAAAAGGCAAATCGTATAGCTGCAGGTTCTTTAAGGTAGCCGCACGTTCCTTCTCACCCCGGTTGGTGATATAAAAAACGGTCACATGCTTTTTAGCCGCGTATTTGAAAAACTCCGCCGCCCCGGGCACCGTATCCGCCACTGCACGCGCGGTCCACTCCTGCCATTTGGTGTTATTGAAACCTTCATTGGCATAACCGGCACGTGCACCCTCGGGACTATTATCTAACAGCGTCTCGTCAATGTCGGTCACCACCGCTAAGGGTTTGCCTTTCTTATGCAGCCGAACTGCCTCGTCCAGCCGCATCTTAGCGATGTTATACGCCTGGAAACATAAAGCTTTATATTCAGCCGCCCGTTGCTGATACGCCGCCGACCAAACTTTTCCGCTATTGCCAACGGACAAGTTATTTTGAGCAAATGCGGAAGTGGTTAAGAAAAGCAAAATTGCTAATGGAATGTTTTTCATAGGGTTATAATTCTTTAAAAGGAATCACATTGCCAGCGTTGACTTGAGCAATAGATTGGTCGAGATGCTTCTTATTGGCATTTGTAGATAATAGATGCTCCGTTTCCGTCAATTTGAACATTTTATCGATTTCAAGCTTGTTATAAAAATCTTGATAGCTGTACCTTGCAAGTTGTGCGGCTTGTTCAAAAGTCAATTTACTACTTCTATACAAACCGATTGCTAATGCAATCAAAATTTCATTTTCACTAATTTCGAAACCCTCAGGTAAGTTAATTGATATGGTCATGAAATAAAACTAAAGCATTAGTTACCTTTCTGCAAATTCCCTATAGTCTACCTACGCCCCCATAGCATAAACCACAATATTTACACCAAATTTGGTATTGTCTTCAGCAAGGAAACGCTTGTTACGAAAGTCGTAATCCCACTCGCAGCCGTAATCTTTATTACTGTATAGAACTGCAATGCGGCCGTTTATCTCTATGGCTTTAAGGTAGTCATGTATTAGATCGTCGCCCCAGCCATTTAACTCAAAGGATGTGTTTGGCGGGCCTTTCTCAAATGTGAAGAACGAATTATAAATGCGATGGTTATTTGGAATTTTCTTTAACGCGCCTGCGCCGAACAACGAAGCCATCTGCGTTTCGAACGATTTGGCAAATAAGCCGTCGATGTCGTGGTTGCAATCATCAACAAACACAAAACCTCCGTTTTGCAAGTACTTTTTAAAATTCGACCGTTCCTGCGCGTCAAACTGCACCAGTTTATGGCCGCTTAGATAGGTAAAAGGATAGTTGAAAATTTCCGGACTGCTTAGGGCTATAGTTTTCTCTTTCAGCTCGATAGGAATGGTGGTATACTCCAGCAGCGAGTTAAGAATGTTAGACGGCATGCGTTGGTCTGTATCCCAGTCGCCGGAGTGGTAGCTTAAACGCGCGAAAGTAAATTTTGGTGCTAAGGGCATTAATATCTAAACCCTAAAATTAGTACAATATTTTCGGCTAAAGCAGTTTTCAGTTATCGCCCTTGTAATTTTTTAGATACTTCTTTTAGTATTTTGCAATCATAATTGTAAAAGCCTTAAAAGGGCGATATATTGTGTCAGGAAATAAATATCCTATTAACACCCCTTTTATTTTGGAACTTACCGAGAATGATGTTAAAACGCTGCTGGCAAAACTGCCGCAGCTTAAAACAGAAATACAGAAAGTTATTGTTGGGCAGGACGCCATTTTAGATGAACTTTTGGTAGCGTTTTTAGCAGGCGGACACTGCCTTTTAGAAGGTGTGCCGGGCCTGGCCAAAACCCTGATCGTAAAAACCATGTCGCAGGCACTGCACTTGGCTTTCCGAAGGATACAATTTACGCCCGACTTGATGCCGACAGACATTGTGGGCACAGAGATTTTAGAAGAGGACCACGTAACGGGCAAGCGCTTCTTCAAGTTTAACAAAGGGCCGCTGTTTGCCAATATCATCCTTGCAGACGAGATCAACCGTACACCACCAAAAACACAATCTGCCTTATTGGAAGCTATGCAGGAGTTTGAGGTGACCTACGGCGGGCAAACCTATCCGCTCGACAAGCCGTTTTTTATACTCGCTACGCAGAACCCTATTGAGCAGGCGGGGACATATCCGTTGCCGGAAGCCCAACTCGACCGGTTTCTATTGCTGATAAAAATTGGTTATCCGACAGAGCAGGAAGAATTTGAGGTATTGAACCGCACTACAGGCACAAAGAAAGCAGAGGTGACCCCGGTTATCACTGCCGAAGAGATCCAGCAGGCGCAGGCTTTAGTACGCCAGGTAAGCATAAGCGAAGACTTGGTTAAATATGTGAGCAGCATTATTCGCGCCACCCGGCCGGACACTACTACGGTGGATTATGTTAAAGAGTGGGTACGCTGGGGTGCGGGTCCGCGTGCAGGCCAAGCCTTAATTTTAACAGCCAAAGCACGTGCATTGCTAAAAGGCCGCTACGCGGTTTTAATGGAAGACATCCACGCCATGGCTATACCCGTTTTACGCCATCGAATTTTGATGAATTTTAAAGCAGAAGCCGAAGGTATCACGTCTGACGTGGCGACGGCGGAACTTTTAAAACTGGTTACAAGGCCGAAGGCGATCTGATGAAAGTCCTCACCCAAACCCTCTCCAAAGGAGAGGGCATTAAAATCTTTGCACGTATTTGAAAGGCATTGGCAAAAACAAAGAAATTATTAATCTTTAAGTGTTAAAAAAAGATAAATCAAACAACCAAAAGCCCTCTCCTTTGGAGAGGGTGGGGTGAGGCTTATGCAATTAGACCCAAAAGTATTAACCACCATAAAGAATTTGCCCTTGCTGGCGAAAACGGTGATCGATGGCTTTATGAACGGGTATAATAAAAGTACTGTCAAAGGGCCGGGATTAGAGTTTAGCCAGTACCGCAGCTACCAGCCGGGCGACGATCTGCGCTGGCTGGATTGGCGCATGTTTGCCCGCAGCGACCGCTATTATATCCGCGAATCTGAAGTAGAAACGAGCATTTCCGTCCGCTTTTTAATAGACGCAAGCGCGTCTATGAACCACACAGATGGCGGAATAAAAAAGATAGATTATGCACGCTGGTTAGCGGCATCGCTTGCCTATCTGGTTACCCAACAGGGCGACGCGTCCGGTTTGTATATTTTCCGCGAGGGCGATCTTTTTACGCTCGCGTCTAAAAACGACCCGCAACATTTACAACGTATTTTTTATCAGCTGGATAACATTTCCCCGTCGGGTACATTTACTAAACCGGTAAATTACAAGGAACTTTTCGCGGGCGCCGGCCGCAAAGAAATGCTGGTTTTTATTACTGATATGTACCAGCACAATGATGAGATATTTAAACTTCTGGATTCGCTGTCGGCGTTGAAGCACGAAGTAATTGTGTTTCACCTGATGGGAAAGAATGAGATCGACTTTGATTTTGGCGGTTACTCTGCGCTTGAAGATCTGGAAACCGGTGAGACTGTCGAGATCGACACTATACAGGCGAAAAAAACTTATGCTGAGAGATTAATAGTGCATCTGCAGAACATCAAGTCGCAGTTGTTAAACAAGCGCATTTACTACCGCATGCTTGATACATCTCAACCGTTAGATATTGCATTACGTGATTTTTTGGTTCAAAGAAAAAAGGGGATATAAATGCAATTTTTAAATCCCATTTGGTTTTCCGCACTTGCTGCCCTGGCCATCCCGCTGGTTATTCACCTGTGGAATATCAAGCCAGGACGCGTGCTTAAGGTGGGCAGCATTTCTCTCATTTCAGAAGCGTCACGTAAAAGCAGCCGCAGTTTCAAATTGACCGATATACCGCTTTTAATGCTACGCTGTTTATTACTTGCCTTAATAGCTTTTCTTTTGGCGCAACCTTTCTTGCAGCAGCAGCTTAAAACTAAGAAACCTGCCGGGTGGGTACTATTTCCTAGGGAAGATTTTAAAGTGGGATACACCCAATTTAAAAAGCCCATAGACTCACTTTTACAAAAAGGATATGAGTTTCACTTTTTTAACGATAGTTTTCCAAAGGTTGATTTGGCAAACCTCATTAAACAAAAAGACACGAGTTTATCGAAACCAGGAAACGCCGCAGATAACTATTGGTCATTGATCAGGGAATTAGATGCTAAAGTAGCCGCTGATGTACCTATTTATCTTTATACTTCAAATGAGCGGAAACATTTTGCAGGTGACAAGCCCGAAGCAGATCTTAATCTTCACTGGCAAACTTATGCAACTGCTGATAGCAGCGCGCAGTGGGTACAAAGTGCCTGGTTTAGTAATGATAAGACAATTAGCGTAGTTAAGGGCAAAAGCAACCCGTCGGGAATTCGTTTTGATTACACTACCATTCAATCAGAAAAAGGCGATGACGAATACAAGGTAGATGTAAAAAACGGCAGGGCCGTGGTTAGTCTCAGTCAGCACCCGGCAACATCTTTTACGGTTGATACATCTGCGGTGCACATAGCCATTTATACCGACCATTTTCAGGACGATGCAAAGTATTTAAAAGCGGCGCTCGAGGCTGCAGGCCAATTTAGCAGGCGGCGGTATTCAATAAAGGTCTATGGTAACGGTTCACCAATTCCGTCTGAGCAAAACTGGGTATTCTGGTTATCCGAACAGGCTGTACCGACGAGGTTGTTTGATAGCAACGCAGACGTGTTTATCTACCAAAAAGGTAAGCAAAACCTTGCTGCAACCAATATGGTTAGCGCAAAAATGTACGCTTTGCCATCCGGCAACGAGCAAACCGCAATTTTTAAAACTATTAGTGTTAATCAGGGTGGCGAGGCGATATGGCGCGACGGCTATGGCAATGCGCTTTTATCTTCAATAAAAAAAGGCAACGCAATGCTTTATAAATTTCAGACGCGGTTTAGCCCGGCTTATAATGATCTGGTTTGGAGCAGCGTTTTCCCGCAACTAATGCTGCAATTGGTGTTTGGCGGCACCGCAGCCGACTTCTCTAAATTCGACAGGCGGAAGATGTCAGCCGATGAGATGATGCCGGTCAAGACGTCTCAAAAAACCGCAATTGCGAAAAAGTTCGCCATGCAAAAAGAGCTGGCCTTTTATTTCTGGATCGCGTTGGCGTTATTATTTTTTGCTGAACGATGGCTGGCAACATCAAATAAAGTGGTAGAAGCAAATGGCTGAGGGCGCAAATAAAATTGCAACTATACGGCGCCGATGGGTAATGAACCGCGTAAACGCGGACCTGATCCTGTGCTTTGCGATAGCCTTCGCGGTTGGCACTACTCTACACATCGTATTCGGACTTTCTTACTCGTATGCTATCCCTGTCTTCCTGTTTGCAGTTTTAATAGTCGGCTTAATTCACAGATTCTGGAAAGTGCAGACTAATCAGGTGCTTGCGTTCTTAGACCAAACTTATCCGCAATTAGAGGAAAGCAGCAGTTTAGCCCTTAAACCGGCCGACAGCCTTAGTTTGTTGGAGCGTTTACAGGTAAGCAAAGTACAAAACGCATTGCGCGATGTACCCAACGCGCCTGCCCAATTGCGCAGCACATTTAAAGTTTCCATCATCGCTTTATTTACGGCTGTGGTATTTTCTCAAATTTTGACTCATTTGCCCGTTAAATGGTATGCGGCGCTTCAAAATTTTGCAGCAACATCTACGTTAGGCGCCAAGAACCTTCCGCCTGAAAAGATTTTACCTGAGATAAGTTCTGCGGACATCAGGATCACGCCGCCTGCTTATACAGGCCGTTCGCTGCGCACGCAAAGCCGTTTTACAATAGACGCCGAAGAAGGGTCTACCATCAGCTGGAACTTAGAAACTAACCTCGACGTAAAAGATATCAAGCTCATTTTTGACGAAAAACAAGTTATAGCGATGCGCGCCGGTAAAGACAAACGGCATTGGTCGGCAGCAAAAGGGGTCACTGCCGGCGGTTCTTACCAGGTTAATATTGACGGTAAATTGTCAGACCTGTATGCTATCAATATCAATAAAGACGCCCCGCCTGTCATCAGGATCAAGACACCAAAGCAATATACCCACATTGAAGCCGGCAGGCAGCCTATTGTCAACATTGCTGTATCTGTTAATGACGACTATGGCGTTGCAGGCAGTATCATAGGTGCAACTGTGGCTACGGGCTCGGGCGAGGCTGTAAAATTCAAGGAGTATAAATTAAACTTCGATCAAAGTTTCAGCGGGCACGACAAAGATTATAGCTTATCCAAAACCCTTGATCTTTCCAAACTAGGCATGGCACCGGGCGACGAGTTGTATTTTTATATTCAAGCAGTAGATACGCATCAGCAGGTCAGCAAAACAGATGTTTACATTGTTTCTATCCAGGATACCGCGGCATTGTTAACTATGGACGGCATTGTATCCGGTGTAAACCTTAAACCCGAATTTTTCCGCAGCGAACGCCAGATCATTATTGACAGCCAGAATCTACTGCACGCCAGAGACAGCATCAGCAGAGCAGAATTTAATAAGCGTTCGAATGAACTGGCTACAGACCAAAAGCTGCTGCGCTTACGTTACGGCAAGTTTTTGGGCGAAGAAGACGAATCTAACATAGGCGAAGAAGCCGGAAGCGACCTGGGCAAAGCCGAGAATTTTAGCAATGCCGGAAAGATTATGGACGCCTATACCGATAAACATGACAACGCAGAAGATGCCACTTTCCTCGAACCTACCGCTAAAGCGCAGTTAAAGGCGACACTATCTGAAATGTGGAAAGCAGAATTGCAGCTTCGCTTATACAAACCGCAGGATGCACTGCCATTTGAATTTAAAGCATTAACCTTACTAAAGGACTTGCAGCAAAAGTCGAGGTCATACGTGGCCAAAACCGGTTACAAGACCACTCCGCTGAAACCGGAGAAACGACTTACCGGCGACCTTACTAAGATTGCACAGCCTGTTGCTCATGAAGACGCGCAACAGCAGCCCGATAAATATGCAGCCCTGCAAAAAGCTGTTGTGATATTAGAGCAATTGAAAACAGATGCTAACTTGAGCTCCGCTGATAAACATTCACTGCAAATTGCTGCCCAGCAAGTTGGCGCAAAAGCAAGCACAGATCCACGGGGGTATCTGCCCGCTGTAACGGCTTTTAAAAATATTCTTTCCGGTAAGTTGACCCCGGCCAATATCGCCCGTGCCGAAACGGGTATCCAAAAATTATTGCCTGCACGTCAGCAAATGCCGACCTCAACTTCGGGTACAGACTTTGGTCTAAGCCAGGGCTACTTTAAAAACTTAAGCAAGATTAACAGGTAATGAACCAAACTTATATCATTATCATCGTCTGTATTTTGCTTGCCATTTTTGCGGTGTGGCGGGAAATCATTCGTGCCAACAAGCGGAATCTGTGGCTGCGCTTAGCGGCCGTGCTTTTTGCTATCGGTGCCTTAGCGTGTATCATACTGCCTGTAAGCTATTCATCAATAACCGACAGCGTTAATGGCAAACAGGCTGTTTTGCTTACCGATGGTTTTAACGCGGATAGCATTTCACGAAACGACACCGTTGTAACCCTCAGTAAATCGATCGCAAAGACCTACCCCAAGGCAAAATTGATAAACGGCTTACAGGATATCACAAACGCAAAGCCAGCCTATGTTTCCGTTAAAATACTAGGTTTCGGACTGGGCGAGGATGAGCTTAAGCAACTGGACAGTCTGCCGGTAGATTTTAATTCTCCTAAACCGCCGCAGGGCATACCTTCTGTAAACTGGAACACACGGTTAAAGGCGGGTGAAACTTTAACAGTGCAGGGCAGGTACAACAACCCATCCAATAACGTTATTAATTTGGTGCTGAAAGGTTTAGGCACTACGCTCGATTCCGCCACAATACCTACAGGCGGTGCAACAACTTTCGACTTAAAGGCCAAACCCAAAAACATTGGCCGCGCCGTTTACAGGTTACTTGCCATAAGCGGTAAGGATACTATTAGTAACGACGGCATACCCCTGGAAGTGTTGGACACCAGGCCGCTTAACGTGCTGATCCTTGCCAACACGCCCGATTTTGAAAATAAGTTTCTTAAGGATTGGCTTACAGTAAATCATTATGGTGTGGCACTGCGCTCCATGATCAGTAAAGACAAGTACAGCCAGGAATTTGCCAATGTACCGCAGCAGTCCTTGGGTACGCTTACTTCTGCCCTGCTCAGCAAATTCGATGCGGTGTTTGCGACATTGGATGTCTTGAAAACCCTAAAACCCGCAGAAGCCGGCGCGCTAAAGCAACAGGTGCTGCAAAAGGGAACGGGCGTAATTGTCCGTGCAGACAGTACCACACATTCAGGTCATTGGCTACAGCAAAACTTTTCGCTTGGCAGGTCTGCAAATACCGGCCAGGTAGCTACAGCATTCAAAATACAGGGCGGGAATAATCTTACTTCTAAACTACTGGTCGATCCATACTTTATCGCTGCAAAGAATGATATCCAGCCTTTACTCACAGATCCGCAAGGGCGGTTAATTGCAGGTGTTACCTTACAAGGTGCGGGCAGGGAAATATTTACGGTGCTAAACAATACCCATAACTGGATGCTAAGCGGCAATGAAAAAGATTATACAGCATACTGGTCGTTGCTAATTAGTAAAGCTGCTAAAGTTGTCCCGGTTAATTCGCAATGGGTTGTGAAAACTGCCGTGCCATATGTGAACGGGCACGTTAAGGTTCAATTATCTACATCGGTGGCAAACCCACAGCTTAAAATAAATGCCGAAAAGGTTTCTGTTATACAGCAGCCCGACATGCCGTTTCAATATATTGCAGACTATTGGCCCGCCCATGCCGGCTGGCAGCAGGTTCAGCAGGGAAGTGATGCACCTCAGTGGTTTTATATTTACCCGCAAACCGAATGGCAGAGTTTAAAACGGTTGAACTTAAGCGATGATACATGGCAATATGCTATGCAGCATCGTCCAAAATCTGTAACAAAACAAATACAACATAAGGTAGCAATTGCCGTATCTAAAACATACTTTTATGTCTTGCTGCTTTTGGCCTTCAGCTATTTATGGGCAGAGGCAAAGTTTTCTCGCTGATATTTCACATCCCGTCATTTCGACGAGGCACGAGGAGAAATCTTCTGAGATAAGAAATAAAAAAAGCAGAGAATATCTCCCGTCTGACGACGGTTCGAGATGACAAAAAGGGGTTTTTACTTTAACAACAAGACTAACTAAATAATTTATAACTAAGCAAAAGGAGATTAAACCTTGAAACGCAGAGACTTCATTTATTTATCCGGGGCCGCGGGCGCCGGTGCAATGGTGCTGCCGGGCTTTATGGCAATGGGCAAACCCATTGAACAGGAAGAGGCGCTCAATTATGTTGACGTGCGCATTAAAAAAGAGCTTGCAGACGTAGCCCTTAACACGGCGAAATCTAAGGGCGCAACTTATGCCGATATGCGCATCGGCCGTTACTTAAGCCAGGCAGTAATCACCCGCGAGAACCGCGTACAAAACGTAGGCAACTCAGAATCTTACGGTGTAGGCATACGGGTAATCGCCAATGGCTGCTGGGGTTTTGCCGCCGGCAACGCGGTAACAAAAGATGGCGTAGCAAAAATTGCAGAACGCGCGGTTGCTGTTGCCAAAGCAAACGCTAAGATAGGTGGTAAACCTGTTCAATTAGCGCCGCAAAAAGGCTATGGCGAAGTAAGCTGGAAAACGCCTATCGAAAAAAATGCTTTCGAGGTGCCTATTAAAGAAAAGATAGACCTTTTGCTTACCGCAAACGGGGAAGCCATGAAAGGCGGGGCAAGCTTTGTAAACTCCATGATCTTCGCCATAAACGAGCAGAAGTATTTCGCTTCTACCGATGGTTCTTATATCGACCAGGACATACACCGCATCTATCCTAACTTCTCTGTTACCAAGCGGGACGTTGAGATTGGCGGTTTTGAATCGCGTGCGGCGCTAAGCATGCCTTGCGGTATGGGTTATGAATACCTTACCCCGGTCGAATCAGAGAAAGTACACGGCGTGGTAACCCGGTACAAAAAGCGTTACGACATCATCGAAGACATTAAGAACGCCACCAAGAACGCGGGCGAGAAGCTGATGTCTAAATCTGTAGAGCCGGGCAAATATGACCTGGTGCTAGATCCGTCTCACTTGTGGCTTACTATCCACGAATCTGTAGCCCACCCTACTGAGCTTGACCGAGTATTGGGTTATGAGGCTAACTACGCAGGTACCAGCTTCCTGTCGGTTGATAAACTAAAATCGGGCAACTTCCACTTCGGCAGCAAAAACATGAACATTGTTGCAGACAGGGACCAGGCCGGTTCTTTGGGCGCGGTTGGATATGACGACGAAGGTGTTAAACCAACAAACTTCCAGATAGTAAAGGATGGCGTCTTAAGCAATTTCCAAACCATCCGCGACCAGGCGCACATTATTGGTTTAGACCACTCGCAAGGCTGCTGCTATGCACAATCTTGGGACGACGTACAATTCCAGCGTATGCCTAACGTATCACTGGCTCCGGGCAAAACGCCGTTAAGCGTTGATGATATGATCAAAGGTGTTGAGAAAGGCATTTACATTGTGGGTAACGGCTCATTCTCTATTGACCAGCAGCGTTATAACTTCCAGTTTGGCGGTCAGTTGTTCTATGAGATCAAGAACGGCAAAATTGTAGGTATGCTTAATGATGTGGCTTACCAGGCAACAAACCAGGAATTCTGGAACTCATTAGTTGCTGTTTGCGACGAGCGGGATTACCGTTTGGGCGGCGCTTTCAATGACGGTAAAGGCCAGCCAAGCCAGTCTAACGCTGTGTCTCATGGTTCATCAACCGCGCGCTTTAATGGAGTTAATGTAATAAATACTAAACGTAAAATTGGATAATAGACATGCCTATATATAGTAGAGAAGAAGCACAGGCTTTATTAAAGAAGGTGCTTAGTTATTCAAAAGCCGACGAATGTGAAGTAAGCCTTCGCGGTAACGACGGCGGCAACATACGTACTGCCTTAAACGCGGTGTCAACCGCGGGCGATATCAGTACGGTTGGCCTGGCTGTAAGCTCTGTTTACGGTAAAAAAGCAGGTTCTGCAACTATTAATGAGTTTGACGATGCCTCTTTAGAAAAAGTGGTCCGCCGTTCTGAAGAGCTGGCACAGTTAGCGCCCGAAAACCCCGAGCGCATGCCGATGCTTGGCCCGTCAACCTTTAAAGACTCGATAGAGTATAACCCTAAAACCGCGGCCATTACCCCTGACCAGCGCGCAGACCTTACTGCCAAATGTTTAGACGTAACCAAAGCAGCAGGTTTACAAGCTGCAGGGTTTTTGGAAAACACCACCCGCTTTGAAGCAGTAGCAAACAGCAAAGGTTTATTTGCTTATGATAAATCTACAGACGTAATATTCTCTGTGACCACTCGTGATGCCGCGGGTACTATCTCTGGCTATGCAGCACGTGGTTTTACTGATGTAAGCAAACTGGACACCGCAAGTGCAACCAGGATAGCTACACAAAAGGCATTAAGCTCTAAAAACGCGCGCGCCATTGAGCCTGGTAAATACACCGTGATATTGGAGCCGGTTGCGGGCACTTATATGCTTGAAAACATGTTCCGTTTTGACGCGCGCAGCGCCGACGAAGGCCGCAGCTTCTTAAGTAAAAAAGGCGGCGGTACCCGTTTGGGCGAAAAATTGGTAGATGACAAAGTAAGCATCTACTCAGATCCTTTTAATACCGAGCTGCCGGGTTCTACCTGGAATGGTGAAGGCCAGCCCCTAGAAAAGATAGACTGGATACGTAATGGTGTAGTTAAAAACCTAAGCTACTCGCGTTACTGGGCGCAAAAGAAAAATGTAGCCCCGGTTCCCGGGCCAAGTAATATCATTATGGAAGGCGGCGACATGAGCCTGGAAGATATGATCAAAAGCACCGAGCGGGGCATCTTAGTTTCGCGCCTTTGGTACATCCGTATGGTAGACCCGCAGTCGCTGCTGTTAACGGGCCTTACCCGCGACGGTACTTTTTATATCGAGAACGGCCAGATCAAATTCCCGATAAAGAATATGCGCTTTAACGAAAGCCCGGTAATTATGCTGAACAATGTGGAAGCTTTGGGTAAACCCGAGCGCAGCATCAGCGTTGAAAGCTACCGCAGCTATCTGATCCCGCCAATGAAGATCCGCGACTTTACATTTACATCGCTGTCAGACGCGGTATAATCCGACCTCACCCCAACCCCTTTCCGAAGGAGAGGGGCTTTAGAAATACTAAGCCTGCGAAATTCGCAGGCTTTTTTTTGTTGCCATATTACGTATGCCCGAAATTAAAATTCTGATTATCGACAATTATTGCCGTTAAAACAAACTGTGACTTGTCCTGAAATAAGTTTACAGAAAAGTAGAGGAACAAGATGGACAAATGGAAAGCGGAGCGTATCATACATGAGCGTGAGATCATGGGTAAGAGTTTGCGTACCTTAGCAAAAAAGTACGGCGTATCACCCACAACTATTTCCCGCATAGTGAACAAGGACAAGTTAAACGAAAAGGCATTGAGAAGTTCGAAGAAGACAGTTCTTCCCGATGATGTGTCTTTATTGAAAGCGATGTTACGGACAGAGCAGCTAAAGAATGAGCTGCTGAATAACATCATAGATATAGCAGATAAGGAGCTGGGTACCAACATCAGAAAAAAGTCTGGCACCAGGCAGTCGGAGTAAGCATGCAAAAACGCAGCCGCGGGCTGCGCGAGTTATGCAGACTGCTTGGTTACAGTTCACAAGCCTATTACCAGCATCACCGGTCCACAGAAATGCGGACTTTTAAACAAGAAGAAATCATTCAGCAAGTAATGGCACACCGTCGCCGCCAGCCGCGGCTGGGTGCAAGGAAACTGCTTGAACTGATACGGCCCGGCATAGGGCGGGATGCATTCTTTGAGCTTTTGAGAGAAAACGGCTTGCTGGTGCGCAGGAAAATATACCGTACGCGTACCACCTTTTCCTGCCACCGCTTTAAGAAATACCCCGACCTGACGGGCGGCCTGGTGCCTGCAGCGCCGGGGCGGCTGTGGGTGAGCGATATCACTTACATCCGCGTGGGGCAGGGCTTTGCTTACCTGAGCCTGGTCACGGATGCTTACAGCCGAAAGATCATTGGCTTCTGTCTGAGCCATGATCTTTCTACCGGCAGCTGCCTTACAGCACTTGAAATGGCCTTATCACAAAAGCAACCCGACACCCCGCTGATCCATCATTCGGATCGCGGCACGCAATATTGCAGCGGTACCTATACAGCACTTTTGATCAAAGAAGGCATTGGTATCAGTATGACCCAAAGCGGGAACCCGCGTGATAATGCCATTGCAGAACGTGTAAACGGTATACTTAAACTTGAACTGTTAAATGAGGCTTACAAAAACCTGAGCGGTGCAACACGTGCGGTACGCAGCGCTATAAATACTTACAACAACTTAAGGCCGCACAGCAGTATAGATATGATGACACCACAGGCAGCACACCGGGAATCCGGACCCCTCAGGCGGCGATGGCGAAACTATTATCCCAATCATCAACAAATAACAGAGCAAGTGTAAACCCCTTTAAGGACTAAAATAAAAAGTGTAAATTCAATTCAGTATTAACAATTAAAAGTGTCAACTTTTTTTAGGACAGGTCACTGTCACACCCTGTGACAATATGTGACAGTTTTTGAGAAAAAAAGGCAAACCTGAAACACTGACACTATTGTGCATCATTGATACACAATTAGTTATAACGCTGACATGATCGTGTCAAATACTAATAAGTCAGTATTACCAGAGAAACTGTCACATGTTACACCTTGCGATACTACACCAACGTGCTTGCGCCAAGTATAGCAGCGTCGTTCTGCGCCAGCTGACTAAACTCCAGTCTTACCGCGTCTTTAAATTCGGTTAGCAAGTGCTTTTCCAATACCTTTTTGGTAGGCTTCATGATCAGGTCGCCGGCAGCGGTAACACCACCGAAAAGGATGATCGCCTCGGGCGAAGAAAACATTACAAAGTTAGCCAGCGCTTCACCCAGTACTGTACCCGTAAATTTGAATACATCCCGCGCAAGTTTATCGCCTTTCATGGCGCAATCATAAATCGCTTTTGCGGTAAGGTCCTTTCTTTTATACTTTTTGAGCAGGCTTTTACCCTTGTATTTTTTCCGCAGTTCTAACGCGGTGAGCACCATGCCGGTGGCAGAGCAATATGCTTCCAATGTTCCCTTCAACCCGGTCGACCAGTGTAAGCGGCCATTATACCTCACTACCGTATGTCCCAGTTCTCCGGCATCGCCTTTGTTGCCATACAACAATTTCCCATTCACAAATATGCCGCTGCCCACACCCGTGCCAAGGGTGATCATGATAAAATCTTTCAGACCTTTTGCCGCGCCAAATTTATGCTCGCCCAGGGCGGCAGACTTAGCGTCATTGTTTAGTACGCATGGCAGGTTAAATTTCTCATTTACCATTTTGGCAAGCGGCACAATGCCTTTCCACAACAGGTTTGGCGCATGTTCTATGCTGCCGGTAAAGTGGTTGCCGTTCGGCGCGCCAATACCAATGCCCCTTATAGGTGCTTGGTCTTTATATTTTTCTATAATTGGCGAAATATGCCCGTAAAGCGCATCCACATAATCTGTAATGTGCGGATAGTTGGTTGTAGGGATGCGGCCTTCTTCTAATATTTTACCATCGGGAGTAACTATTCCAAATTTGGTGTTTGTACCGCCAATATCGATACCTACCGCAAGGCTTTTCTTATTCATTCGGCTGATAATTCTGGGAGTAAGATAGACAATTATCAAACAGCAAATATTCGCTCTTGTTCGTAACGATGCCGTTTCAGAAAACAAAAAAGCGACCTATCCGATTACTATCAACCGGAAAAGATCGCTCAGAATTCTGTCAGATATAAGATTATCCCTGATAATCTTCTCTTGCTTGCTGTGCCCTTTGATTTACCTGGCTAAGGGTATCGTCGGCATAGGCTTTAACCTTATCCATCCACTCAGGTGCTTTGTCCTGGATATCGTCTAAAATAGATTTACCGTCTGTGTCGCGTTTTTGAGTGATGTGGTTAATTCCCCACGCAACTGCTGCGCCTACTAAGGCATATTTTAATATTGACATGATCTTAAATTTTAATTGTTGATAGTAATACAATCGGTATGCCATTTTGTGAGAAGAAGCCTTGAATTTTTTGATTGTATATTTAGGCCAAAATCCATTTCGGTTGAATATCAGCAAGCGCTTATTCTGGGGGTTGGTTGTGCTATCTGTGGCGGTGAACGTGGCCGGCATTGGCCTGCCGTTCTTTACAGATGACCCCGGACTCTATGCATCTGTAGCCAAGCAGATGCTATACCACCACGACTTTCTAAACCTTTATACGTACGGCCGCGACTGGCTGGACAAGCCGCATTTCCCGTTTTGGATGGCGGCGTTATCATTCCAAATATTTGGCATATCTGCGTGGGCATACCGCTTGCCCGTGCTACTATTCTTCTTTGGCGGCATTGTGTACACCTATCTTTTCGCTAAAAAGTTTTATGGCGAAAACGTGGCGCGTACCGCGGTGCTCATCGCGATGCTTACTCAGCATGGCATTATGTCTAACACAGACGTCCGTGCCGAGCCATACTTGTTTGGCTTGCTCATCGGCGCGATATATCACATTTCTAATCTCAAAAACCGGTTTAGCGTAGTTGATCTGTTAGCTGCCGCGATGCTTTCAGCATGTGCCGTAATGACCAAAGGTATCTTCATCCTGATTGGCATCTACGGCGCACTATTAGGCGAATTGTTGTTCCGGGGTGAGTTTCTATCGGCGCTTAAACAATTCAAATACTGGGCATTGCTTATGCTTACCGCATTGTTCATGTTCCCCGAGGTCTGGGCCTTGTACAACCAGTTTGATCTGCACCCCGAGCGGACAGTTTTTGGCAAGCAAAACTTCTCGGGCATAAAATTCTTCTTTTGGGATAGCCAGTTCGGCAGGTTCTTCAACAGCGGACCGATAACGCGTAAATCGGGCAGTGTCTTCTTCTTTGTACATACCCTTTTGTGGGCTTTCGCGCCTTGGTGCCTGCTGCTTTATTATGCTCTGGCCAAACGTTTTCAACAGATAATTAAACGCCTGCCACTTAATGAATATTACACTTTATGCGGTAGCCTCATATTACTGTTATTATTTTCTGTTTCAGGCTTCCAGCTGCCTTTCTACACAAATATTTTATTCCCGCTATTCGCCATCCTCGCAGCTGCTTTGCTACACGAAAAGTTACCTGTAGCAGGAGAAAAATACATCCTGATCACGCAAAGTATCTATACTGCAGCATTGCCGGTGGCTACTGTACTGCTTAACTTCATCATAGCTCCCGGACTCTATTCTAAGATTATATTAACAGTAATAGTCGCTGTATATCTAATAGTTTATTTCTCTCGCCTACAACGCGAACCGGCAAATAAGATCACAGTAGCATTTGTAAGCAGTTGCCTGGCGGTGATTATCGCAAATTTCTATGTAACGGCGTTTTTGTATCCTCAGATAGTGAAATATAAAGGCGAGATAGCTGCGGCAAACTTCGTAAACCGGCATTCGGCAAAAACCGACAGCGTTTACGTGTTTGAAGATACCAACAACATATTCCAGTTTTATGTAAACCGCCCGGTGAAGATCGTCCCGCTGGATCAGTTTTCCGCTCATAGCGATAAACAAGCCATTTTCTACGTGAGGCAAGAAGTGCTTGACCGTTTGCGTGGCCAGCATGTCGAGTACACTTTATTGAAGAGCTTTGCCAATTACGATAATGAAAACGTTACCGGCAGATTCCTTAATCCTAAAACGCGGGCGTCATCGCTGGTGACTATTTATTTGATATCCCATTAAACAAAAAATCCCGCTATTGCGCGGGATTCCGTTTGTTAAGCCATCATTTATTTTTTCAGCGAAGCGTTATCGATCACATAGCGGAAACGCACGTCTTCGTCTTTCATCTTATCATAAGCGTCGTTGATCTCTTCAATGCTGATCATCTCAACCTGTGGATGGATATTATGCTCTGCACAGAAATCAAGCACCTCTTGCGTCTCTGCAACCCCGCCGATAAGTGAACCACCTATGCTGCGACCCTGGCTGGCAACATCCATATTGTTAAGCGGTTTTTTGTAAGGCGCTAACAAACCAACGGTTACCAGCGAACCACGGCGTTTCAAAAGTGATACATACGGCGTAATATCAAACGGATCGGGGATGGTAACCAGTATGAAGTTAAAGTAACGGTCGTACTTAGCCATGGCTTCCTTGTCTTCAGAGATCAGTACCGCGCCGGCGCCCAATTGCAAAGCAGATTCGCGTTTCTCTTCTTTGGTCGTGATAGCCGTAACCTCTGCTCCCATGGCTTTGGCTATCATTACTGCCATGTGCCCAAGCCCGCCAATGCCCACCACGCCAACTTTATCTCCCGCTTTTATCCCGGCATGTTTTAAAGGTGAGTAAGTAGTTACCCCGGCACACAGGATCGGTGCGGCCTTGCTGATGTCAAGGGTTTTTGGGATGCTTAAGACAAAATCTTCCTTAACCACAATATTGTTAGAGTATCCGCCGAAGGTGTTGTAACCTGAACCATCCGGAATAAAATATCCGTTATAAGTCATGGTTGGCCCGTGCGGATGCAGGCAAAATTGCTCTTCGCCTTCTTGGCAGGCTTCACAGCTTTTGCAGCTGTCTACCATACAGCCAACGCCTACGGTATCGCCAACCTTAAATTTGGTCACATTCGCACCGGCGAAAGTGACCTTACCAATTATTTCGTGGCCCGGTACGCACGGATAGATCGTGTTGTTCCAATCGTTCTCTACCTGGTGTACGTCTGAGTGGCATACGCCACAATACAAAATATCTATCAGTACCTCATCGGCTTGCGGCCCGGGGCGTTCAAAGTCCATCGGTTCTAATGTCTTACCTCCTAATAGCGACCCAGACGCGCCGTATCCATGTGTTTTAATGCTTTCCATTTGGTGTTAGTTAGTGTGGTAATTTAACCTTGACTACAAGCTATTGTTTAGGATATAGGGAAATACAACTATTAAGAGTTAACAAAAAAGCCCGGCTGAAATAATCAGCCGGGCTCCCGGATTTATAAATTAAATTTTTACTGTTTCGGCAGTAACACGCCATTGATGCCATTCACAACACCATTTGTACCAATGATGTCGTAAACCGTTACTTCAGCAGATACGCCTGCTGCATTAGTTAACTGCAATGTTTGCGTTGGGCTTACAGATAAGGTAAGCGTTTGACCGTCTATGGTTGTAAGTGTTGCTTTACCCTTGCCTGTGGTTAAAGCTTTGATAATATCTGCCTTGGTGTAGCGGCCTGTTACCACATGACCTTTAAGCACTGTGGCCAGTTTTGCGGGATCTTTCATCAATGCATCTAACGCGCCTGCGGGCAGTTTAGAAAATGCAGCGTTGTTCGGCGCGAATATGGTGAATGGCCCCGCAGCACCTAGTGCGGTTGTCAAGTCAGCAGCTTTTACTGCCGCGGCTGCGGTTGAGTAATCTGTATTGGCTGTTAGTATTGCAGCTACGTCCAGGGTCGGTGCCGGCGCTGTGCTGGTTGTGGCAGTAGTTGTTGTTGTGGTTGTCTTTTTTGTAGTGTCTTGTGTCTGTGCACTAACTTTACCTGCGAATAAACCTGCCATTGCAATGGCGGCAACGAAAAATGATCTTCTCATAATAAGATGTTATAAAATTAAATCGGCGGCAATTTGTGGTCACCGCCTGTTGGTTAATAAATAATAAAACCTCTTATAAATAAACTTTGCAATCATCAATTTGTTGCCTGGCAACGATGAAGATGGCTATAAACTCCTGACTTTCAATAACTAAAATAGAAATTTGTGCTCACTTTAAAATGCATAAGGCCGGATTAACATGCCGATAGGCGATTTATTTAGTACCTTAGATTTATATTGAAACCTGCGAAATGACACGGACTAAATTAACAACGGTTATAGCTTTGGTTATTGTAGTGATAACTGCTACTGCGTTCACTACTAATGGAATTTTTAAGAAGAATCACGCGCGTCAGGGATTTGCTGTAGTAGAGTTATTTACTTCTGAAGGGTGCTCCAGCTGCCCGCCGGCAGATGCACTGATTGCCCGTATACAAAATGAGATGGCAGGTAAACCTGTTTACATTTTAGCTTATCATGTTGATTACTGGAACCGACTGGGCTGGCGCGACGTATTTAGCGACGCGGCTTGTACAGCAAAACAAAAACAGTATGTAAATTGGATAAAGGGTTCAAGTGTTTATACGCCGCAGATAGTGGTTAACGGCCGTAAAGAATTCATCGGGTCTGAAGAAGGCACTTTACGTAACAGCATTAAAGCTGCTGAACAAAGCGAGGCAAACTCCACTCTTTCCTTAAATGATTTGACCTTAACCGGTAACCATATTAATTTTAACTACAAGACAAGCGGCAATGAAAGCAACACATCTTTAGTGGTAGCTGTAGTGCAAAAGTCTGCAACTACAAAGGTAGAAGCCGGCGAAAACAGCGGCCGCACATTGGCTCATGTGCAAATTGTACGTCAACTGCAAACGCTAACCTTAAAGAAGCCCTCAGGCAATGGCAACATTGAACTATCAAAAGGGTTGAATACTAAAAACCTGGAAGTGATCGCTTTTCTACAGAACCAAACTAACGGGCAAATAAGCGCGGCCTGCAAGACCAGCCTTCAAAATATTTCGTTATAAGACCGATGAAGGCCATCAAAGAAAAACATTCGGTAATAATGCGGTGGACACACTGGATTAACTTCCCTATTCTAACGGTGATGATCTGGAGCGGGCTGCTTATTTACTGGGCCAGCGACACCTATAAGATCACGTTGTTTGGGCACACGTTCTACAGGTTTTTTCCGCAAGGCTTCTACAAGTTTTTCAACATTCCGCACCGGTTGTCAGAAGGTATGGCATTCCATTTTCTGTTTATGTGGTTTTTTGCCGTAAACGGTTTGTTATACGTAATCTATACAATAGTGTCGGGCAGTTGGCGCGAACTGGTGCCACAGAAAAAATCGTTCAAAGAAGCATGGCAGGTATTGCTGCATGATCTGCACATCCGTAAAATGGCGCCGCCTCAAAATAAATACAACGCAGCCCAGCGCATCGCCTATACCGCAATCATTATTATGGGCTTTGGTTCTTTAATAACAGGTCTGGCTATTTATAAACCCGTACAGTTTGGCTGGCTAACCTGGCTTTGCGGTAGCTATCATACTGCACGCATCATACACTTTGTGCTTACCATTGGATACGTCATATTTTTTGTGATACATGTAATACAGGTTGCCCTGGCCGGGTGGAACAATTTTCGCTCTGTTATTTCGGGTTTTGAAATAATTGACAAGCCCGAGAAAACAAGCGCGAAACCTATGTCTAACGCCGATAGCAAATAATGCCTAACGATAAAAATAAACCGGCTGAAGAACAACCGCTTGATAAAACTATCAAGCGCCGCAACTTTATATCGTTCGCTACTTTTTTTATAGGTGCCGGAGCTGCTTTCGAAGGATGGAAATGGCTTTATCATTCGCCTATCGAGAAACCTGCAATTACAGCGGGTGCACACAAGCCTTTGCGCAAGGCGCTTAACAAAACAGAACTCTTCTTCCGCAACTTTTTCAGCAACCGCCACCTGGTGCGCACTTATCCGGCAGCACTTGCAGCAAACCCGCCAAGGGTAAACAGTTTGATAGGCATCGAGGATCAGAAATATGACGTTGCCTCATGGCAGCTACAGGTAATTACGGACAAAGGATCAAAGCAAAATATTACGCTCGACCAGATCAAAGCCTTACCAAAGACAGACATCGTGTTCGATTTTAAATGTGTAGAAGGCTGGGACCAGATACAACATTGGGGTGGTGTTAAGGTGATAGACTTTATTGAACATTTCGGCCTTGCCCAACAAACCAAAAAAGATTACATGGGCCTGGAGACACCCGATGGGAAATATTACGTCGGTTTGGATATGCCCAGTGCTTTGCACCCGCAAACCATCCTTGCCTATGAAATGAACGGCAAGCCCATAACCATGGAGCACGGGGCACCATTAAGGCTGATCATCCCGGTAAAATATGGCATTAAAAACTTAAAACGCATTGGCACCATGTCGTTCAGCAATGAGCGCCCGCGCGATTACTGGGCAGAAGCAGGGTACGACTATTATTCGGGATTGTAAGCAATATTAATTATTACACATTGCTTATAAATAAGTTGGCTATTTGTACTAAAATTGCATCCTGATACCCCTGCCTAAAGCTGCTGTTTTGACCAGATTTTTCGTAAAGATCCTACACTGTACTGTATTATTCGGCGTGTTGCAGGTTGCCGCTTATGCGCAAACCGTAGAAAAGAACATCTCCATTCCGCAAGTAATTACCGGTAAAAAAGGCGTTGCGGATACCACTAAAGATTCAAATAAACCGACCGACCAAAAAGACCTGCCGGAAGTATTATTCGGGCTTTTCGGTCATAAGGCATCTAACAAATCAGATTCCGTTACTACCAAGCCCGAGTTTTCTGTTGTACCGGCAGTGGGATACACCCTGGTAACTAAACTCGCCTTTGTTTTAGCAGGTAACGTAGCCTGGCGCACGGGGCCGCAGTCGCGCATATCAACTTTAGTTACCAGTGTTTCTTACACATTAAACAAACAGTTTATCATTCCTATCGAAAGCAGTATCTGGACGAAGAACAACAAATATAATTTTATAGGCGATTACCGTTTTTACCGTTATCCGCAAAGTACATTCGGGTTAGGCAGCTCGTCAAATATTGACGATGAAAATCCTATGGATTTTACATTTTTCCGTTTCTACGAAACCGCTTTGCGCCATATAACAGGTAACTTGTATGGTGGTATTGGGTATGCCCTCGATTCGTACACCAATATAAGCGAAGAGGGTACGCTTGATGGCAAACCATCAGCATATAACCTTTATGGCACTAATAGGAAAAATTTAGCTTCCGGCCTTACGGCGAACTTCGTTTATGACTCGCGCGATAACTCCATCAATCCTGCTAAAGGGTTTTACGGCAGCTTGTTGTTTCGCACAAACCAAACTTTCCTCGGCTCTTCACAAAACTGGCAGTCGCTGACATTAGACGTTCGCAAATACATCAACTTCCCGCAAGGGTCGCATAACACTTTGGCCTTATGGTCATACAATTGGTTGGTAGTTGGCGGGCGCCCATCATACCTTAACTTACCGAGTACGGGCTGGGACCAGAACTCTGCTACTGGCCGCGGATACATTCAGGGACGTTTTAGGGGTGCTCAAATGGTTTACCTTGAGTCGGAGTATCGTTTCCCCATCACAAAAAACGGTTTACTCGGAGGGGTGATCTTTGCTAACGCGCAGAGTTTATCTGCACAGCCGGGTACACGTTTACAAGCGGTACAACCTGCAATTGGTCCCGGATTGCGTGTCAAATTGAATAAGACATCGCGCACCAATATTGCTATCGATTATGGCTTTGGCAGGCAGGGCTCAAACGGCTTGTTTATAGACGTAGGCGAAATATTCTAATTGTATAGTTATCCGTATTTAACTTTCTTTAACAAGGCTGGTAACGTTTTTTAACATTTGCTTGCGATAATTTAGCTGCAAATGAAACTAAGGCCATCTTTCTTTTTCATATTGCTGATCTCGGTAGGTTTGGAAGCCATAAGCCAAACTTCTGTACAGCACAAATTGCCGCCGGATTGGACAGTAGAAAAATTCAACCTGCCGCCATCCTTCGCGCCCGGGTTTCCGTACACGGGAACGGAAGAAGCCTTTTTCTCGCCTGACTGGGCGAACAATAAATCGCGCTTGTATTGGACATATTGTTTTAAATGGTCGCTCACCGGATACCCATCGCTCGACAAATCCGGTTTAGAGAACGCCTTGAAAATATACTACACAAACCTGCTGATATCGAACCTCAGATTGGCTAACATAGACCCGGCTTATTCCATCCCGGTTACGGTAAAATTGATCGATCTAAAATCAAATGATATTGCTTATCAGGGAACAGTTACCATGCTCGACTATATGACACAGAAACCCATTGTTCTACATATCCGCGTTATCAAAAAAGAACCAAAGACGATTTTTGTCGAGGCTTCTCCACTACCTGTCGCTGATAAAGTTTGGGCAACAATGGACGCTATTTATAATTAGACAAGCTAACTGTCAGCCTAAAAGTCATGCTTATTTAATATTCTGGTAATAGAATTTTTACCATTAACGCAGTATATAATATCAACAAAGTTACAGGCTTACGGGTTGATGGGTGTTAAAAAGAATGATTTTTGCACCATGAATTTCAAGCGTTTATATTTTCTTTTACTTGCTACCCCTATTTTATTTCTAGCAACTCTGGCACATGCGCAAACAGGCGGCTCTGTTTCGGGCAAATTGGTTGACGGCGCCAACGGCCAGCCATTAGAATTCGCCACCGTATCACTGATCAACAAGGCCGATAACAAACCATTCCGCAGTACACAAACCGCGTTAGGCGGTGGCTTTAATATCACAGGCGTGCCAAACGGCACTTATATTTTCAGGGCTTCATTTGTAGGCTATATATCTTTCAGTAACGATAATGTACTAATCAGCGGCGCGGCAATAAACCTGGGCGCGGTTAAGTTGACTACAGCTAAAGGTGTACTTAAAGAGGTTCAGGTAACGGCGCAACGCAGCCAGATACAGCTAAGCACAGATAAAAAAGTTTTTAGCGTTGACCAAAGTTTAGTAAGCCAGGGGGGTTCTGCTACCGACTTATTAAGCAATGTACCATCAGTACAAGTGGATGTTGACGGTAACATAAACCTTCGCGGATCAAGCGATGTGCGCATACTTATTAACGGCAAGCCCTCAGCGTTAACAGGAGCCAACCTCGCTGATATTTTGCAGTCCATCCCAGCCAGTTCTATCGAGAATATCGAAGTGATCACTAACCCATCATCAAAATACGACGCGGAAGGTCAATCGGGTATCATCAACATTGTGTTAAAACGTAATGCGCAGGTTGGGTTCAACGGCTCCGCCTCAGTTACTGCCGGCACTCAACACACCTACAATACCTCTCTTAACCTGGCTTATCAGACAAAGGCCGTGAACCTTTACACCAACTATAGCTTCCGCAAGGGTACGCGGATCGGTAACGGCACCAGCCACACCATCACAAATGGCAGCACCGGTACTATTACACAAGATCAGGTTGCCGATCAGAGTTTTAATATCAACTCGAATAACATTCGCAGCGGTGTAGATTTTTACCTGGATAAGAAGACTACGCTTAGCCTTACCAATAACATTAACATCCGTACTAACGACAGGCTGCAAAACGGATTTACCAACCTGGCGGGGCCTACGATCTTAGAAACCATCACCCGAAATAATACCAGTAACGGCAGCGGCCATAATCTGGACTTTAATCTGGACTTTAGCCACAAGTACAAAAAGCCCCAGCAAGAGTTAACTGCCAACATCGGATATTCAACCTCCAAGAACGACAATACCGATTACCTGAATACCCTATATAATTACCAGTTTTCGGGGCAGTTGCCTACCGGGTATAATTCTTTACAGAACAACTTCAATCTGGGTAACCAGCATAACTTAAACCTGCAAGCCGATTACGTGCTGCCGTTAAAAAACAGCCGTTTGGAAATGGGCTACCGCAGCACATTTAACAAAACTGATAATAACTACACGGTAGATACGCTAAACCAAGTTGCGGGCCGCTTTGTACGTGCGGATACGCTGGGCAACTTGTTTACTTATAATGAGCAGGTTCATGCGTTGTATACCAATTACCAGCATAGTTTTGGCAATTTTAGCTTACAAGCAGGTTTACGTGCAGAGGACGCGCATATTACTACGCAGACTACTGTGTTGAATAATGTAGAAAATCACAACCAAGATTATTTTAGGATATATCCAAGCGTATTTCTGACCCAAAAACTGACAGAGAACCAAACGTTGCAATTAAGCTACAGCCGCAGGGTAAGCCGCCCGCGCGACAGGCAGATCTCGCCCTTTTTGGATCGCAGCGACCGTCAGAACTATCAGCAGGGTAACCCCAACCTGAGGCCCGAAGATACACATGCTTTTGAGTTAAGCTATATCAACTACTTTAAAGCGTTAACACTTACATCATCGCTTTACTACCGAAAAACCCTGGATGATATTCAGCGGATACAAACCTTATACGGCAATAGCAGCACCATTACACTTACAACTTTCGATAACGTAACCAGTGCATCTAATGGCGGTTACGAGTTGATCGCTAAGCTGACACCATCTAAAATAATTGATCTTACGGGCAATGTTAACGTTTACTACCGCAGCATAAATGGCAATGCCTTACAAGGCATCCGTTCATCATCAGGTACCTCTTTTAATGGTAACTTGACTGCAAACGTTAAGCCGTTACCAAAATTAGGTTTTCAGATCCGCGGCGATTATCAAGGCAGACAAGTAACCGCACAAGGCACGCAGAACGCGTTGTATGGTGTTGACGGTGGTCTGAAATACGATATTACCAAAACGCTTAACTTTAGCGCCAACGCCCGCGATATTTTCAATACCCGCAAATTCAGCAATACAGTTACCAGCGGTGACGGCCGACTCTTCCAAACCTCAGACCGCCGGTTTGCAACACGCATTGTACTCTTCACGCTATCTTATCGCTTTGGCCAGACAGTTGGCGGCAACAAGCAGCAACGCAAAAAGCAAGATCAGCAAAGAGATGATCAGCAAGATCAAAACCCCGACGACATGAACCCGAATAACGGAGGCAATAATGGCGGCGGAGGCAGTAACCCAACCGCTCCTCCACTTAATACATCTGGAAAAATATAAATAAAAAAGGCCCAACATAAGTTGGGCCTTTTTTATTGCAGTAGCGTTGACTGCCGAAATTTTACGTATAAAAAAAGCAGCTTTTTGTTTTCAAAAAGCCGCTTCCGTTTATTTAAATATTTACTTACTCGCCGTGTTGCACTTCATGCACCTCTTCCTGGCGGAATAGCTTAGCACTGAAGTAGTCATTATTCATCGTAGCGATGTTGGTCAGCGTAATTTCCTTAGGGCACTCTGCTTCGCAGGCGCCGGTGTTGGTACAGTTACCAAAACCTTCTTCGTCCATTTGTGCAACCATGGTTTGCGCACGGCGGTAACGCTCTGGCTGGCCTTGCGGCAACAAACCTAACTGCGTGATCTTTGCAGATACAAACAGCATTGCCGACGCATTTTTACATGCCGCTACACAAGCTCCGCAACCAATACACGTAGCTGAGTTGAAAGCTTCATCGGCAATTACCTTAGGTATAGCTATCTCGTTAGCATCGGGTACACCGCCCGTATTTACAGAAATGTAACCGCCCGCTTGCTGTATACGGTCGAACGCCGAACGGTCAACAGCCAGATCCTTCAAAACCGGGAACGGTGCAGCGCGCCAAGGCTCGATAGTTATTGTCTGCCCATCCTCAAAACTGCGCATGTGCAGCTGGCAAGTGGTAATGGCACGTTTAGGGCCATGCGGGCGACCGTTGATATATAATGAACACATACCGCAAATACCTTCGCGGCAATCGTGGTCAAAGTGTATCGGCTCTTGACCGGCTACAGTAAGGCTTTCGTTCACCACGTCTAGCATTTCCAGAAACGACATGTCCGGCGAGATAGCTTCGGCCTTGTAAGTTTCAAACTTACCAGGGGTTTGTGCATTTTTTTGACGCCATACTTTAAGCGTCAGTTTCATATTTGCGTTATCCATTGTTTTAGATTTGAGATGTGAGATATGAGACGCGAGATACCTACTCACAATTCATCACTCACCATTCACTCCTTACTTATAACTTCTCTGCGTAAGCTTAACATTTTCAAATACCAGTTCTTCTTTATTCAAACGTTCCGGCTGATTTTCGCCCATGAACTCCCATGCAGCAACAAAGGCAAAGTTTTCATCGTCGCGTAATGCTTCACCTTCCGGTGTTTGAGATTCTAAACGGAAGTGTCCGCCGCATGATTCGGCGCGCATTAAAGCGTCGTCAACCATTAACTCCCCCAACTCAATAAAGTCGGCAACACGGCCCGCACGTTCCAGGGCAGCGTTTATCTCTTCATTCTCGCCGGTAACAATAGCGTTTTTCCAGAAGTCCGCTTTAAGTTCAGCTATCATGCCTTTGGCTTTTGTTAAGCCTTCGGCAGTACGGGCCATACCACAATACTCCCACATAATGTGGCCAAGTTCGCGGTGGTATTCAACAACTGTTTTGTTGCCCTTAAGCGCCAGCAGTTTATTAATATGAGCTATGGTATCCTCTTTGGTTTTTGCAAAAGCAGGGTGACTTGCGTCGATAGGCTTCGGACCTATGGTAGCCAGGTAATCTCCAAGGGTATAAGGGATGACAAAATAACCGTCGCTTAAGCCCTGCATCAAGGCAGAAGCACCTAAGCGGTTAGCACCGTGGTCAGAGAAATTAGCTTCACCTAAACAGTACAAGCCCGGGATGGTGGTCTGCAAGTTATAGTCAACCCATAGGCCGCCCATTGTATAATGCACCGCAGGGTAAATACGCATTGGTTGCTTATACGGGTTCTCGTCGGTGATCTGTATGTACATGTCAAACAGGTTACCATATTTAGCCCTTACGGTTTCTTCGCCCAAACGCTTTATCGCGTCGGCGAAATCAAGGAAAACCGCAAAGCCGGACGCACCAACACCACGGTGCTCATCAGCCATCTCTTTGGCGTTACGGGAAGCCACGTCGCGCGGAACGAGGTTACCGAATGCAGGGTATTTACGTTCCAGGAAGTAATCCCTATCTTCTTCTTTTATATCGCTTGCCTTAAGCTGGCCTTTGCGCAGTTTCTCTGCAGTCTCAACAGTCTTTGGTGCCCACACGCGGCCGTCATTACGTAACGACTCAGACATCAGCGTTAATTTACTTTGATGTGTGCCGGTAACCGGGATACAAGTTGGGTGGATTTGCGTATAACAAGGGTTTGCAAAGTAAGCACCACGTTTATGCGCCCGCCATGCCGCAGTTACGTTGGAGCCGATAGCGTTTGTAGACAGGTAGAAAACGTTGCCGTAGCCACCTGTGCAAAGCAATACCGCATGACCGGTATGTGTATCTATCTCGCCCGTTTTTAAATTCCGGGTAATAATGCCTTGCGCCTTACCATCAACCACAACAACGTCCAGCATTTCTGTACGGGTGTACATCTTTACTTTACCCTCGTGGATCTGGCGGTTTAGCGCCGAATAGGCGCCCAATAATAACTGTTGACCAGTTTGGCCGCGTGCGTAAAACGTACGTGATACCTGCGCGCCACCAAATGAACGGTTATCTAACATACCGCCGTATTCGCGGGCAAAAGGCACGCCTTGTGCAACGCATTGATCTATTATGTGTACAGAGTTTTCTGCCAGGCGGTAAACGTTGCCTTCGCGAGCACGGTAATCACCACCTTTAATAGTATCATAGAATAGACGGTAAACGCTGTCACCATCATTACGATAGTTCTTAGCAGCGTTTATACCACCCTGAGCCGCGATGGAGTGCGCACGGCGGGGGCTATCCTGAAAACAAAACGCTTTTACATTGTAACCCAATTCGGCCAGCGATGCCGCCGCCGACGCGCCTGCCAAACCTGTACCGACTACAATAATGTCGTACTTACGTTTGTTAGCGGGGTTAACCAGCTTTAAGTTAAATTTATGCTTGCTCCATTTATCGGCTAATGGGCCTTCGGGAACTTTTGCATCTAAAGTCATATTTTCTATACGTTTTAGAGGCCTCACCCCAACCCTCTCCAAAGGAGAGGGAGTTATGGACCTGATAACTTCTTACTTCTTTAAACTCATGATGTAATACACAACCGGCATGGCTGCAAAGCCAAGCGGAACAATTACACCAAAAAACCAGGTACCAATAAAGTACACAATGCCATTGTACTTGCGGTGTACCCAACCCAGCGTTTTAAACGCGCTTTGAAAACCATGCAGCATATGGAACGCCAGTGCAAGCATCGCTATCACATAGATGACCACGTACCATAATTGGCTAAAGCTCTCTGCCACTTTGGTATGCAAATCTTTAACACGGATGATCTCGTTGTTTTGATCATATGATACTGAATGCTCGAAGTCCGGCTTCTCAGGCGTGTAATTAGATACTGTACGTTCGCCCGTGCCCAGGTTGGTGCGGTACTCTTTAAATGTCACACTGTGGGTAAATTTGTATTTATACCAGAAATCGCCCATGTGGATCACGATGAACAAAAACAGTATTGAACCCAGCAGTCCCATGTTCTGTGACGACCATGATGTTGGCGATTTTGTAGTCACTGCGTAGCCAACCGGTCTTGCCTGCCTGTTTTTAATGGTCAGGATCAAGGCATACACTGCATGAACAATAATGCTGGCATACAGCAAATAAGCGATGACCTCGATTGGCGGAAAGTGCGTTAAGAAGTTGGCGTAAATATTAAACGCATAGCCGTTATCATCCTGGAAAAGCTGCAGGTTACCGGCAAGGTGCACAATTAAGAACGTACACAAAAACAACCCCGTTAAAGCCATGATGAGCTTCTTGCCCAGCGACGAGTTTAAGGTATGTTTAGATTGACTCATTTATTTGACAGATTTATTAACAAAATTATTTAATATAAACCAAAAGAAATAAAGTCGGCATGCGATATACCCCTTGTTTATTCTATTTAGAAACGTTCTAAGACAATTTGGTGACAAAGGTCGGATTAGGCCTAAATGTACTCGGATCATTTGGAGGGGATTAATAAAGACCTTTAAGGAGAAGCGATTGATTTCTCGAAAAGCAAGGTCAATGCAACTATTATTGTTGGCCCCGCTATCCGCTAAATGCCTGCGGCATATCGCTGCTATCGGGTTTATATAGTTAAGGTTGTGGCAACACATATTGTCATTGCGAAGAATCCCGATCGTTATCGTGACGCCGCGGAAATCGCCAAGTTGGGTTCTAACTTGCCAAAAGAGATTGCCCCACGCCTGCGGCGGTTCGCAATGCCGTTTGGTAGTGTGAGACCTACTGCTCTACAAAATGCCAGCAAACACCCGCGATATCAATAAGATTTAACTCGCGGCCATAAGGCTGCTGCATGATCTTGCTTACGCGCACGCTATATTTATCTGCCAATTGCTTATTGACAACATCCTGCTGGAACTCTTCTATGTTCGACACCTTTACACTCAGCATAAAGTTCTGAGCAAAGTCTTTTACATCATATTGCTGCAAAATGAAACGGCATTCATCGCGCTGAAAGCCTGCATAACCATCCACTTCCCAATTAATGTGAAACCCCAAATCCAAAAACAATTGTTTCGAGCCTTCAAAGTTGCTGCCCGATGGCACAAATGGCTCAAGTGATAGAAATTTCATAATCAGAAATTATAGCGATTTTGCGTAACAGACGCTGCTCGGCGCGCCAATGTACTGCCCATAGTTTTCTGTTTCCAGGTAGCCCATGCTATTGTAAAGCGCCATTGCCGGAATTTGCTGGTCGCCGGTTTCAAGGATAATTTGATGATACCCAAGTTCCGTTGCCCAAACTTCTAAAGCGCCTAATACCTGTTTAGAAAAACCTTTGCCACGGGCGCCAGGCTCTACATACATCCGTTTCACTTCGGCAACGCCGGGTTCATATTCTTTGAACGCACCGCAGGCTACAGGCACATTATCATCGTAAATAACAATACAGTTGTTTAGCTTATCAACTTTATTGTATTGCCCGTAGAAATCCATTTGCTCGCCATACATGTCAACCAGCTCGGCATCAAGTTTGGCAACAAGGGATAGAAAATCGGCGTTGGTGGAGTTAGTGCGCTTAAGCGTGGTGGTCATGTTAGAAAAAAGAAAATGTCATTGCTAGGGACAAAGCAATCTCTAGCTATTTACTTACAAGCTTGCCTATGAGATTGCCGCGACCCGACATTCGCCGGGTCTCGCAATGACAAATTATACAATTTAGTGCAAACCTACTTCTTGCCTGCCCTTTTGTTCAGATCAGTAACAGGTATTGTCAATAATCTGCCGATTGGTTTACCGCCTCTGTAAGTAATTACCCTTAATTCAAAAGCTTCTTTAGGGACAACCAACTGACTGGTATATTTTGGGTAATGGTTATCGGGGAAGCTATTATCCCAGGTATAATAAATATCCAGGTCTTTCAACTCGGTGCTCATAAATACCTGTACATTACCATCTGCGCCAACGCTGGCAGTAATGGCCGGGTCATATACCGCAGGCGAATACTTCACATCGGCCGCGTCGAAACGTTTAAACTGGTTCTCTACCCTGCCGGCAAAGTTGTCCCAGTTCTTTTTAGATTTCGGGCTCCAGAAATCTTCAGCGATTGCCAAACCGCGCGGCCAGGTCATATATTCTGCATGGCGCATATTGTATACCTGTTCTGTCCACAAGTTAGCCTGTCCGCCTTTGATCAGGCTAGCGTCAACACCATCCGGCACCGGTTCGTAAGAATAACTTTTTGACAAACGCAAGGTTGCATAAACGCGCGGCTCGATCGATACATCGCCCTGCATATAATCTATGTAGGCGTAAGTTGTAGGGCTCATTACCACTTCGTGGCCCATCTTGGCGGCTTTGATACCGCCTTCAATTCCGCGCCAGCTCATTACAGCGGCGTTAGGTGCCAGTCCGCCTTCCAATATTTCGTCCCAGCCTAAAAAGCGTTTGCCTTTAGATTCAACTATCTTTTCTAAGCGTTTTTCGAAGTAGCTTTGTACCTCTTCATAATCTTTCAGGTTTTCTCGTTTCATCAGTGCAGTCACCGAATCGCTTTTAGCCCAAAAGTTTTTAGGGCATTCGTCGCCGCCAACATGGATATACGGGAATGGAAATAGCTGAGCAACCTCTGTCATCACCTTATCTAAAAACTCATAGGTTTTTTCGCTGGCGGGGTTTAAGGTATTATCAACCAATGCAACCGGCGGCTGACCGTGGCTCCAGTCCATGATCTCTTCGCCAGAGCGTACATGATATTTATCCGCGCCAGGCGTGGCAGAAAGTTCGGGATAAGAAGTAACAGCCGCTAAACTGTGACCCGGAACATCAACTTCCGGAAGGATATCTACATAACGATCTTTGGCATATTTAACCAACTCGCGAATGTCATCCTGGGTGTAGAAACCGCCGTAAGTGCGTGGCTCGTCTGCAGGCGGCGCCGGGAATGAACCAAAATAACCTACCCTTTTTGCGTTGTAGGCACCAATAGTGGTTAACTTAGGCAGGCTCTTAATTTCTATACGCCAGCCTTCATCATCTGTAAGGTGCATGTGCAGCAGGTTGAATTTAAAGCGCACCATATTATCTATGTATTGCTTAACATCTGCTTTAGTAAAGAAGTGGCGCGAAACGTCGAACATCAAACCACGCCACGCAAAGCGCGGATAGTCTGTAACCTTAACGCATGGCACTGTCCACGCTCTGGCAACCTGTGTTTGACTTTCAATTTCTTTAGGAAATAACTGCAATAGCGACTGCACACCATAGAACAAGCCTGCAGGCTCATTTGCAGTGATCACTATATTTTTTGGTGATACCGTAAGCATATAACCTTCTTTACCGATAACTGCGTTATTGCTTTTGTTAAGCACCAATTGTATAGTTGCAGTGCCTCCGCTTTTTGTGGTGATCACCGAATGTGTAGCCGCTTGCAGTTTATTCTTAAGGTAGTTTGCCGTGATACCTGCACTTGCGGGAGCAGCTATCGACACAGATTTTGGTAAAGTAAACGTACCCGCGGTTTCTTTAACCTCGACAGGTTCCGGAATAATGGATACCTTTTTTACTGGCTGCGCAAACGCCGTAACGCCCAGGCATACCGATAGTAAAAGAGCAGAAAGTTTTTTCATAATGTGAGAGAGAAGTAATTGGTTTTCTGATGGCTTGCAAATTAAACTTATACCGATGATTATGCAAGCGCTTTTGCAGATTAACCCTCCCAAACTAAAAAGCCCCTTCCGTATTCGGAAGGGGCTTAAAATTAATATCAGCTAATTATTGTGCTCTTACTATTTCATTGATGGGTCCTGATGGGGCAAGGGCTTTATGCACATGCTCAACCGTTATTGGTTTTGCCAGGTTAAAGCTGCCGTCTTTTTTAATATCTGTTGATGACGCGCCTATTTTAATTTTATAATCGCCGGCTTCTGCCATCCATGATTCTGACGAGGTATCGAACGAAGCCAGGTCTGCCGCGCTGATAATGAATGTCAGTAATTGTGCTTCGCCCGGTTTTAGCAAGCGGGTTTTCGCAAAGCCTTTTAACTCGCTTTCTGGCTTCTGCATCATTTTAGACGGCGCACTAATGTATAACTGTACAACCTCCTTACCGGCAACTTTGCCTTTGTTGGTCACTAAAACCGTAGCGGTAAGGCGGCCGTTAAACTTATTTGAGCTAAGCGCGAATTTGCTATAGCCAAAGTCGGTGTATGACATACCATAGCCAAATTCAAAAGCAGGTTTTACATTAAACGTGTTGAAGTAACGGTAACCTACAAAAATGCCATCGTCATAAGTAACCTCGCTAGGCTGTGCGCCCAACATTGGATTAGCAGGCGCTGTTGTACCCGGCAGTGGCTTGCCCGGAAAATCTTTAGCATTTGGCACATCCATATATTTTACCGGGAAGGTTACCGCCAGTTTACCTGATGGGTTTACCTTGCCGCGCAAAACATTGGCGATAGCGTTACCACCTTCGAGGCCCGGCTGCCACGCCAATAAGATACCATCAACCTTATCTCTCCAGCTCGCGGTTTCTATCACACCACCAATGTTCAAGACCACAACTACTTTCTTACCCGCAGCATGGAATGCGTTGCTCACATTATCGATCATGTCCAGTTCAACCCGGCTCAGGTTAAAGTCATCAGGCTTACGGTCTGCACCTTCGCCTGCTATACGGCCAATGCTGATCACAGCTACGTCGCTTGCAGCCGAACGGCTCTTCAATATCTCGGGCGTTAACGGCATCTCTGCAATTGGCGGCGGCGCCATAAACATCGACAGCATAGTAGGTTTCGGCATTTTAGATTTTGCATCTGCCAGGTACGCGCCATAGCTGTCGCTCAATAACGGATCTACGCTGTAGCCCGAATTTTGCAAGCCCTTATTAAGCGAGATTACATAAGCTTTGTTCACCATACCACTGCCGCTTCCGCCGGTGATCAGGTTATAGCCATTATTACCGAATAAGGCCACATTGGTGCCGCTTAACGGCAGCACGTTGTATTTATTCTTCAGCAATACCATACCTTCAGCAGCTGCGGTGCGGCTTACCATGGCGTCGGCAGCCAGGTTCGGCTTATCAGAATATTTATAGTTTTTAAATGTCGGTGTTTGCAGTATCACGGTCAGGATGTGGGTCACATCTGCATCCAACTGCGCTTTACTGATAGCGCCGGATTTCACTGCTGCCAGTATCGCGTTTGTCTGGGTAAGGGTACCAGGCATCATCAGGTCATTACCCGCGTTTACCTGTGCAACCGCGTCTTTACCGCCAAACCAGTCTGTCATCACGAAGCCTTTAAAGCCCCACTCGTTACGCAGAATGGTTGTTAACAGGTCGCGGTTTTGCGAAGTATAAGTGCCGTTAACCAAGTTGTATGAAGACATCACCGTCCAAGGCTGAGCCTTCTTAACGGCGATCTCGAAACCCTTCAAATAAATTTCGCGCATGGCGCGCTCACTTACAAAAGTGTTAAGCGCGGTACGGTTGTATTCGGCATTGTTGGCTACAAAGTGTTTGATAGAGGTACCCACACCGTTTGACTGTATACCTTTTACTATCGCCGCGGCCATGTTGCCGCTGATGATAGGGTCTTCAGAAAAATACTCGAAGTTACGGCCGCCAAGCGGGTTACGCTGAATGTTCATCCCAGGGCCCAGCAATACATCTACCCCGTACTCTTTAACCTCGTGACCGAAGGCCATACCTACGCGGCGCACCAGCGCGGTATCCCACGAAGATGCCAGCAGTGTACCAACAGGGAACGCGGTAGCGTAATATGTTTTAGTACTGTCTTTATGGCGGATTGGATTAATACGCACGCCGGCAGGGCCATCGGCAACGGTAATGGTTGGGATGCCTAAACGCGGAATGGCATGCAGGCGCCCGGCTGCACCGGCAACCTTCTCTGGTATTTTATCTTCGGGTGCAACGGGTGGCAGCATACCGGCAGGGATGCCTTCGATGTTGAAGCCCATACCTACCAGCAATTTTACTTTTTCTTCAATGGTCATGGCGGCAACAACATCTTTAACCGGGCTTTTGCCCAGCATTGGCGTTTTTGCCGCACCTTTTTTCTGCGCACTTGCCGCTACGGGCAGTAGCAATGCCAGAAACACAAGTTTCGAAAATTTCATAAAGTCTAAAAATTGGTTTTAATTGGTTCTTTGTGTTAAACCGACACAATGTAGACTTTATATTATTTATTCAAAAATTATTTTGAAATATATTGACGGATAAGTAGTTAGATCAATCCAAAATTTAACAGTAGCTACCAACCAATCCCATAATCCTCGCCGTGATTACTGCTGCCGCCCCAAAGTGTACCGTGTTTGGTGTCGAAGTATACCGCGTTGATAGGCCCGCTGGTGCGTTCTGTAAAGCTTAGGGTGTAGCCCAATTTCTTTAACTCTTCGCGTACGTTTTGTGGCGTGTTGCTGTTCAATAATATCTGACCGGGTTTGGGCTCACGGTCGGAAATTTTGCTTCCGCCGAGCGACAGCCACAACTGGTTAGTGTTAAAGTTAGGCGCCTCAGTTGCGCGCTGCACGTTCATGCCAAATTCGGCTACATTTAAAAAGAACTGAATCAAGTTTTGATCCTGCGTATCCCCACCCTGAACGGCGGCGCTCAAAAATGGCTTGCCATCCTTTAAGAACATTGACGGCGACAACGTTACCCGCGGGCGCTTGCCGGGAGCAACTACATTAAATGGATTTAATGCAGCATCCAGCACAAAGCTTTGCATTCGTTGACTCATGCCGATACCTGTATTGCCTGCAATGCATGCCGGCAGCCAGCCGCCGCTTGGCGTTACTGACACTACCCAGCCGTCTTTGTCAGCTGCTTCTATAGAGGTAGTACCCCGCCAAAGCCTGTCCTGGTAGTCTGCGTCTTTAGGCGAGTTCATGCCGAGGTCGTGCTTTGGCGCGAAGTTTCTTTTAGTGGTATCCATCTCAAAGCCACGTTCTTTAAGCAGCCTGATGTATGGATTGATTCTTCCTTCGAAGGTGTAAGGGTTACCAGGGCCGATCTTTGCATCGTTCTTGTCATATTGTATTAACGCCGCGCGTTGTTTTGCATACTCCTTACTTAACAGGCCTTTCATTGGCTGGCCTGTGTTGGCGTAGGGGTCGCCGTAATAAAAGTCGCGGTCGGCAAAGCTTAGGTTCATGGCCTGATACAGGGTATGGATATACTTCGAACTGTTGTAGCCCATCCCCTTCAAATCGAAATTCTCCAAAATATTTAGCGCTTGCAGCATCACAGGGCCTTGCGTCCACTGCTGCAGTTTATAAACCTCAATGCCTTTATAGTTAATGCTCAATGGCTGTTCTTCTATCGGCTTCCACTTAGCCAGGTCCTGCATGGTAATTAATCCGCCTTGTTCCTTAGAACCGCGAACAAACTCTTCGGCGATGTCACCTTTATAAAAGCGATCATAAGCTGCCATCAACGCTTCTTTACGGCTTTTGCCCTTTTTAAGTGCCGCGGTCTCGGCATCAACCATTTTGGTTAAGGTATTTAGCAAGTCTTTCTGCACAAATATTTCGCCCGGTTCGGGTGTCTCCCGTTTTTCCCCCGGATGGGTAAAGAACACTTTTTTACTGTATGGCCATGTAGCCAGCATATCGTGGTCGCGGGCCATGGTGTTTGCACTCTGCGCCTCTATCGCGTAGCCTGCCGCCATGTGCATAGCAGGTGCCAGCACCTGCTTTAAACTCATGCTGCCGTAATTCATCAGCATGTAAATTAATCCGCCGGGTGTGCCCGGCGTGGTTGCCGCAAGCGGGCCGTATTCGGGAGGGAAGTTGTATCCCTTGCTTTTAAAAAATTCTACCGTCGCGCCGGTAGGCGCTACACCCATTGCATTTATGGCGATCACTTTCCCGGTTTTTGGGTTGTAGATGAGTGCCTGCGTTTCGCCGCCCCAGCTAAGGGTATCCCACATGGTGCAGGTCGCGGCCAGCATGGCACAAGCGGCGTCAACAGCGTTACCACCCTGCTGAAATATCATTGCCCCTGCCGTTGCTGCCATTGGTTTGCCGGTAATAGCCATCCAGCTGCTGCCATAGATCATTGGCTTTTGGGTTTGCTGCGCAAATAGCTGCACACATAAGAAATTTGCTAAAAGTAGGGCTGATAAACGCTTCATGCTGACTAAGATAGATAAATAGTTTAACCACTCCTAACCTACTCTGAAAGATAAACGGCGTATACACTTGACGGAAAATAAGAAGTTTTAATAGTTTTGATTTATGCAAATTCAAGTCCGCCCGATCGAGAAAAGAGACTATGACCAATGGCTGCCCCTTTGGGAAGGCTATAACACTTTTTACCATCGCGTTGACGCTAACGCACTCGACGCAAAAGTTACAGAAACAACCTGGGCGCGCTTCTTTGATGCTTACGAACCAGTGCACGCGCTGGTGGCCGAGCATGATGGCTAACTCTTGGGCATGACGCACTATCTGTTCCACCGCAGCACCAGTGCCATAAATCCCAACTGCTATTTGCAGGACCTGTTCACACTGCCCGAAGTCCGCGGAAAAGGCGTCGGCCGCGCGCTAATTAATGCGGTTTATGAAATCGCGAAAAAAGCAGGCTGCCCACGGGTGTATTGGACTACGCAGGAAACCAACCACACCGCAATGCAGCTTTATAATAAAGTGGCAACGAAATCAGACTTTGTGATCTATCGAAAGATGTTTTAAGGCCTCATCCCAACCCTTCTCCTTTGGAGAAGGACTTTAGTCAAATTTGATTTTAGCGCGCAAACAAAGCCAAATCGGTAACGTTAGCAATGCACAATTTAATTACTATAATAATGTCAAATCCGAAAACTATCCAGATCGGTGCTAACACCGCTAATCCCTATACATTAAACCGCTTAGGATACGGCACCATGCGCCTTACCGGCGAAGGCTTTTACGGCGAACCAAAAAACCGGGATGAAGCATTGCGCGTGCTTAAACGTGCTATAGATGCAGGAATAAATTACATAGACACTGCAGACTTTTACGGTCCGGGTGTTACCAACCGTTTGATCGCTGAAGCTTTGCATCCATACAAAAACGACCTGGTGATAGGCACAAAAGTTGGCGCCATCCGCGGCAGCGACAAAAGCTGGAACCCATATAGCAAACCCGACGAGCTGCGCAAAAGCATCGATAACAACTTAAAAGAACTAAAGCAAGACCAGATCACTTTGGTCCATTACCGCTTTATGCCCGCGCATGAAGCGCATTTTGATGAGTCGGTTGGGGCTATGTTCGATATGCAGAAAGAAGGCAAGATCATACATGTTGGCCTTAGCAACGTAAGCCGTACACAATTAGAAAAAGGCATGGGCATGGGCAACATCGCCAGCGTACAAAACCTGTATGGCTACCACCAGCGCACTACGCTTGCCGGGCATATGGGCGGCGCCGGCGGCGAAGAAATTTTAGACATACTGGAGCAGAACGGTATTCCGCTGATTCCATACTTCTCGCTGCACACTTCTTTGAATAAGGGCGAGGATAAGATCGAAGAAATGGCTAAAAAGTACAACGTAAGCCCGGCACAGATGAATATTGCCTGGTTGTTGCATAAGTCGCCGGTAATGCTGCCAATACCGGGTACAACTTCTGTAGCTCATCTCGAAGAAAACATTAAAGCTGCTGACATTGAGATCAGCGATGAGGATATGGCGTATTTGGGTTAACCTCTCCCCCAACCCCTCTCCAAAGGAGAGGGGCTTGAGCTCCCCCGGGGTTTTTAAAAACTTGGCGAACAGGATAGCGGTGGCTTTGCATTCAAGGCTGCCATTTTTATATAGCTGTAAATGGCATTATCCCCCAAACGCCCAGCACAGAAACTTTGGTAATGCTGCAGCCCAGGTTGCCATATCGTGCCGGCCGCCAACAACCTCAAGGTAGGTCATATCGCGTGGCCGTACATAGCCTTTATTTTCCAGTTCAAATATCAGGTCGATAGTATCGTCAATTGAATCGATAATTCCGTTTCGGTTGCGGTCGGCGGTTTCATCTTGGGTGCCGGCTTGTAAAAAAAATCTCAGCGCGGGTTTGTCTTTGCCTTGGCGGACCACCTTGTGCATTATACGATGGTCATTGGTATAACCTTCGCCCAAACCCTTTGATCGCCACCAAAGAGAGCCAGAAAACACCCCGACAATATCAAAAACATCGGCGTTGTTCCAGGCAATATCCAGAGCGGACAGCGCTCCTAAAGAAAATCCGCAAACGGCGGTATGCTTAAACTGCAGCACCACTGTTGCCAATTTTAACTGCGGCATCAGCTCGTCAATTACAAAACGGGTATAATCTGCCGCACGGCTGCCGCGGCCCTTAAAATCGGGGATGCCTGCAACACCATACTCCTGCACGCGGTCTTTACCGGCGCAAATGGCGGCCACGGCAACGGGCTGTATGCGCCCGCTGTTTTGCACGTGTTCTAATATCGATCTCAGATCAAGGGTATCTGTCTCCTGCCCGTCGTTCAGCAGTAGCAGGTTTACAAGCGGGGTATCAGCATCTTCGGGCAAAAAAAGTTTTACCTGCACCTTGCGTTTCAGGTATTCAGAATCTATGATCAGGCTGGTTTCGGTGACGGTCATTTCGGCCCCTTGTAATACGTACATCTATAACACTAAAAAATAAACAGGCTGCAAAAATAGATTAATATGCCGCAACCTGCGGTGTTTTTTATCAACCACAAAATGTGGATTGTGATTTTAAATCTTATAAATTGCTTATGTGTAGCGGTTTATGTTTGTTTAATAAAACAATACCACCTAACTTACCATTACTAATAAATAAACGCTGCTGCTTTGAGAGAAGACTTTAGACGATGGTATTCGCATAACTTAAATACCGATATAGAAATGCTGGTTTTTGGCGACAGGGGCTACCCTGTGCTGCTGTTTCCAACTACTATGGGCCGCTATTACCAGAACAAAGATATGGGCCTCATTGATGCTGTGCGCTGGTTTATTGACGAAGGTTTGGTGAAGATCTATTGCCCCGATACCATGGACGGCCTTACCTGGTATGATAAAGCCGTGCACCCATCAGAGCGCGCACGCCGTTATGCCTGGTATGATAAAATGCTGAACGAAGAGCTGGTTCCCGGCATTATGCACGAGTGCGGAGTGGGCAAGATAGCTACGGCAGGATGCAGTTTTGGCGGATACCATGCCGCAAATTTTGCGTTTAAACACCCGGAAAAAGTGGGTAATATGTTTAGCATGAGCGGCGCGTTTGATATCCGTTCTTTTGTTGGCGATTTTTACAATGACGATGTTTTTTATAACAACCCGATAGACTTTTTGCCCGGCAGCGACAAGCACGAACTATGGCAGATGAATATTATATTGGGAACGTCTGACTGGGACATTTGCAAAGACGCCAATTTTAACCTGTCGAACGTTTTACAGCATAAAAACATAAATCACTGGTTGGATGTAAGGCCCGATGCCCCGCACGACTGGCCGATCTGGAAAGAAATGTTCCCGCATTATTTGTCTACTTTAAGGTGAACGGAGGAACGGTAAACGGCGAAACAGTAAACGGTAAACGGCGAAATGGTAAACGGCAAACGGTAAACGGCGAAGGATAGAAAACTCAACAACCATCGTGATATAATATAAAGAATAATGATCTCCGACATCATTCCTCCCTTCGGGGAGGTTAGGAGGGGTCCGGAAAAACTGATAACTGAAATATGAAAAAGATAGGAATTTTATTCGGGCAGGAAAACACATTTCCTCAGGCGTTTGTAGACAGGATCAACCAAAAAGGCGAGAAAGACATTCAAGCCGAATTTGTAAAGATCGAAAAGATCATTCAAGGCGAACAGCTTGACTACGCAGTAATTGTCGACCGGATTTCGCAGGATGTGCCTTTTTATCGTGCGTCGCTAAAAAACGCGGCCATTAGCGGAACCGCTGTGATCAATAACCCGTTTTGGTGGAGCGCCGATGAAAAATTCTTTAACAACGCGTTAGCGGTAAAGCTGGGCATCCCGGTACCTAAAACAGTATTGCTGCCATCGCGCGACCACCCGGCCGGAACAACTGACCGCTCTTTCCGCAACCTGGCTTACCCGCTCGATTGGGATGGCATTTTCAATTACGTTGGCTTCCCGGCATATATGAAACCTTTTGACGGTGGCGGCTGGCGCGATGTGTATAAGATCAGCAGCGCGGAAGACTTATGGGCCAAGTTTGAAGGCACCAAAGAACTGGTAATGCTATTGCAGGAAGAGATCATTTTTGACGACTATTTCCGCTGCTATTGCATTGGTGGCAAGCATGTGCGCATTATGCAATACGAGCCGCGTAACCCACACCATTTGCGTTACGAGCACGGCAAAGCACCTGCAGCCAAGAAATTGTTAGACACGGTTAAAGATTATGTGCTTAAACTGAACCAGTATTTAGGTTATGATTTTAATACAGTTGAGTTTGCCGTACGCGATGGCGTGCCTATCGCGATAGATTTTTGTAACCCTGCCCCTGATGCCGACGTGAACAGCGTAGGTCAGGAGAACTTTGAATGGGTTGTAGAAACAGCGGCGAGCTACGCCATTGAGCGGGCTAAAAAGCAAAAGTTTGGTGTTGATAATCTTACATGGGGCGAGTACCTAAAAAGTTCGGTAAATAAAACGCCGCTTTTAGGCAAGCCTGCTCCCGTTAAAGCGGCCGACGTAAGCGAAGGTAAAATTGCAAAGAAGCCCGGCCCCGGCCCTGATGGCGAGATAGAAGGTTCCGCAAAGCCGAAAAAGGCAGCAGCGCCAAAAAAGAAATAAATCCGGAGCGTTATGCCGTCCCGTTTAACACCGGGATAGCTCGGCATCCCAAAAGCCAATCACGAGAGATCCTGAAACAAGTTCAGGATGACGTACTTTAGAAGAAGAGGCAGTTATGAACGAATTCACAGTAGGTGTAGAAGAAGAGTTTATGGTGGTAGACCCGGTTAGCCGGGAACTGATATCGCATGAACAAAAAATTGTAGATGGTGCCCAAAAGATCCACCATGACCAGGTAAAGGCAGAAATGCACCAGGCGGTGGTTGAAGTTGGTACGCATATTTGCCGTAATACAGAAGAAGCGCGTAAAGAAGTAACCAAACTGCGGTTAACAGTGGCGCAATTGGCCGGCGACCTTGGCCTGCGTATTGGCGCGGCGGGAACGCACCCATTCTCTCACTGGCAGCACCAATTGATCACAGAGCACCCGCGCTATAATGAGATCGTAGACGAATTGCAGGAAGCTGCCCGCTCTAACCTCATCTTTGGCTTGCATGTGCATGTGGGTATCCAATCGCGCGAAATGGCAATACACATCGCCAATCAGGTGCGCTATTTTTTACCGCATGTGTTTGCACTGTCTACCAATTCGCCGTTTTGGGAAGCGCGTAACACGGGTTATAAATCATTCCGCACCAAAGTGTTTGATAAGTTTCCGCGTACCGGTATACCAGATTATTTTAGCAGTATAGAAGAGTACGATAATTACATCAAGCTGCTGGTTAAAACCAATTGTATTGATAACGCTAAAAAGATTTGGTGGGACATCCGCGTTCACCCGTTCTACGAAACTATAGAGTTCAGGATCTGCGACTGCCCCATGCTGGTTGACGAAACCATCGCATTTACAGCAATCTTCCAGGCGTTGTGTGCCAAGTTATACAAGCTAAGACAGCAAAACATGAAATTTATTACCTATAGCCGCGCGTTGATCAATGAAAACAAGTGGCGCGCTGCACGCTATGGTATAGATGGCAAAATGATAGATTTTGGCAAGCAAGCCGAGGTTAATACACGTGCCTTGATACTGGAATTACTGGAGTTTGTTGATGATGTGGTAGACGAGTTGGGCTGTCGCCAGGATTTGAACTATATTCTAAAAATTCTGGAAACCGGCACCGGCGCAGACAGGCAGTTGGCCGTCTATAATCAGAATAATAGTTTTATAGACGTGGTAGATTACATAACTTCGCAAACTTTAAAAGGTGTTGATTAGAAGATGAGTGATAAGCCGCAAATTAAAGTAGCTATTTTAGACCTCTACAACGGTGTTGCCAACCAGGGCATGCGTGGGTTTAATGAGATACTTAACCGATACAAAACCAAAAACAATACAAATATTACATGGCAGGTGTTCAACACCCGTCAGGATAATCAATTGCCCGACCTATCATTTGATCTGTACATTTCGAGCGGCGGTCCCGGCAACCCGCTAAGTGAAAACGAGGAGTGGGACAAAAATTATTTCAAGCTAATAGATGCCCTCGAGGAGTACAACGCCGGAGAGAATGGGTCTAAAAAGCACATGCTTTTTATATGCCACTCGTTCCAGTTGATGTGTCGCAGATATAATTTAGGTGAGATTTCTTTACGCCGCTCACCGTCTTTCGGCATATTACCCGTACACTTTGTAGATGGCGGCGCTACCGACCCGGTATTTGAAGGTCTGGCAGATCCGTTTTACGCGGTGGATTCGCGCAGCTGGCAAGTTGTCCACCCCAATGAAGCACAGTTTGAAAAGATTGGCGCAAAAGTATTAGCTATAGAAAAAGAAAGGCCGTACGTTGATCTCCCCCGCGCATTGATGGCCATACGCTTTAACGAATACTTTGTCGGTACGCAATTTCACCCCGAGGCCGACCCTGTGGGTATGATGGCTTACCTTGTAACCGAAGTAAAGAAAAAAGAGGTAATTGACGAGCATGGCGAAGCCAAATACAACGAGATGATCGCCCGCCTTGAAGACCCCGATAAGATATTACATACTCAAAATACACTGATACCAAACTTCCTTGACCAAGCCATATTAAGCCTGCAGGAAGCATAACCAATAACCCGTGAAAGCATACATCTTCCCCGGCCAGGGTGCCCAGTTTGTGGGCATGGGCAAAGACCTTTACGACCAGTCTGAACAGGCACGCCAGCTTTTTGAGCAGGCCAATGAAATTTTAGGTTTCCGCATTACAGATATCATGTTTAGCGGCACAGATGACGAGCTGAAGCAAACAGATGTTACGCAGCCTGCAATATTCCTGCACTCGGTGATATTAGCTAAGGTTTTGGGTGATGATTATAAGCCCGAGATGGTGGCCGGCCACTCACTCGGCGAGTTTTCTGCCTTAGTATCTGCCGGGGCATTATCTTTTGAGGACGGTCTGAAACTGGTTGCGGCCCGTGCCAACGCTATGCAAAAAGCGTGTGCCATACAGCCTTCAACTATGGCAGCGGTACTTGGTCTCGAAGATTTTAAAGTTGAAGATATTTGCCACCGCGTGAGCGATATTGTTGTACCGGCTAATTACAATTGCCCGGGTCAGTTGGTTATATCGGGCACTATATCCGGTGTTGATAAGGCCTGCGAATTACTGTTAGAAGCAGGTGCCAAACGCGCGCTGAAACTAAACGTTGGCGGCGCATTCCACTCACCATTAATGGAATCTGCACGGGTTGAATTAGAGGCTGCAATCGTTGCCACAAACATTGTAGCCCCTGTTTGCCCGGTTTATCAGAACATAGATGCCAAACCATACACAGATCCGCAGCAAATAAAACATAACCTCATAGCGCAGCTAACCGGCGCTGTAAGATGGACGCAAACCGTTAAACATATGCTCGAAGACGGAGCTACTTCGTTTACAGAAGTTGGCCCGGGAGCGGTGCTGCAAGGCCTTGTCAAAAAGGTCGACAGGGCAGTACCAACTAGCAGCGCATCCATAACAACAGCATAAAATAAAAGCCGCCTTGAGCGGCTTTTTGTTTTTTATAGTAAATTTACAGCAATACTACCCCCCATTTCGTTGACAGCCGCGGCCAAAATAAGGTTAATGCTGGCCATTGTGTCTGCCAGTCTTTTAATAACAGCAATTGTTGTACAAAAAGCCTACACACCTAAAAGCAACCTCACGCAAACAGCACAATCGGTAGAAAAGGCATTAAACGCCAAAGAAGCCATTGTTGACGACATATTAATCAGCAAAGAGAAGTACGAAAAGTTAAAAACGCTCAATAGCAACGAAAACGATGCTATTGAAACTATTGACAACCTCACTACAAAAGAGCGCATTTGGGTAAATACGCAGCTTAATGGCAAACTGGTATTCTGGAGTGGCGTCAAAATTTTGCCATCAACTGCTTTTCCGGTAAAGGAAGGGCGCTCTTTCATTAAACGGCCAAACGGTTATTTTGAGGCCATTAGAAAAACAGAGGGCAACTTCAGCGTTACTTTTTTCATCCCTGTAAAGTCGGGTTATCAGATACACAACCGTTATCTAGGCTCTAAATTTGACCAGAGCCTTGGCTATGAAAGCAACCTGGAATTGGCCGACTTTACAGATAAGGCCGTTTACAATGTCCACAGCATAGACCATAAATACCTGTTCTCTGTAAAACTTATTCCGCAGCAGGTTAACCAATCTTTTTACCTGTTCATTTCTATTTTATGGCTGGTAAATTTTGTGGTGTTATGCACGCTTGCAAATTTATTTTGCCGGTACGTTGCAGGTAAGTATAATATTGCAGTGTCGATAACGCTGCTTGCAGCGTTTATTGTGGTGTTGCGCTTCATTAACCTGTATTTTAACCTGCCGGGCTATGTAATGCAGTTCAGCATATTTAACCGCTCTGATTATTTTGGCGGGCTTTTGTTTCCTTCGCTTGGCGATTTCTGTATCAACTTGCTATTATTCTGCTGGCTTTGCGGCCATATTTACAGCTATCGTTACCGGCTAACGCAAAACCTGCGCAGCAAATCTATCCTAATCGTAGCGTTGTGCGCTGTTTTGTTTTTTGGGCTAGCTGCTATTTACACGCAACTGTTTCAAGACCTGGTGCTGCAGTCAAATATCAATTTTGATGTAAACAACGTACTCAATCTTTCCGCGTTTGGGTTTACCGGTTTGCTAATGGTATGCATTGGCTTCCTCACATTTTATTTCTTGGGTGAAGTCGGGTTGGTGATTTGCATGCGGGTTGATAAACCTGTATTGCAAAAGATAATCATATTGGTTTTAGCCGTCACAGCTTTCACTGTTGCTGCAAGCCTGCACGGAAGGCTTACTTTGCTGTATGTGCTAGCGGGGCTTATAATCGCCATGCGCGCGCGATCAGTCTGGCATTACGGCGGTGGCTTTAATTCGGCATCATTTATCAGCCTTATTGTTCTTGGTGCGTTCATCGCTTCGGGGCAATTAAGCGATTTCCAAACACAGCGGGAGCACAATTACCGCAAGATATTAGCTAAAAAACTGCAGGCAGGCGATGATGCCAATGCCGATTACATCTTCAAAAAAATAGAGCACGAAATTATTGCTGACCCTTACCTCATCAAATATTTCAGCGATAGCAGCCGCAACACAGATTACCTGCGGATGCACTTTAAAAAGAATTACTTTGACGGGTATCTCTCAAAGTATGACATAAAGATCTATGAGTTTGACAAGCAGGGCAAAGCCATTAACGGCGACAAGAGCTACGTGCTCGACAATTTTAAAGACCTTGTGCTATACAGCTCATTTAAAGTATCGTCATTCTTTTACCGCGAAAACGATTCATTTGGCTTTCAAAGTTATTTTGCATTGTTGCCCATCACTCGTAATGGCGAAAACCTGGGCACCTTTGTGGTTGCCCTTCGCTCAAAGCCGCTGCAATTTGCCAACGCCTTCCCCGAGTTGCTCGTTGACGGTCAGCTGAATTTAAAGAATGATTACAGCGGTTACTCTTATGCCTACTACAGTGACGACCGTTTGGTTAGCCAAAGCGGTAATTACATCTATAGCCTGGTGAATAAAGAGTTTAACGGCAAACCGCATCAGTTTTTATTTAAGAACTCGGCCCTCTCAAAAAGCGATCTGTTTAATCCGCTTACGTATTACAATCACCTGGTGTACAAACCAAGCGCGCGGAAACTCATTGTGATTAGCAAGCAGGAACTACCAATTGTATATGGCATCACGTCGCTTACGTTCTTTTTTCTGCTCTTATTGCTCTTTAACGGGCTGGTGATCTTAAGCCGGTGGCTTTGGGTGCATATCAAACTGGTTCATTTGGTTGGCAGCGATATTGTGTGGCAGCCATCTGTAAACCTGGGCCACATATTGTATAGAACACGGATCCAGTTTTCTATGATCGTAGCTGTTGTGATGACCCTTTTGCTTGTGGGCATTATTACCTACCTGTCTTTAACGGCGCAGTATAAAGAACAGCAAGACCACAACATTAGCGAGCGCATAGGCCATATATCGTCGGCTTTTGAAACGCATATCGATAACGAGGCCGACCCTTTAAGACAAGAGACCCAGGTTAGCTTCAATACTTTTGCCGACTCGTACGCTACAGATCTAACCCTCTTTAACCGGGACGGAAACTTGCTTTTTACTACACAGCCCAAACTGTATAGTGCCGGCCTCATTATGCCCACTATGAACGGGCGCGCGTTCATTTTCCTGAACAAGCTGCAGAAATCGGAATTCATTAACCAGGAACAGATAGGCGAATTGAAATACAAAGCCGGTTATGCCCCTATCCGTAATAATAAGAATGAAACTATCGCTTACCTGCAATTGCCATTCTTTTCTAATGAAGCCGACTATAAGCAACGCGTAGGCGCCTTGCTAAACGCGATGATCAACATTTACGCGCTGATGTTTATTGCCATTGGCATACTGGCCATCTTAATTGCGCGCCAGATAACCGCTCCGCTAAGTTTCATTCAACAAAAATTGACTAAGATCATTTATGGCCGCAAGAACGAACCGATTGTTTGGCGCCGCGACGATGAAATAGGTGCGCTGGTGCAGGAATATAACAGCATGATATCCGCGCTTGAGGCCAGCGCAAATAAACTGGCGCAGTCTGAAAGGGAAAGCGCGTGGCGTGAAATGGCCAAGCAGGTGGCACATGAAATTAAAAATCCGCTTACGCCATTAAAACTTGGACTGCAACTGTTGGATAAATCGTGGCGGGATAAAGACCCTAAATTTGATACCAAGTTCGAGCGTTTTAGCAAATCATTTGTAGAGCAGATAGAAAGCCTGTCGAACATCGCGTCTGAGTTCTCTGCATTTGCAAAGATGCCCGATACCCGTCTGGAACGTTTAGACCTGATCGAGCTGCTCAACCAGGCGGTTATCATATTTAAACACATGGACAACCTGGTTATCAATTACAAGATAAGCCACCCCGGTTTCTTTGTAATGGCCGACCGCGACCAGTTACTGCGCTGTTTCAACAACCTGCTTAAAAACGCCATTGAAGCAATGCCGCCAGACCATGCTGGTGTGATAGATATTAACTATGAAGTAATTGCCGGCAACATTATCATCACCATAAAAGACAACGGTAATGGTATCCCCGAAAATGTGCGCGTAAAAATATTCGAACCTAATTTCACCACTAAAAGCTCGGGTACAGGCTTGGGTCTTGCCTTTGTGAAAAACTCGATAGAGAATGCCGGTGGCCGCGTTTGGTTTGATACCACCATTGGCGTGGGTACTGCATTCTACCTGCAATTGCCGGAAGCCCCGGTAGATAACGCGTCACCGGTTTCCTGAGATGCAGCCTTATCTCATCAAATCTAAAAAGGCGTTTAGATTCTCCTGCATATTTTTTATGGCATTAGTTTTCATTGGTGCCATTTATAGCACACTGCAAAGTGTGGCTTTCATCGCTTCGCTTATAATTTGTATACCTTTCTTCAGCCTGATAATTTCAACCATTTATGGCTTTTACTGTGTTTACAAGGGCTTTACCAATAAAGAGATCGACAGTAAATTTCGTATGTACTACGCCATAGGACATTTGATATTCCTCCTGATCATCATCTGGCTTATAATTGACATTTCAAGAATGGTTACCGCATAAAAAAAGCCCGCTTGCGTCAGCAAGCAGGCTTTTAAGTATATTTTATTGACTATCGCAAAGTGAATGTAGTCTTACCCATGGTAAACCCGTCTGAATAAAGTACCACTGTATATTCGCCTTTTACAAAAGGCTGCGGGTTAACCCAATCTACCACATAAGGCGTATCGTCATTTTTAAAGTCGATAGATGTCTTGTAGGTGTACTGCAAGTCCTGCCCGTCAGCGTTAAAGGTAGCCGCGTCAGGCGCAGCCACCAGGTTTCCTGCAGGGTCTATCACCCTCACATAAATATCATGCATGCCAACTGCGGCTATACTATTGTTGGCTACGCTGAAGTTTATCTTGAATTTCTTGGCGTTTTTAGCTTTGTCATTTACAGACTCTTTACCATTATCCTTTACCTTGTAAGGCACCAGCAATAAGCTTGAAGTCTTAAGCGCTGAGCCTACCTGCACTTTTGTTGCCAGGTCTTTATTTTGTGCTTCAAGGTTAGTGGCCTTGGTATTTACTGTTGCCAGGTTAGTCTTCAACGTATCACGCTCTGTGGTCAACGTAGCATTTTGCTTTTTAAGCTCCTCAAGATCGGCAGTGTATTTGGTTACAAAATAACGTAATTGTTTTATATCTTCCTGGGCCTTAGACAATTCAGCAGCAGTTAGTTTGCCTTTTTTAAGCTCGACACGCAGCATGTTGATCTTGCTTTGCAATGAATCTGTGCGGCTGGCCATGGCGGCGCTCATTTTGGTTTTACTGGTGTTTACCTGTTGTATCTGTGCCTCCAAGCTATCCAGTTCGGCCTGTAAGCGGGTCTTTTCGTCGTTCTGGTAAACTATTTTTTCATCACTTCCTCGCTTTTGGGTATACAGGTAAACGTCTGTACCTAAAAGGGCAATAACCACAACGATAAGGAAATATATGATATTAGAATTCTTTCTGGAGTTTGAGTCTTGATTAGTGTTATTTTCCATAGGTAAGTTCTTAGTTATCGGTTAGTAGGTGCATTGCAAACCGTGTGTGATCTGCGGTCACCTGCGATTATACAAAATTTATTTAACCGCGCCTGCAAACCCATCAGGATGTTACACAGGCATTCATTAAGCGTTTATTTTATAAATCTATGCACTATAAAACAAAAACACAAAATTGGGTTTATTATTGCCATACATAAAAAAATAGCGCGCCGAAGAATTCAATATCTTTGCGGCTCATTTTCTACCGATATGTGCAAAGGCAAATTTTTTATTCTTTCCTTACTGCTGCTCTTCAGTTTCACCACTTTATACGCGCAAAATAATTTACTCACCCAGCCCGAGCTGCATCCAAAAAGAGAGTTTCGCGGCGTGTGGATAGCTACCGTGGTTAACATAGACTGGCCCAGCGCTGTAGGCATGCCGGTACAAAAACAAAAAGACCAGCTAGTTAAAATCCTGGATTTTCATCAGCAAAGTAACATGAATGCTATAATGTTCCAGGTGAGGCCCGCGGCTGATGCTTTTTATGCAAAAGGACGCGAGCCATGGTCGCGCTGGCTCACCGGCAGGCAAGGTAAAGACCCCGGCTATGACCCATTGGATTTTGCCATAACAGAATCGCACAAACGTGGTATGGAATTGCATGCCTGGGTTAATCCTTACAGGGCAACGTTTGACAACAATTATGTTAATATCGCCCCAAACCATATCACTAAAACACACCCCGAGTGGTTCTTTATTTACGGTGGGCAAAAGCTGTTTAACCCAGGGCTGCCCGAAGTGCGCGAATACATTGTGCAGGTAGTGCTGGACATTGTAAAAAATTATGATGTAGATGGCATTCACATGGATGATTACTTCTACCCATACCTAATAGCTGGTCAGAAACTGCAGGACGCGGAGGCCTTTGCACAATATGGCGGCGATTTTTCTGACATACGCGACTGGCGCCGTAACAGTGTTGACCTGCTGATTAAAATGGTTGGCGACAGTATACACAAATATAAGCCGAACATTAAGTGGGGCGTGAGCCCGCGTGGTATATGGCGTAACAAAAATGAAGACCCCGAAGGTTCTGATACCCACGGCGGCGCTGCTTACTCTGAAAATTATGCCGATACCCGCAAGTGGATGAAAGAAGGGTGGGTTGATTATATGAACCCGCAGATCTACTGGCAGATTGGTAACCGCAGTGCCGCGTTTGATGTGTTAACCGAGTGGTGGAGCAACAATACCTTTGGCCGGCATTTATACATTGGCCAGGCGCCTTACCGCATTGCAGAAGGACGGTCATACGCGTTTCACAACCCTAATGAACTGCCTAACCAGGTTAAGATAACAAGGTTAAACCCGCGCGTGCAGGGAAGCGTTTATTTCAGTTCAAATTCTTTAACAAGCAATCTGGGCGGCTTTGCCGATTCGCTTCGGCAGAATTATTACCGCTACCCTGCCCTTCCGCCGGCCATGATGTGGCGCGATTCGATCGCTCCAAATGCCCCGCTTGGATTAGTAGGTGTCAACAGCCCGAAAGGAGTTGTGCTTACCTGGCAGGAACCAGCCGAAGCGAAAGATAAAGAACCAACATTTGGCTACGTAATTTACCGTTTCGACGCTGCTGAAAAGATCACCACCGGCAATGCAGCCAACATCCTCTACATAAAATATAACACCGAGCGGGTACTGTTAGACAATACCGCCCAGCGCGGAAAAAAGTACATCTATATAGTTACGGCGCTCGATAAGATGAAAAATGAAAGCGAGCATTCTGAACCTTACACCGTGATTGTGCCGGCGTTGTAGCATTGTTAAATAGCAGAGGTGCCATTTTTCCGGCATTGTCACAGCCTGTGACAAAGTGAAACACTTTTTCATTAAAAATCTGCAAATGTGTGACACTGACACGTTTATGCCTTATTGATATTCAACCTGTTACAACGCTGACAAACTCGCGTCAGATACTAATAAGTCAGGATTTAGGGAAATAGTGTAACATGTTACACCCGTCCGTCAGCTGACGGATCAAAAACTTACCTACGGTCAATAAATTTCACTGCTTTGCGGGTAGTTTCAGGGAACTGCATGCGCTGGATATCTTCTGCCGTAACGTATTTAATCTGCGGACTAACCCTCAATCTCGCTTGCAGATAGGCGCGTATCTGATGGTCGGTTTCCTGGTGGGTATCAGATGGCAAAATGTATAGTAATACCTCATCAAGGCCAACTTCGTTGGGATAAACCTCTACCACAAAATCTAATATCTCTTCACGCTCGTTCAGTATGTCAAATAATGCAGGCGGGTAAAGCGTGGTGCCTTTAAACTTGATCATTTGTTTCTTGCGTCCCAATATCGGCGATAGCCGCCAGCTGCTGCGCCCGCAGCTACAAGGTTCATCAAAATACATGGCGATGTCGCCAGTTTTATAACGCAGCAACGGCATACCTTCTACACCCAGCGTGGTGATCGTCAACTCACCGGGCTCATTAGGCCCAAGTACGTTTTCATCCTCATCCAGTATCTCAGCGATCATCAGTTCAGGTTGGTAATGGCCGCCATGTTGTGCACTGCATTCTGTAAAAGCGGTTTGCATCTCGGTAGAGGCATAGGTAGAATACAGATCGATGTCCCAGTTATCTGTGATCTTTTTACCTAGTATGTTTAGTGAAAAATCTGTGTTGCGAATGTTTTCACCAATACATATAGCCTTCTTCACAGACGAAGCATTGATATCTATGCCGTTATCCTGCGCAAATTTTATGAGCTTTAAGATAAACGAAGGTACCGCGACTATAGCTGTAGGCTGCAGCCGTTTTATAGTTTCCCATTGCAACGATGGCACACCCGGCCCCAGACGGATAATGCCCGCCCCCAACTTGCGCAAACCTAAATAATAAGCCATGCCGGCCATAAACTGCCTGTCCAGTGTGAGCATTAACTGGTAGGTATCAGTACTGCTTCCTTCTGCGCTTACAAAAGAATTGTACTCGTTTATCGCAAGCCGGTCAAGGTCTTTATTCGTAAGCGCAATAGTTACCGGCCCTCCAAGTGTACCGGACGTGGAGGTATATTCAATAACACTTTCGGGCGGTACGCAAAAGAAATCGGCATTGCGCTGCTGCAGGTCTTCTTTGGTAGTTGTAGGCATTTGCTGCAGATCTGCAACCGACCTAATGCTACTGATGTCTACGTTATTCTTCGCAAAAAGTTCTTGATAGAAAGGGGAATTGGCCTGCAGGTAAGCCAGCAGTTTGGTTAGCTTTTGCGATTGTATTTGCTCCGGGGTTTGCCCCTGTGAATGTGTCATAAATAATTAGCAACGGCGCAGGGCCATCATGCCCAAAGTTAGAAAAAATGCCTATGCCGCATGATGCGCTGCAAATCAAACTTTTACAATTTCAATTTGTACCTATTGTTTGCCATCATACATATGCACATTAAAGCGCTTCTCCCATTAATCTTAATACTAGCTTGCGCCACTTCGCAGGCACAACAGCTTAGGTACAAAGACTTTGTCTTTACAAATGTTAAAGTAGATTTCGACCGTAGTTATGACAACGCAGGGAAAGATAAAAAGTCGCACCGCTTTGACCTTTACACCCCCAGCGGCGACAATGAAACAAAACGCCCATTAATTATCTGGATGCACGGCGGCGGTTTTATATTCGGTTCTAAAGGCGCGCCGGGTACTACGCTCTGGAGCGAAACCTTTGCCAAACGGGGATATGTTTGCGCGGATATTAACTACAATCTGGGCAGCGTATTTACCCTGGCCAGTTCGTCGGCATTTAAACGCAGCTCTTATGATGCTGTGCAGGATTGCCGCATGGCTGTGGCCTATTTCAGAGCCCATGCAAGTGAATATGGGATCGACCCGGACAAGATCATCCTTGCAGGTAACTCCGCCGGCGGTATCATGGCTTTGCTTACCGCTTACACCACAAATTACGAACTGGCAACAAGAGCAGGCTTAAAGGCAGATACCAAAGGGGTAGATTTTTCTAAAGAAAAAACCCGCGTAGCCGGCATCATTAATTTTTGGGGCGGATTGATGGATGTGAAATGGTTAAAGAACGCGCGCGTGCCAATAGTTAGCTGTTATGGCAGCAGGGATAGTTTGGTGCACCCCGGTTACCACGATGGCTTTTATGGCTCGATAGCCATACATAAAGAAGCAGACGTGCTGCACATTCCAAACAACATAAAGGTATTTGAAGGTTATTCGCACGAACTACAGAAACACTTTAATCCGGTATTTAAAAGCGACGATGAAACCAAAGAACGCTGGCTGCAAGCCGGGCAGTTTAGCGCAGATTTTATGTATAGAGAGGTGATACATAAAGTATTAAATGAGTGAATACTAAAACCTAACCGGTAAATTGATGTTTGCATCCTGTAACTAAAACCCAATACTATGAAGATCGCAAAAGTATTATTAGCCGCAGCACTGCTTGCAACCAGTGTTGACTTGGCTGAAGCTGCCCCGGCTACCGAGGCTGCTGCAAGCACCGCGACAACCTTACAGTTGCCGCCGCCACCACCGCCGCCCGGATTACCAAGAATTCACATCGGTCGGCGCCGTCATTATGTGCGCCACCGCAGATACGTGCGCAGAAGCAGTGGTATCCGCGTACACCTGCCACCACCGCCGCCGGCTCCGCCGCGACCATAACATCAAAAAAGCAACACCGGCGGTGTTGCTTTTTTAAATTCAAGAATTTTTCCTTCGCGATTAAATTATCTCTCGGCAATGTTTTTTGGATTTCAACGTTAATTTTATCGCAATGAAAAAGTTTAAGTTATTTACGGCAGCACTAGTGGTTACCGCATTCTTATCGTCTTGCGGTATATTTCACAAAAGCTGCAATTGCCCGCATTTTAGTAGCGTTGGCAAAGCTACTTCTAATCAGCAAATCGCGTAATCTAAAGGTTTACCTTCGGCAGACATTTTTCAATTTCCTTATTTGGATTTAATTTAAATTACCGATACATTTGTCTCATTATAGACGCACAAATGAAGCTTTCGCAATTAGGTATAGGTAAGAAAGGTGTAGTTAAAGAATTTACCGATCTTGAAATGTCTGTTAAATTAATGGAAATGGGCTGCCTGCCCGGCGAAGAGATCCAGGTTCAGCGAATTGCCCCCCTTGGCGACCCTATTGCCATTACCGTTGCCGGTTACCAGCTTAGCTTGCGCAAACGCGAAGCGTCTACTATCGTCCTACTGTAATTTGATACGTTGAGAGCTGATATAAGAGTTGCACTTGTAGGGAACCCTAATACCGGTAAATCAACAGTCTTTAACGCCCTAACCGGCCTCAATCAAAAAATAGGAAATTTTCCGGGAGTAACTGTCGATAAAAAAACAGGCTATTGTGATCTACCAAATGGCAGCACAGCAGAAATAGTCGACCTGCCAGGTACATATAGTCTCTATCCCAAAAGCCGGGATGAATCTATCGTATTTTCTGTACTTGCCGATCTCCATAACACGCACCGGCCGGATCTGGTTATTGTTGTCTTAGACGCTTCTAACTTGAAACGTAACTTGCTGCTGTTTACTCAAGTTGCCGATCTGAAGATACCCGTCATAGTCGCGCTAAACATGATGGACCTGGCCAAAAAGAATAATATATCCATCGATATCGATCTTTTTGCCCGCAAATTAGGTGTGCAGGTTGTCCCCATCTCTGCCCGAAAGTTAGAAGGGATCGATAATCTAAAGTCTGCTGTTTCATTCGCCGGTTCGCTGGCCCTGCAAGAGAATACTATTGATGTCGCCGCCATTGCCCCACAACTGGTATCAGGGATCAAGAAAGTTGTCAATACAGATAATCCATACCTGGCCTTGCAATTAGCCCATCAGCATGAAACGCTGGCTTTCTTGTCTGAAGAAGAAAACGAGCAGATAGAACAGCTCGAACGCGACAATGACTTCCATTCGCAAAAAGCGCAAGCGGCAGAAACCATCGCCAGGTACAATTACATTAACGACCTGCTTTATGATACGGTTACCCAACCGCCTGCCGCCGAAGCGGAGACCGCAAGTAACCGCATAGACAAGATATTGACCCACCGCGTGTTTGGGTTTGTAATATTCTTCCTCATACTCATGTTCATGTTCCAGGCTATTTTTAGCTGGTCGGCATGGCCAATGACCCAGATAGAAAACTTGTTTATCTGGCTGCAGTCAGTTATTCACAATGGCTTGCCCGATGGTCCGCTGACTAATCTTTTAGCTGATGGTATCGTAGCCGGCTTAAGCGGTGTGATGGTCTTCATTCCGCAGATCGCTATCCTGTTTGCCTTCATTTCGATACTGGAAGATACCGGATACATGTCGCGGGTTACGTTTATGATGGATAAGCTGATGCGCAAAGTTGGCCTCAATGGCAAGTCAGTTGTGCCGCTTATTGGCGGGTTTGCCTGCGCGGTGCCGTCTATTATGAGTACCCGCACCATCGAAAATTGGAAAGACCGCATCATAACCATTATGGTTACGCCATTGGTTACCTGTTCTGCCCGGCTGCCTATTTACACTTTACTGATCGCGCTTGTTGTGCCTAACAGAAACGTGTGGTGGATATTCAACATGCAGGGGCTGGCCCTTACAGGCATGTATGTCCTCAGTTTGGTGTCGGCCATTGTAGTGGCATTTGTAATGAAGCTGATCATCAAAGGCCGCGAACGCGGGTACTTTATTATGGAATTACCTGTGTACCGGATGCCGCGATGGAGCAACGTCGTGCATGATATGTATAACCGCTCAAAGACGTTCGTTCTGGAGGCCGGGAAGGTCATTATTGCCGTCGCGATCATTCTTTGGGTGTTAGCTTCGTACGGCCCGGGTAACAGATTTAAAAATATAGAGCAGAAATATCATCAGCCGCAATACACCAAACACATTGCACCCGCCGAGCTGAATAAGATCATTGCCTCAGAAAAGCTGGAGAACTCTTATGCCGGCGTATTAGGGCACGTAATGGAACCTGCCACACGGCCCTTAGGGTTCGACTGGAAAATAGACATCGCATTGATAACTTCATTCGCTGCACGCGAGGTTTTTGTGGGAACGATGGCCACCATCTACAGCGTAGACGGTGATGCAGACAACATCCAATCGGTACAGCAAAAAATGTCTTCTGCTAAAAACCCCGAGACAGGTAAACCGGTGTTTACTTTTGCCGTAGCTATATCATTAATGATGTTTTATGCGTTCGCGATGCAATGCGCCAGCACCGTAGCTGTGGTGTATCGCGAAACTAAAGACTGGCGCTGGCCCGCAGCACAATTTGCCTATATGACAGTGCTGGCTTATACGATAAGCCTGATAACCTATCAGTTGCTGAGATAAGAAAGATCTCTGCTATTCGCTATATTTGCTTAGAGGTATTTTTTGGATAAAGTAAAAGTTTTAGAGCGCTATATGCCACCTGCAGCCGCCCCGCTGATAGGCCGCTGGATAGACTATTTTAAATGCGAGTTTAAAATCTCGCGTAACCGCGGTACTAAATTTGGCGATTACCGCCCCCCGCACGATGGCAAAGGCCACCGAATCTCTGTTAATTATGATCTTAATATCTATGCGTTCCTGGTGACAACCGTGCACGAGTTTGCGCACCTCCATACCTGGAATGAGCACAAGCACAAAGCCAAACCGCACGGCACAGAATGGAAACAGAATTTCAAGAAAATGATGCAGCCTTTTTTTGATCAGCAGGTTTTCCCGGCAGACATTCAGCAAGCAATTACGAAGTATTTAAATAACCCGGCCGCTTCCAGTTGCTCTGACCTGAATTTGTACAGGTCGCTTCGCAAGTACGACTTGCCTAAAGAGTCAATGCTTACCGTAGAAAAGTTGCCTGCAAACGCCGTATTCAAATTAAAAGACGGTCGCGTTTTCCGCAAGGTCGAGCAGTTGCGCAAACGCTACAAGTGTATTGAAGTTGCGACTAAACGGGTATACCTATTTAGCCCCGTTGCAGAGGTAGAGGTTTTAGAAGCATAGATTAGTATTCGGGTTGTCACCCTGAGCCTGTCGAAGGGTGAGGGAGAGGTCAAGATGGAGATTGCCGTGTCGCTTCGCTACTCGCAATGACGTGGTGGGTTGAGTTTCCACCGCCCAGTTTTATATCTTATTGATCAGTCTGATTTTCTCCTCCAATAAACGGTAATCTTCGGTAAGGATTTTACGTACAATAAACTTCGCGCCGTTTGGATATTCCTTTACAAAAAGGTCACCATCCATAGTTTCAGGGAAAGCCTCATCGCGGTAAAAGATAGGCACCCCCGCTTTAAGCATTTCCTGAGCGCCCCAACCTGCCCCCTCATCAATAATCCTTTGAGTAGGGTCTTGCTCATATATTTCCTCGAGCGTTAGCATACACCAATATACAGTTAATAACTCAATAACTTAATTATCGTTTCCTCCAGTCGCGAGTTGGCAAGAAACTGTTTTTCCAGTCCTCCATCCATAGGCACTGGCGTATCAAGGCTCGCACAGCGCATAATTGGCGCATCCAGGTAACCGAAACATTCTTCGCTTAGCGCAGCGGCTATTTCGCCGCCAAAGCCATTGGTTAATGTATCTTCATGTAATATTAATGCCCTGCCGGTTTTCTTAACACTGGCAATGCAGGTTGCTTTGTCCCACGGTTGCAAGGTCCGTAAGTCGATAATATCAATGGTCATATCGCTGTTTTGCTGGGCATAATCGCAGGCCCAATGCACACCAAGTCCATAAGTAATGATGGTGAAGTCCGTCCCTTCATTAACCAGTTTGGCTTTCCCTATTTCTACTTTATACTCACCTTCGGGCACATCGCCTGTCAGGCTCCTGTATAAATACTTGTGCTCGAAATACATTACCGGGTTTGGGTCTTGTATGGCAGACATCAGCAAACCCTTTGCGTCTGCAGCGCTGGATGGATAAACCACTTTTAGCCCGGGGGTTTTGGTAAACCAGGCTTCGTTACTTTGCGAATGGAATGGCCCTGCGCCGGTACCGGCTCCCGTCGGCATGCGGATCACTACATCGGCCTGCTGCCCCCAGCGGTAATGCGTTTTAGCCACATTGTTTATCACCTGGTTAAAACCGGTGCTTACAAAATCTGCAAACTGCATTTCTATCACAGATTTAAATCCATTTATAGCCAGACCAAGCCCTGCGCCAATAACGGCCGATTCGCACAAAGGCGTGTTACGCACACGCTCGGTGCCGAACGTTGCGGCAAACCCCTCCGTTAATTTAAATACGCCGCCATAACCCGCAATGTCCTGTCCCATCAGAATCAGATTTGGAAACTTGTGCATAGACAGGCGCATGGCATCGCTGACAGCGTCCATAAAACGCATTTTTTTCATGCCTCGCCCGCTAAATGAACTTCTGTAAATATGCGGTTTGTAGACGTCTTCCAATTCTTTAGCGGTATCTGCTACTAAAGCCTCTTCCTGCATGGCCTTCTCAACTTCACTATCTACCAGCGGCTGCATTTCGTTGCGGGTAAATAACGGCCACTGGGCTTGCAACACCTTTTCTTTGATCAGGAAGTTTTCATAACAGGTTATGGGATCCTTTTCCTTCCACTCTGCCATCAACTCCTCGGGTACGTACTTGGTGCCAGATGCTTCTTCATGCCCACGCATCCTGAAGGTCATACACTCTACCAGAAAAGGCCTTGGGTTTTCGCGTATGTCATCTGCTATGTCTTTAATGGTATGATAAACCTCTAAAAGGTTGTTGCCGTCAATACGTCGCGATTCCATGCCGTAACCTTTAGCACGGTCAGTTAGTTTCTCGCAATTGTATTGCTCGTTCGTAGTAGTAGATAAGGCATATCCATTGTTTTCGATCAGAAATATGACAGGCAGTTTCCATACAGATGCCAGGTTGAGCGCTTCATGGAAATCGCCCTGACTGGTAGCCCCTTCGCCCGTAAAAACTAACGTGGCCTTTTTACGCCCTGCCAATACATCAGCTAAGGCGATACCAGTAGCCACAGCCATTTGCGGGCCAAGGTGAGATATCATGCCGATGATCTTATACTTTTGCGACCCGAAGTGGAATGACCTGTCGCGGCCTTTAGTAAACCCCGATGGCTTGCCTTGCCATTGCGCCATCAATCTAAATAATGGGATGTCCCTTGCGGTGAAAACACCCAGGTTTCGGTGCATGGGCAGGATATATTCATCATTGCGCATAGCAAGGGTGCTTCCTACAGCTATGGCTTCCTGGCCAATGCCAGAAAACCATTTGCCGATGCGGCCCTGGCGCAGCAGCACCAGCATTTTTTCTTCGATGAGGCGCGGCCATACCAATGCCCTGTAAAAACTGAGCAGTTGATCGTGAGAAAGGTTTTGCCGGTCGAAAATCATCAACAGCGAAGCTAATCAAAATTTAAATCTTTGTATGTTTGGAGAGTTTAATGAATATAATGAAACGCTTACTTTTCGCTGTCCTATACACTCTTTGTTTCGCCGCGCCGGCGCTTGCACAATCAGACTATTTTCTGCTCCCGGAAAATTTTTATCCTAAAAAAGCGGACACTCTTAAACTTCATTTTTTATCGGGCAGCAAGTTCAGCAACGCGCGCGAGCAGAAATATGTTGCCAAGGGCGGCTTCAAATTTTCTATGCGCGATGCTGGTAAAACTGTAGACCTTGCTCCGTTTCTTAAAGAGAATGTTATCCCGGTTATCACTTATAAATATCCTGGTAGCGGGATAGTTGTGGTTGAAGCCACCCAAAGCAATACTGACGAGTTTGCCCACCGCGAGTTTTCGCGTTACCTGAGTAACAATGGTTTTGACGAGATAAATGGCGCACTGAAGCAGTTTCAGCAAAGTTTTAATATGCGCAGCTATGTTTCCCTTAAGACGATCATTCCGGTTGATAAGAAAACAGGAAATGAATACGAAAAGCCGTTAAAAGAAGACTTTGAGATAATTCTGAAACAGAACCCTTACAAAATGAACTACGGCGACGACGTTACCGGAATAGTTCTTTTTAAGGGCAAACCTATTAAAGGTGTAAAGGTCGACCTGCTGATCAAAGGCGAAAAAACAGAATTTCCGCAGGTGCTGTCATCAACAGACGGCGGCGAGATCTACTTTAAATTGAGCCGCGAAGGAACTTATTTACTTCACGCTGTTTACTTAGTACCGGGCAAAGATCAGAACATAGATTACGAGAAATGGCAAACAGCGGTAACGTTCTCCTTCAATAGCGCGGACACTATGCCGGTTTCTTATAAGTCTTTCGGCTTAGGAGACTACCACTAAGCGTTTCGACTTGGAACGCTCTTCGTTGAATATTTTCCAGTCCCCGTCTCCTACCACCTCAAGCTTTCCCGTGTCAACGGAGATCGCGCTGTGTTCGCTCAACGCGTAAACCTTAGCCGGAATCTTAGCTGCCCAAAGTTCGGCGTTTTCTCCGCAGGCGTCCGTATGATCGGGGTTATTATAATGCGGAATAATGGCAAAATCAGTAAGACCGACGCCTTTGGCAATGATCACGTTTGCCGTTGCGGCGCCTTTTTTGGTTTGAAATGTTACTTCTTCTGAACTTACCGGCGTACCTGCTCCCGCCCTTTTGTCCCAATACGTTTCGCCAATAGTGCTGCACACCGCCACGCTGCCGGCGCTTACACCTACATACACCAGGTCTTTATTTAAAGATTTTAACACCGCCGCCAAACCGGAACGCTCAAACCAGTAGGCCAGATAAAGCGGATCACCGCCCCATACTAATAAAGCGTCTGCCTGCTCTACCGATTGTACCCAGACGTCCTTGTCAATGCTTTCCAACGCGGTTGGCTCCAGCAAACCCATAGATTTCCAACCAAGCCCTACCAAGGCCGGTCGTTTTTCGCCTTCGATCGGCCACCAGGCATAGTTTGCCCCTCCGACGAATGGGTAAACCCCCGTTGGGATAAACAAGGCACTGCTTTCTTTGATAGGTTTACCTAATAGCCGGATGAGTTCATCTTTGATCGCGGGCGTAGTAACGCCCGATGAGGTCAACAACAACTTGATCATAAAGCAAATGTAGCGTAGCCAGATTATTCGCCGCAGGGTGATAAAGACAAATTACCTAGGCGTTTGCGTCAATGGCGCAGGTAAATTAATCGTCGCCTTTGCTGCGTTCGCGCCACTGCTGGTTAAAAGACTTATCAGCCAGTTTAGGCAACTCGCGATACTTACCAAAGGCTTTAGCGAAAAGTTTGTTGAACAGAAAATTCTTTACCCCGGTTTTGTAAACGTCCACCCAGCTGCGCTTAAGCATTGCACGGGTAAAGAGGTTCCATCCCCATTTCTCAGGCTTGCTTACCAAATCTTCTTTTACGGCGTCGCGGCGGTTAAGCAGCAGCATTTTGTGGATGTCTATCTTCACAGGGCAAACTTCTGTACATGCACCGCATAAACTTGAGGCGTAGCTCAAGTGCTTAAAATCTTCCATACCGCGCTCATGCGGCGTAATGACAGAGCCTATAGGCCCGCTGTAAGTAGTATTGTAGGTATGTCCGCCAATATTTTTATAAACAGGGCACGCGTTTAAACAAGCCCCGCAGCGGATACAGTACAACCCCTGCCGCTGGTCTTTTTGAGCCAGCAGGTCTGTGCGGCCGTTATCAAGCAGAATCACATACATTTCTTCGGGGCCATCTGTCTCGTCAGGTTGGCGCGGGCCGTTCAAAATGGTGTTGTAGACGGTCAGGTTCTGCCCTGTGCCGTGTGTAGCCAGTAATGGCCAGAAGTTATTGAGGTCCGCAATGCCGGGAATCATTTTCTCGATCCCTGCAATGGCGATATGTATCTTAGGGAATGACACTGTTAAACGGGCATTTCCTTCGTTCTCTGTAAGCGCGATGCTGCCGGTATCGGCAATCAAAAAGTTAGCGCCGGTAATGCCTACATCTGCCTGCACGTATTTTTCGCGCAGCAGCTCACGCGCTTTCATGGTTAGCATGTCCGGCGTTGCATCTGCCGCGGTGCCAAACCGCTCGTGGAACAGCTGCGCCACGTTCTCCTTAGACAAGTGCATGGCGGGCGTTACAATATGGTAGGGCTTTTGTCCCAGCAACTGCACAATGTATTCGCCAAGGTCTGTTTCTAAAGATTGTATCTGGTGATGTTCCAGGTATTCGTTTAGGTCAAGTTCCTCGGTGGTCATCGACTTCGACTTCACCACGGTTTTTGCCCCTGCCCGCTGAATGATGTTCAATATCTCACGGTTGGCTTCTTCGGCATCATTGGCCCAGATCACCTTTCCGCCCCGGCGCTGAAAGTTCGACTCGAACTCGATGAGGTATTTTTCTAAATTCTCCATTACGCGCCATTTTGTAACATGAGCACGTTTTTTGGCGTAATCGAGATTCGCGATCTTAGCCAAGCCTTTTACAACAGTAGCATCGTACTTGCCGATGTTATAAGCCAGTATGCGCCGGTGTTCGGCATCAAACGCCTTAACTTCCGACTCTTCAATAAACTGTTTGGCAATGGCAGACATCAGCGGCTAAATTAAAATATTTGGAGGTAAGTAAAGACCATCGACACTTTATATTCCCTTTAGCAATCTAGCACCACTAACCACGTAAGATTGTATCAGGGTTAACGAGGTGGTGTTGTCACCACTACGGCTGAGATTATCCATGTCCTTCGAGATGCCGGATCAATCCTGATCACTATCGAGATGGCATGACTTTACTAATCCTAAAACAACTTCAATTGCGCCTCATTGTCTGGTTTGGCGTTTGGCAGCGGGTCGAAGTTTGAGACGGTAACACCTAGCAGCCTTATCCTTTTATCAATGATATTATTCTCCAGCAACTCGAGCGAAGCTTTTCTGATGATGTCTGCATCGTCAATAGGTTCGGTAAAGGAACGGTTACGTGTTATCTGCTTAAAATCGCTGTATTTCACCTTTAGCGTAACCGTGCGGCCTTTCAGCTGATATTGCCTTAACCTGCTGACCACTTTTTCTACAAGTTTATCTATCTCGGGCGACATTTCCTCCATCGATGACAAGTCCCGCTCAAAAGTATCTTCCGCACCAATAGATTTAGTTTCACGGTCAGGCTGCACAGGGCGGTTATCTATCCCACGAACGATATTGTAGTAAAAGGTACCAACCTTGCCAAAATGCCTGGTCATCTCTTCCATTGTAAGCTGCTTTAGGTCGGCGCCTGTATGCAGGTTCAAGGCTTTCATTCGCTGCGCCGTTACTTTGCCTACACCGTGAAATTTTTCGACAGGCAGCTTTTCCATAAAGCCTTCAACAGATGACGGCCCGATAAATTTCAGTCCGTCAGGCTTATTAATGTCTGATGCAATTTTCGCCACAAACTTGTTCACCGACACGCCTGCCGAAGCTGTAAGGTTCAACTCTTCTTTGATGGATCTTTTTATCGCGGCAGCAATATCCATCGCCGAGCCGATATTTAGCTTATCCTGCGTAACGTCGAGATAGGCCTCATCAAGCGACAACGGCTCGATCAGATCTGTGTATCTTGAAAAAATTTCGCGGATGGCACGTGATACTTCTTTATAAACCGCGAACCTGGGCTTTACGAATATCGCATGCGGGCATAATTTCCTGGCCTGCATGGCAGACATGGCCGAGTGTACACCAAACTTACGCACCTCGTAACTAGCGGCAGCTACCACGCCCCGCCCATCCGGCGACCCACCGACCACCAAAGGCTTTCCGCGCAACTCCGGGTTGTCGCGCTGCTCTACTGAAGCGTAAAAAGCATCCATGTCGATATGGATGATCTTTCTCAATGGCAATATGTTCTCTATTTCGGCCATCAGAAAATAACACAGAGCAACCAGGCTGTTGCCGCCCCGGTAAGTGTATTCAGAAAATTAACCGCATTATTGCCGATCAAGCCGCGACGTTCTAAGGTTGCACCAAGTATGGAATCTATCAACGTGCCGATCGTCCCGGCGAGAAAGACAAATGTCGCAGACATCAAATCGTCGGTTCCGGAAAAATAAATTATCGCGATAACCGCTGCGCCTAGTATCCCTGACAGTGTACCCTCCAGACTGACAACACCATCCAATCCGCGCGTGTCTTTTTCAAAGGTGATGATATTGTAAAAACGCTTTCCATATATGTTCCCCAATTCAGATGACAGCGTATCTGCCGTGGCAGCGGCCAGGCTGCCGCAAATAAGCAATGTTACAGGAAAATGCAGCCCAGGTATGACTAATGATGCGGCTGATAGTATCGCTGCCACCCCGCCATTCGCCAGCACCTGCCACATAGTGCGTTGACCTTTATTTTCTTCGGCCAAACCAAGCATCTGCTTGCGCTTAAGCCCGATCGTCGATGCACCCGAGCCAAGTACAAAGAAGACAGCTAATGAGAAGACACCCGTTACACCGCCTGCAGCGTAAATAAGTGCGGCCACAATAAGCCCGGCTGCGGCCCCGGCAATGGTTAATTTTTTAAGCAGAGCGGCTACGGTGGCGGCAGCAAATAACAGTAAATAAATGATGTACGGGCTGGTCATGTTCAAATATATAAATTGCCGACCTCTCCCCAACCTTCTCCATAGGAGAGGGCGACAAACCTATAGTCAAAGACTTAACTTTGTAAACCATGAAAGACATCTTAGGACGGGCAATTGCGGCACACGCAGTAAGTAACACTGCTGATAAACTTTGGATCCACAACCAATATGGCCCTAAAGAAGAGATGCCGATTGATACGTATTTCCGCGAAGAAGATGATATGCCCGACCTGGAATGGCTGGCGCTTGAGCAATGTACCGGCAAAATTTTAGACATAGGGGCAGGCGCGGGAAGCCACGCTTTGTTTTTGCAGCATGAAGGTAAAGACGTTACCGCTATTGATATATCGCCGCTGGCCGTCGAGGTGATGAAACAACGCGGTGTTGGAAAAGCATTCATCGCGGATATCTTTACTTACAACCAAGGCCGATTCGATACCTTATTATTGCTCATGAACGGCATCGGCCTTGCAGGTACGATGGATGGATTGAAACGTTTGCTCAATCATTTGAAAACATTGCTAGCACCGGGCGGCAGTATCCTGTTCGACTCGTCTGATGTTTCCTATCTATATGAAGATGGTGAATTGCCTGCCGACAAATATTATGGTGAAATAGCTTATCAATATGAATACGCCGGCCAAAAAGGCGAATGGTTTAGTTGGCTGTACATCGATGAAAAAACTTTAGAGGACGTTACTGTCGAACTTGGTTTTGTCATGGAAGTGTTGATGGATGATGAGTACGGGCAGTATTTGGCAAGGTTGAGGGCCGGTTGATGGGTTTGGGTTAGACGCTCATTCGCCGCGAAGGCTCGACACTTTTGTCTTAGCCACAAAAGTGTCCAAAAAGGCCAAGTCAGCGCAAGGCTTCTTTTGCCGCACAGGCTTTTGCCCTGCAAAGTATTTTGCAGGCCCTCATCACACATGCCCTCAGTAGCGCAAAATATTTATCACCGAAGCTGCGCGCTGACGTTTGGACCTTGCAGATAAAAATAGTGGTGGCCGCGGCAGAAAAGGCGGGCCGGCGTTGCGGTATCCCGATATCTATCGGGAGTCGTTTTAGCTTTTTTCGGGCCATGACCTAAAAGCGTTAAGAAACGACAGAGCGGGCTGAAGCGTTTTTTTGCCTTGATTTTTTGGTTACTTTTTCATCTAAGGAAAAAGTGACAAATTCTTATTCATTAATGTAAGCGTTGACTACACTGTCGTTAATGAAGTGAGTGCGAGGTCTGCTACTCATCTCGCAATAAGAAATTGTATCCGCTATCAAGAAATAATCGTTTCCAAATACAACTCCTCTACCTTCTTCCTTGCCCACTCGTTTTTACGCAGAAAGGCAAGGCTCGATTTAATGCTCGGGTCTTTGATAAAGCAGTTGATACGGATACGGTAACCCATTTCGGCCCAACCTAATTTTAAAACCAGTTCATTTAAAATGGTTTCGAGAGTTTTGCCGTGCAGCGGGTTGTTGGGTTGCATTTAGCTAGCCACGCGGGTCATCTCAAGATCTGGTTTCGATACGTCTGTCAGCGCTACTTTACCACGTTCTTTGCGCAGTATGCGGTTAAACAGGGATATCTCACGATCGAACAAGAAACGCAGGAACAGCATTGTCCACGATTTATGGTAGTGCAATGTGTCGTAATAAACCGGTGCCGCTTTTTTGATCTGTGGTAATTTATTCCACGGAATAGACGGAAAGTCATGATGCTCATTGTGGAAACCTACGTTAAAAGCCACTTTGTTCAGGCCTCCGTAATAACTGTAAGTTTCCTGCTCTTCTGTATGGGTAAGGTAATGTTCTTGTATCCAGCGGGCGCCAAGGGGATGTAAACCTACAGAGAACGAAAAGCTTAACAATAAGAAAGCGATGGAATGCCAGCCCATGAAATAGGCAATTGCCGTAACAAATACTGCCTGAACGATATAATTAGCCAGCGTCCATTTATCAAACGCTTTAATTTCTTTCAAACGTGATAGGCGGGTGGCCTGAAATACCGGGAAAAAAAGCAGCCAAAGGGCTTTACCCACAAAAGAGTTATTAATCAGCTTCGCTTCCCAGGCGTTTGGTAAATCGGCATCCAATTCATGCACACCCTGAAATGAATGGTGCTTAATATGGTAGTACTCAAAGGAAATAGAACTTGGGAAAATCTGCGGGATATTAGCCAGCATACCTGCCCAGCGGTTAGCCGAACGGCTTTTAAATATCAGGTGGTGCGCACATTCATGTATCAGCACAAAAAGAGCATGATCTGCAAAGGCGCCGATAAAATAGGCAGCACCAAAAACCCACCACCACGATTGGTCGCGCAGTACCCAGGCCAGTAAGATCATTCCGGCTACAATTCCGATAATCGGTAAAATGGTATATGGATTTTTGCCGATCAGTTCCCTAATGTGCGGGTACTCTTTCAGCATTTTTTTAGTGCGGATACGGTGTGGCTCAGATTCGGCTGAGTAAATAAAATCAGTCTTCTTAGTCATAATCAGGGTTTCAATAGTGTTGCAAAATAGCATTTTAATGCCGGTTTCTTTTACTTTAAAGTAAAAAAACTTTATTGCCGGTAGGAACGCGGGGCCAAAAGATGTATTATTTGGTTTCTAAAACTATCACATTATCGGGGTCGGCAGCGGTGGGTTGGTTCACAGGCAAAACCAGCTCATTTTTATTGAGCATGTATTTTACAGGCACTTTGTTCTTCAACAGGTAAGCTCCTTTTATGCTGAAGGGGATGTTGCTTAGTGTAACAGAGTTACCCTCGGGCTTTAGTACATGAACGTACACGAATTTACCTTTTCTGGTAATGGCGCCCCACTTTTGCGGGCGTAAATAACCGCCGGTTGTATTATAAATACTCTCGCCATAGATGCCTGTCCAATTGCCCATCCACCTAATGCGGTCAATAAACTCCAGCTGTATCTCGCCATTGGGCATAGGGCCAATATTAAGGAGCAAATTGCCACCGTTACCCGCCGAGCGTACAAGCAGGTTTACCAGTTGCGCAGGCGTTTTGTAGGTTGTATCTGTCAAATTAAAACCCCAGCTGCCGTTCATGGTGGCGCAGGTCTCTAAAGGAAGATTTGATATCTTCTGGAAGCTTAACCCGTTGTTGTTTTCGCCGGGCACATCCTGCTCAAACATCTGGAAATCTTCGCCGGGCAGCGGTGTCATGTGATGGTTGTTGCCTACCAGGCATTGCGGCTGCAGTTTGTGTATCAGGTCGTAGATCTCGCGGGTATGCCAGTCTACATTTACATCATTGTCTTTGCGTGTTTTACTTTCTTCGGGCATCTGGTCCCACAGGCCGTCAAACCAAATACCGCCTATCTCGCCATATTTTGTCAGCAACTCGGTCAGCTGATTTTTCATAAAAGCGATGTAGTGATTCCAGTCGCCATGAACAGTGCGACCGCTTGCCTTGCCTGTGCGGCCTGTCCAGTATTGATAATCGTCGCGGCGCCAGTCAAGCAGCGAGTAATATAAAAACAGCTTTATGCCTTGCTTATGGCAGGCCTCGCCCATTTCCTTTACAATATCACGCTTAAATGGCGTATGCATGATGTTGAAGTCGGAATACTGGGTGTCCCACATGCTGAAACCATCGTGATGACGGGTAATGAGCGTGATGTATTTCATGCCGCCCTTTTTGGCCAGTGCTACCCATTCGTCTGCATTGAAATCTATCGGATTAAAGAATTTTTCCAGCCGAGTATAGTTTGTTACTGTTATCTTACGGTCGTTCATTACCCACTCGCCCGAGCCGGGAATGCTAAACGGCCCCCAATGGATAAACATACCATATTTGGCGTTGCTGAACCATTCGCGCGCCTTGAGGTTAGCTTCCGTTGGGACATAAATTTCCTGGGCTGATGCAGTGCCGATCTTTAAAAATAGAACGAAGAGAATGAGTAATCGCAGCTTCATATAAGCTAAAATTAAACAATTTCCTTTGTGAAGGGGCGTCGAAATATGAAGATGATCCGGACGATAAACCTTCGCCCCCCGCTCAAGAGCGGAAACGCTATTGGTCTATGTCAACCTGATCTGGCCCGCTGAGTTTGCTTACGTGGCAGGCGCATTTGCCGCCGCCTATTTTATAGTTTGCAGTAACCACCCGGCCGTCATTTCGGGTTACCTGTAGCTGCAGGTTTTGGACACTTTCAGGAAAGTCCTTGCGGTTGCTGTCATCGGCAATAATGAGGGTTGCAGGGCTGTCGCGAACAACATCTTTCGTGCGCACCTGTTTACCCGCTGCCAGGTTAATTACCTTATAACTTTTGAAAGATATAGTGCTGCTTTTGGTGGCGATAAGGCGTATGGGTACCATGATAAATTCGTCGGTGCACATAATACTGCCGCATTTGGTTTTCGTTTCTTCCTGCGATACACAAGAGGAGATACTTATTGCAGAAATGATTATGAACAGCAGCGCTTTAAAATTTTTCATGGATCAGTGTCATTATGCGTACCATCTCGTCCCTTACTGCATGGGTTGCGTCCGTATAGTTATTGTTCATAAAGCTAAACGCAAGCCGGTGGCCTTTTCTTGTAACTAAATACCCGCTTTGGTTATAATTGTTTGACAGCGAACCGGTTTTGGCAAATACAAACGGCTCACCATTATCGGTATTATACGCCGTGCGCAACGTGCCCGATACTCCGCCATTGGGCAGCATGCCAAATAGCTTTTTCTCGTCGTTTACCTTCGCAGAAATTTTCTGTAGTAGGGCGATAATACTCCTCGGTGTAAACAAATTTTGGCGCGACAGACCGGAACCATCCCGCCACTGAGGCTTATCGGGGAGGTCGTTCAGCAACGAATCAATTGCATACTGCCTCACAGAATCTGTGTTAAGATAACCGTATTTTACAGATGAGCACACCAGCAGCAATTGCTCCGCAACAAAGTTATCGCTGGTTTGCAGCATCAGTTTATAAACGCTGTCGGCTTTTATATTATAGATGATCTTTGCATTGGCGGGCAATGTCATGTGGCTTAGGTAAACAGGCTTCTTTAATGTGTCGGCCAGCAGTTTTACTGTCAGCTCATCGCTTGTTTTAAAAGGCACCCATTGGTGGTATTTTGAAGATGGCTTAGCCCCAAGAAAGTAAAAACGGTTGCTTACTAAGTCGCGTTTTATACTGAAGGTTGACTGCTTACTTGCAGTATCGCGAAGTAACAACGACCTAAAAAATGCCGGCGTTACTGATAGGTTCCGGGAACTATCAGCGGAAAAATAAACGGTGTTGCCATACAACGGAAGGTTATTGATCTCTGCCTGGTAGTAATCGTTATAATCATCCCAGGCCCATCCGGCGCCGAAGATTTCTTTTTGATAGTTGCCCGTGCAAAAGAGGAGTTGCTTATTTTGCTGTTTTAAAAAGCTGAAAGCATTGTTGCCTTTTAAGTCCGCATGCAAAAATGACGGGTCGCCGGTGCCGCTAAATAACAGGGAATCCCCTTCTATACTGTACTTAATGCCGGGTATAGAATCGCCCAGCATATTAAGACAGGTATAAAAAGTAAACAGCTTGGTGTTAGAGGCCGGGGTGAAATACTTATTGGAATTGAGCTCGAAAATACTGCGCCCTTTATCTAAATCATACAGCATAAACCCGGTAAAATGATCATTGACAATGGCTAAATGCTTAAACATACGCCTGATCTTTCTCTTAGGTATACGTCCGGCTTGTGCAACAAAGCTGTTTGTTAACAACGTGGCTGCTAATATCATAATGGATAACCTGCGTAACATTTAGTTGTAAATAGCCTAAATCTTTTGGTACTTTTAAAAACCAATTATACAATATAAATTGTTGCTAAGCCCATTACATAAGGTCTGCATAAAGCTTTGTTTTTTTTTATTGATAAACTTTACGTTTACCACGGGGCTTAAAGCGCAGTTTTTTGAACTCCCTAAAAACAAGAAGTCTATTACCGTGCCATTTAAAATGGTGCGTAACATGGTGATCATTAAAACTATGATCAATGGTAAAGGCCCTTACAATTTTGTAATGGATACCGGTGTTGGCCTTATCGTAATAACCGACCCGGCGATTGGCGATTCTGTCGGCCTAAGTAAACGCCATGTTAAGGTATCAGGTTTGGGTAACTCTACTGAATATAGTGCTACAGTAACCTCCGGATTGAATTTTAATATAAACGGCATTGTCGGAGAGAACCTTTCTGCCGCAGTGCTGCAAAAAGACAGGTTTGGGTTATCCAACTACGCCGGCATGCCAATACATGGTTTGTTAGGATACGATTTCTTCAACAGTTTGGCAGTCAAATTCAGCTTTTGGGATAGCACCATGATTGTAGCGCGCACTGGCGCTATAAAAGCTTTGCGTAAAGGTTTCAAGTTGCCAATAATTATAGACCAAAATAAACCTTACGCTACGGCAAAAGTACAATATGCTGAATACCCGGAAACAGATGCCAAATTGGTTGTGGATTTTGGCGCAGGCCATTCATTGCTGCTAGATAATTATATCCGCAATAATACCCTTCCTCAAAAGTATATCAAGGCAAATTTAGGTGTAGGGTTGACCGGCCCGCTGGAAGGTTTGCTTAGCCGTGTAGCAATGCTCAAAATCGGCAAATATGAATTCAAGAATGTGATAACGTCCTTTCCAATTGTTGATACCGCCGCCAACCGGCGTTCCATTGACCGGGATGGTAACCTGGGTTTAGGGATATTAAAGCGGTTTACATTAATTGTCGACTACCAGGGTGGATTTATTGACCTTAAACCTGCCAAAGACTTTAAAGCAGCTTTTGAGCATGATATGAGCGGCCTTGAGTACTATGGCGATGGTGATGATTATAAAACGATCATTATCAGTCGTGTCGAACCCGGGTCTGCTGCAGATGACATTGGTCTAAAGAAAGATGACGCCATTGCGGCCATAAATTTTAAATCCGTTGCTGACCTGTCTATCGAGCAGATAGACAGTTACTTTAAGTCGGGCGACGACCGCAGCTTGTTGCTTGACGTATACCGGAATGGTAAACGCGGCAAATTCATTTTGACGCTCAAAAAACGTATCTGAAATAATACATCTAAGCCGTTGCATTTTTTTGCCCGATAATATATTTTTACGGTTCTGGTTAATTTAAACTTTACATGAAATTAAGATCAACCCAAGTGTTTTATAGCGCTGCTGCTGCCGCGCTTCTATTTGTAGCGGCTTGTGCTACCAAAAAACAAGCAAATCAAACCTTAACGGTACGGACAACCGCTACTCCTACAGGAACTACAGCTACCGCGACCGTTGGTCCCGGTAAAAAAGAAGGCATCAAAAAATTTGGCGATGTTATCAACGGAAAGGTTGTTGGCGACAAAGGCCTGTTTACCGTTTACAAAGCTGACGGTAAATACTACTACGAAATCCCGGATTCTTTATTGGGCCGCGAAATGCTGGTAGTAACCCGCTTTGTTAAAACTCCAGCACGGTTAAAAACCTTTGGCTCGCAGTATGGCGGCGAAGAAGTGAATAATCAGGTTTGGAAATGGGAACGCCACGACAAGCAGATCTATCTACGCGTGCCAAGCTATTCTGTGCGTGCAGACAGCACCAGCGACATGTACAGGTCTGTAAAAAATTCTAACCTCGACGCTGTTTTAGCAGGCTTTGACATTAAAGCTTATAATAAAGACACTACCGGTGTTTTAATCGATGTTACTGATTTCTATAACGGTGATATCCCTGCAATAGGTATCCCTGACGAAATCAAGAAAGCGTACAAAGCAACTGCTATTGATGCAACGCGTTCTTATATCGACACCATTAAAAGTTTCCCGATAAATACCGAGACACGCACACTTAAAACGTATCGCGCGGCAGAGTCGCCAACGGATAACAGCAATGCTTCAATTACATTTGAATTGAATACTTCAATGCTGCTGTTGCCAAAAACGCCTATGAAAGCGCGTTTATTGGATCCGCGTGTTGGTTTCTTCGGCCAGCGCCAAACAGATTATGGCACAGACGCGCAACGCTCTGAAGTTACTGCTTACATCCACCGCTGGCGGTTAGAACCAAAAGACCCTGCTGCTTATGAGCGTGGCGAATTGGTTGAGCCTAAAAAGCAAATTGTTTATTACATAGATCCGGCTACACCTAAAAAATGGGTACCATATCTTATAATGGGTATCAATGACTGGAACAGGGGTTTTGAAGCGGCAGGCTTTAAGAACGCTATTGTTGGCAAACCTGCACCAACACCCAAAGAAGACCCTGAATTTAGCACAGAAGATGCGCGTTATAGTGTAGTGCGTTACTTTGCTTCTGACGTTCAGAATGCTTACGGTCCGCATATCTCTGACCCACGTACAGGCGAGATATTAGAAAGCCACGTGGGCTGGTACCACAATGTAATGAGCCTGGTACATGATTGGTTTATGACCCAGACCGCTGCAGTTAATCCAAATGCTCGAGCTGCTAAATTTACTGATGAGCAAATGGGCCAGCTGATCCGCTTTGTGTCATCACACGAGATTGGCCATACCCTTGGTTTACCGCATAACTTTGGTTCAAGCTATGCATATCCCGTAGATTCTTTGCGTTCTAAGCATTTTACAGATAAACATGGCACCGCGCCTTCTATTATGGACTATGCACGCTTTAATTACGTAGCTCAGCCCGGCGACGGTGTAACACACATGTACCCGCAAATTGGCGAGTATGACCTTTGGGCTATTAAATGGGGTTATAGCTGGTTCCCGGGCAACAAAAATGCCGAGCAGGAAAAAGACATCCTTAATCAATGGACCATCCAACGCGCAGGTAACCCGTTATACTATTACGGTCGCCAAGGCACAAGCTTAGATCCGCGCCTGCAAAGCGAGGATCTGGGCGATAATGCTATGAAAGCAAGTACTTATGGTATTGCCAACCTGAAACGCATTTTGCCTAACCTGGAAAAATGGACCTACCAAAAAGGCGAAGATTATGATGACCTGCAAACCATGTACGGACAGGTAATTACCCAATACGGCCGTTATATGGGCCACGTAACCATGAATATTGGCGGCTTAAGCGAAAACTTTAAAACTTATGATCAAAAAGGCGCGGTTTACACCCCGATCGCTAAAAACTTACAGCATGATGCAGTAGACTTTTTAAACAAGCAATTGTTTACTACACCTTACTGGATGATCAACAATGCCGAGTTAGCTAAATTTGATAATGGCGTTGTGCTTAACCGTATTAAATCTATTCAGGTTAATACATTGGGCAGCGTGTTATCATCGAGCAGGTTAGCCCGTTTATATGACAACCAGGCAAAATATGGTTCAACAGTTTATTCTGTTGCCGATCTATTTAACGATTTACGTGGCGGCCTGTTTACCGCAGGCAAACCTGACGCGTTTAAACGTAACCTGCAACGCGGTTATATAGAGCAATTAAAAGGTTTGCTGAATGAAAATACCAGCCCAAGCTTCCCCGGTGCAACACCTGCTCAACTGGCTAACGCCGGCCTTACCCCTATTAATACAGACCTGTCTGATATTAAACCAATGGTACGCGCCGAGTTAAAAAAACTTGATGCTAGCTTGCCTAAAGGCGGTGACGCCATGACTGCTGCACATTATGCAGACCTGCATGGCCGTATCAAAGAAGCGCTTAACCCAACAAGACCAATAGTTAACGTTGGCCCGGGCGGTGCACAAAGAGGCATCCAGGCTGCAGAACCTGATACTGAGTTTTAATAAGACTAATCGCTTATAGAAAAACGCCCCGCAAAAACGGGGCGTTTTTTATTTATATATATGCTATTTTAACTGACTAAGATTTTCATAGAATGCCGACTGCAGATCGAGCAGTGAGCGCACTTTCAGCTTTTCACCATAGGTGTCAAACGCAAGAAAGCGTGCTTTGTCCGGCGTTTTGTTGTTTTGTTTTTCAATGAAGTTAAACGTCTCGAAAAAGTAGTGACGCGTGGTGGTATCGCGTTTTTTGTCTACATCCGTACGGTTTAATCTAAAACCAACGTTTTCTATCCAGCTATGCACACGGGTTTGCAATGAAGCGCCTAAATGTTTCATAATTAACTGATTGAACTTTACTTAACGGTACTATCAATAAATGGTTTCGTTCATTTTTAAACCATTTGAGAGTTTCATTAAGTAGTAGTTTTATCATGCGTGCGCTTTTGATTTAAACGGTCAAAATATTCACACTGTATAATCAAGACGCCTTAATTTTCTACTCCGTTAAACTCCGCGATTAGTTTTTCATAAAAATCATAAACTTTTAGTATTGTTTTTTGCTTATCAGTCAATAAGTTATAAAGCCGTCTCGAAAATTGTGTAACAATAATATGCAGCGGACATTTAATATTAAACAAAATCGAATTTTTGCAGTCAAGCTGATATTAACCATAAAAGCTTAGTGCGCAATTGAACAAAATGAAAAAGATTATACCCCTGCTGATAGCAATTATTTCTTTAACCGCCTTTAACAGCATGGCCCAAACCCGGGCAGTAGTCGGCACTGTAATAGACACTACAAAACAAACTGTGATCGGTGCCGTGGTGACATTAACTTCTGACCAAAAAGACAGCACCAACACCACAACAGATGTTAACGGCAAGTTTAGCTTCTCTAATATTAAAGGAACAAGGATTAACATTACCATAAAATCTATAGGCTATACCGGTGTACTTAAACACTTTACGCTTGATGTTGCAAACCCTACTGCTAACGTGGGTACTATTGTGATGCACTCATCAAGCACTGCGCTTAACGAGGTAAAAATTGTAGGGCAGACAGTGCCTATTGTAGTTAAGGAAGATACGGTAGAGTATAAGATAAGTTCATTAAACCTGCGTGCAAACGCAACGCTTGAAGACGCCCTTAAAAAAGCGCCGGGCGTTGACGTTGACCCAAGTACAGGCGCTATTACCGCGCAGGGGCAGTCTGTAACTAAGGTACGTATCAATGGTAAAGATTATATGGGTGGGGATGTAACATCACTCACCAAAAACATCCCTGCCGATCTGTTAGAGAACGCCCAGATCATTGACGACTACGGCGATCAGGCCAACCTTACCGGCATCAAAACCGGCGACCCAACTAAGATACTTAACGTAACCATTCGTAAAGACCGCAACTACGGTACGTCATTACAGGCAACAGCCGGCGATGGCAGCGACTTGTTGCCTTCACCGCAAAAAAACGGCAACCGCTTTTTGGGTTCTTTAAACCTTTTTAACTTTAAAGGCGACAGGCAGATCACCGTTTTAGGTAACCTTAACAACACTAATCTTAGTTTATTTTCTTTCGGCACCGTTGGTGGTGGCGGCGGTAACTTCGGTGGCGGCGGTGGTGGCGGCCGTGGTAATGCTGCCCGTACAGGCGGCGGCGGTGCAGGTGGCTTTGGTGGTGGCTCGCCTGTAACGCAAACAAATGGTATCAATACCACGCGTTCTATAGGTGTAAACTTTAGGGACCAGTGGGGTAAAAAGGTATCGGTTTATGGCAGCTACAGCTTCCAGGATAATGATGTTTTTACAACCAGTATCTCTCAACAAAAGAACACTTCGCAATTCCCCACTAACACTAATCAGAATAGCGTAGAGCGCGATAACAACATTAACCACCGCTTTAACTTTAACGTCGAGTGGCGCCCTGACACTTCTAACTACTTTAAGTTTACGCCAAACTTTACTTATGGCCGCACCAAAACAAACTCTGTAGACAGTTTGGTTAGCCAGCAAACATCGCGTACTACAGGCAACCTGTATACGGCCAGCCAGTACAGTTCAGTTACTAATGCGACATCAACCGCGCCAAGCGGCGGTATCACGTCGCTGTACTTCCATAAGTTTAATGGCAAGGGTCGTAATATGTTTATCAATTTTGCTTTTAATGCAAGTAAAAGCGACTCGTATCAAAATCCTATATACACTTACGCGGTAGGTATACCACTTGCGCCACTAAATCAGCAGGTAACCAATAACTCTACTACCAGAACTTTCAGCACTAGCCTTTCTTATAACGAGCCTTTAAGCAAGGTATCCTTCCTGGAATTCAATTATGCCTATAACCACTCCTATACTTCAAGCGATAGAGAGACAGATACGTTAAGCACAGGTGGTACGTATAATTTTTACCAGAGGTTGAGCAATAACTATAATTACACCTTCACTACCAACCGTATAGGGTTAAACTATCGGGTTGTAGAGAAAAAATATAACCTTGTTGTTGGTGCCGGTATCCAGCCAAATACCCTGGACGGGCACTCCGTAACTACCAATACATATACACACGTTACCACACTTAACTTCTCGCCGCAGGCCAGGTTTGTGTATAACTTCGCCCGCAGCAATTCCCTTAGCTTTAATTACAACGGTACAAGTAACCAGCCAAGTTTTAACCAGCTGCAGCCTGTAATTGATTACTCCAACGCGCTGTATCCGGTGCAGGGTAACCCTAATTTGAAGCCATCGTTTGATAACAACTTTTCGCTTAGGTATAACAAGTTTAGTCTGCAAACCGGCAATGTTTTATTCGCCAACCTTACTTTCGATGCAATAAGCAATAACGTAGCAACCAACGTAATTACAATACCTAAGAGCGCGGCTATTGCGGCTAGCCCAACTTATCGAACATTACAAAACACCAACTTAACTACCTATCAAAACGCGGATGGTTACTACAGTGCACGTGGTTTCTTCGCCTACTCTAAACCATGGAGCAACCGCAAATACACCTTATTTGGCAACATCAACGGATCTTTCACCAATAACGTTGGTTACGTAGGCAACGTCGACTCTGCCACTGCGGTGCTGACCACTCAAAAGAACATTGCAAAAAACTGGAACGTCACGCCAGGCCTCCGTTTCCGCGTCGACCTGACCGACATTTTAGATATACAAGCGGTGGGTAGCTACGGTATCAATAAAACCAGCAATACCGTAAACAGTGCATTGTTAAATGCAGCGTCAAACGTACGTACACTTACGCTGGGTGTGAACGGCAAAAACTACTTCTGGAAAGACTGGACCTTGAGCTATGATTTCCAGCATTTAACCTATTATGGGTATACGATACCGGTTAAAAACCCTAACCTGCTTACCGCGTATGCAGAACGCCGTTTTCTTAAAAACAACGCGGCAACCATACGCTTGACAGTAGTAGATATCTTTAATCAGAACACCGGTTTTTCAACCACAACAACAGCTACGGCTATCACACAAACCAACACCAACCGTTTGGGCAGATACGCTTTGCTAACATTTACTTACAGGCTGCAAAAATTCTCTGGGCGTAGCACCATGCCAACAAATGATGGTAACCGTTTTAGAAGAGATGGCAATGGCGATCGTGGAGGTGACAGGGGCGGACAAGGAGGCCCTCCGGGTGGAGGTTTTGGCGGCCCGCCTCCGGGCGGCCCGGGGATCGAATGATCCCCGCTTTAAGACTTTAAACTTGTTTAGATTTTTGAAGAACGTTGTTGATCACATTGGCCAACTCGTCCAGGTCGAAAGGTTTAGCCAGGTAGGTTTCTGCACCTGCATGCTCGGCTAATAATTGGATGTCGCTGTTTGCAGAAAAGTAAATAACAGGGACATCTTTAAATTTTTCTGATTTCTTGAGGGTTTGCGTAGCGATAATGCCACCTGTATCCGGGATCCAGTTATCCATCAAAATAACCTGCGGCTCAATGCTTGCTACCTTCTCTACTATGTTATTGCAATCTGTAAAAGTGTGTACCTGCCAACCCTGTTCTTCCAGGATGTAAGTGCAGATAGATAGAATGTCCTCATCATCATCAAAAATGATGATCTTTTTAGTAGAGTCCGCCATAGGTAGTATTAGATGAAAACAAAACTAATTATTAAATTTAAAAGATAAAATTTTTTGTAGCGGGCACGACTTAGCCGGATTGATCAGGCAACCGACTTTTTAATCCATGCATCAAACCCTGCAAAGGTATCGTTGGCAGACCGGATGATCTCTTGTCCATCGTTTTCAGGCAGGTTGTTCAGCGCCGCTTTGAAAATGCCCCACATTTTGTGACTGGCTTCGCCGTACCCGTTAAAGAAAGACAAACCGTTCTGCAAGCCCAACTTACTCGATATCATTTTACTGATGATGCTTCCACCAAGTGTTGAACCTTCTATTACGTATAACGCGCCGAATGCCTTTGCAGTATCGTCGATCAGTGGCAGGTCGGCACCGGTAGCTTCTTGTACAGGCGTACCGCCAAGGCTGGCGATATCATCAGCAATTGCATCAGTTTTACGGCGATGATTGTAATCTGGTAATTGGTCTTTTCCAATGTATTGATCTATCACCTTCTCTAATCCGCCAAAATAACCATAGAACAGTTGCAGCAGGTTAATGTAATCTTGTTCTGTGGCGACGGATTTAATTTTGCCGACAAGTAATTTTTCTAATTGCTGGTGATTAGCTAAGGTTTGTTCTTTGAGATTATCGCTTAACATTTTTCAAAAGGTAAGCCGCTAAAATAAATACAATAACTTTAATGCACGAGGCGCCAAACTTGGTTAACTTTAAGCAAGGATAATTGAGATGGAATTCGACCCGGAAAATCACGTAAATAAACTTTGCGCTCAGGGAATGCTGCTGGAAGGCGAAGGCAAGCCGGAAGAAGCTGCAAAACTTTTTACCCGGGCGTGGAACGAAGCAACAAATGACCGCGAGAAATTTACTGCGGCACATTACGTTGCCAGGCATCAAAACACAGTAGCCGATAAATTGTACTGGGATACAACAGCTTTGCAATTTGCACAACGCATAGACAGTCCCGAGGTTAAGGCAGTGTTACCGTCACTGTATCTTAACATCGCGAAGGGTCACGAAGACCTTGCTGATTTCAATAACGCGCGCAAAAATTATGATCTTGCTTTAGCGCATGCACAATTTTTACCTGCCGACGGTTACGGCGACATGATACGGTCCGGTATAACCCGCGGGTTAACGCGCGTGAAGGATGCGACACGCTAAAGCATTTCTTAAATTGCCTCATGTACTGTAATTTGCGCCATGCGAGCTAGAAAAGTGTTACGAAGCGTCCTCATCATTGCGCTTATTGCAGTAAACATCGGCTGCGACCAGGTGTCTAAAAGCATCATCCGCGACCGGGTATCTATTGACACCAACCTGCGTTATCTTAACGGGCACTTTTTAATTACCCGTGCCGAAAATACCGGCGCCTTTTTGAGCCTTGGCGACAACACCACCGGCCCTTTGCGGATAGTGTTTCTGTCGCTTATACCCGCCTTGCTGCTTATATTCAGCATCAGCTACCTCATCAGGAATAAAAACGTACCGGCTGTTACACTGATCGGTATCTGTTTTATAGTAGGCGGTGGCATCGGCAATATTTTCGACAGGATAGTGCACGGTTCGGTAACAGATTTTCTATACCTCGATTATCATCCCTTCCATACGGGCATTTTTAATCTGGCCGATGTTTCCATCACGGTGGGCGCGCTACTTATCCTCATAGGCATCAATTTGAAGAACCCGCCGAGGTTTCTGGCAGGCCGTAAACAAGAAACGGTTACAGCAGATAGTTTAAGCGAATAATAGTTTTGTATTTTTATCCTGTACCAAATCAACTCGTTTTTACATGAGTGAACACCAATTTAACCGTCCTATACGGGTTTTAGTAGCTAAAGTAGGCCTTGACGGTCATGACCGCGGGGCACGTGTTATTGCCACCACGCTTCGCGACGCAGGTATGGAAGTGATCTACACCGGCTTGCGCCAGACACCCGAGATGGTGGTAAATACTGCTTTACAGGAAGATGTGGACGCCATTGGCATCTCCATTCTTTCTGGCGCGCACATGACTGTTTTTCCAAAGATCATTAAGCTGATGAAGGAGAAGCAACTGGATGATGTGCTGCTAACAGGCGGTGGCATCATCCCGGATGATGATGCGGCAAAGCTAAACGACATGGGCGTGGGCCGGTTATTTCCCCCGGGCACAACCACCACCAGTATAATAGATTACATTACCAGTTGGGTACGTCAGAACCGCAATTTTTAAGCAAAGCCATGAGCTACCAGAATATACTTGTTGAAACTAACGATCGCGTTTGCGTAATCACCATTAATCGAGAAGCAAAACTAAACGCCTTAAATAAAGATACACTCGCAGAATTGCACACCGCTTTTGAAGCAGCGTTCGCAGATGCGCAGGTTGGCGGAATCATCCTGACAGGCGCAGGCAAAAAAGCTTTTGTTGCAGGCGCAGACATCAGCGAACTTACCGAGCTAAATACATACAGCGCCACCGCCATGGCTACCGGCGTGCATGATGATGTGATGAACCTGATAGAGAATGGCCCCAAGCCCGTAATTGCAGCCATTAACGGTTATGCCTTGGGGGGAGGTTTGGAACTGGCAATGGCCGCGCACATCCGCATTGCTGCTGATAATGCCAAAGTGGGCTTACCCGAAGTCACACTGGGGCTTATTCCCGGCTATGGCGGCACACAGCGATTAACGGCATTGGTTGGCAAAGGCAAAGCGCTGGAAATGATCCTGACTGCCGATGCCATCGACGCGCCGACAGCGCAAACTATAGGTTTGGTAAACCAGGTTGTGCCTGCCGATGAATTGCTGCCTAAAAGTGAAGAAATACTGCGTAAGATATTGTCACGCGCGCCCTTAGCTGTCGCGAATGCGATAACTGCCATTAACGCCGCCGGAACTACAGATGGCTACGCTACAGAAATTTCGGGCTTTGCAGGCTGCTTTAATACAACGGACACACGAGAAGGCATAGCCGCTTTCTTAGAAAAGCGCAAACCGGTTTTTACAGGGAAATAAAAGTTATGCCGGGTTGAATTTGCTTGCATAAAAAAATTTGATAAACTTGTAAGCATACAACAGTGCCATCCCCCTTGGCGCGTATTTATAGCTGATATGAAGAAGATCCTCATCGTAGATGATGAAGTAAGTGTTGGATTGCTGCTTTCTAAATTCCTTACCAGAAATGGTTTCGAGGTTGCGGCGGCTACCAGCGGCGCCAGCGGCATGGAGTATTTGCAGCAGGGTAACTTTGATCTTGTTCTGTGCGATTTCAGGCTGGAAGATACAGACGGGCGCGAGATGCTTAAAAACATTAAATCGCAATACCCGCAAACTGGGGTAATTATCATCACCGGGTATTCTGATATCAAAATGGCGGTCGAGCTCATAAAAATGGGTGCTTACGATTACATCACAAAGCCATTATACCCCGATGAGATCCTTAATACCATTAACAAAGCGATAGAAACCCACCATGCCTTGTTTGAAGAACCGCAGCAGCAGCCCGCGGCAGTACGGCCATCTAAAAGCGATGCAGATAAACCCGATCTTTTAGGATCTGAGTTTGTGGTTGGCAAAAGCAAAGCATCAAGGGAGTTGCTTAAACAAATAGAGCTGGTTGCTCCAACTAATTACAGCGTAATTATCCTGGGCGAAAGCGGTACGGGTAAAGAGTCGGTAGCGAAAAGTATACACCTTAACAGCCCGCGCCGCGATGAGCCTTTCATAGCGATGGATTGCGGCTCGCTCACTAAAGAGCTTGCTCAAAGCGAGTTCTTTGGCCACGAAAAGGGCTCATTTACAGGCGCTTTGTATACTAAAATTGGCCATTTCGAGATGGCTAACGGCGGCACGCTGTTCCTGGATGAGGTAGGCAACCTGTCTTACGATATCCAGGCAGCTTTACTTCGTACCGTGCAGGAGCGCAAGGTAAAACGCATTGGCAGTACCAAGGAGATAAATCTTGATGTGCGCATTATCGTTGCCACTAATGAAAACCTTACTGAAGGCATCCAAAAAGGTAAATTCAGGGAAGATTTGTACCACCGGTTTAACGAGTTCTCTATTTTTATGCCACCGCTTAGAGATCGCGAAAGCGACATTATGTTGCTGGCGGAGCACTTCTTACGCATATCGAACCAAGAGTTAGGGCGTGATGTAATGGGTTTTTCTGACGATGTGGTAGAATGCTTTATGAATTATCGCTGGCCGGGCAACATTCGTGAAATGAAGAATGTGATCCGCCGCGCCGCATTACTCACAGAGGGCGATATGGTACAGGTAAAAGCCTTACCGCTTGATATATCTACCTACACCAAGTCTGTAGTGGCCGAGCGTGCCGTTGTTGAAGAAACCGCATCTGTTAACCGCAGCGATCTTAAAAATGCCGCGCTCGAGGCAGAATATGACACGATTTTACGCGTGCTGCGCGAAGTGAACTTTAATAAATCTAAAGCGGCAGAAATATTAAACATCGACCGTAAAACGCTTTATAATAAAATGAAGGCTATAAACCTGGGTAAATAAGATGGCAACCGAAGGCACTAACGAATTTCTTATCCACGAGATACGCAACCAGCTATCAAATATAACCCTGTCTGCAGTACAGCTAAAACACGAATTGCCTACCATAGATACCGATATGGCTTTTTATGTAGACACCATTATGGCAGGCTGCAACAAGATAAATGATCTGTTAAAGGACATGAACGAGTAGCCGCCAACAATAAGGCAGTTTTCTTGTTATCGTAGCATTCAGTTTATTTTCCTGAACTTAAGAGCGAATTATTTTCATTTGCCCGCACAGGCATGTCGGTTTTTAACTACCAACAACGTAATAACATCATACTGGTCAGCATAATTGTGCTTGGCTGCCTGCTGCTTTACGCGCTTAGCTCAATATTCAGCGCCATACTGGGAGCGATAGTATTGTTCACCATTTTCAGGCCGGGCTATTTGTACCTTACAGAAAAACGCAACTGGAATCCGGCCATCACGGCGCTGTCTTTCATATTCGTATCGCTCATCGTGATCGTGATCCCTTTCCTGCTGCTGAGTTTTATGATCATTGATAAGATCTCGGCATTGCGCGACAACCCCGAATTTGTAAATGATCTTATTGCAAGGGCCAACAAGTTTGCCGGCTCTACTTTTAATAAACCCCATTTGGTAGACAATTTTATAGGCAAGATCAGCACCTATGCTTCAGATCTGTTTCCGTCTGTACTGAGTGGGGCTGCCAATATTTTGTTTACACTGCTGGTATTGTACTTCCTGCTATACTTTATGTTTACTCAGATACGCCAGTTCGAGGCAGGCTTACTCAAATACGCGCCGTTCCGTGAGCAGGACGCATTGAAATTCGCGACCGCGTTAAAAAGCGCAACCTATTCCAGCGTATTAGGTCAGGGCATCATATCGGTAGTTCAGGGCGTGTTATTAGCTAACGGGTTTTGGATTGTGGGTATCCCCGATGCTATTTTCTGGGGCGTTATCGGCACATTTATATCTTTTTTGCCTGTGGTGGGCGCGCCAACACTGTCTATCCCCGCCGGGTTATATTTAATGATGACAGGGCATAATTTCGCGGGAATTGGTATTATGGTTTACGGCCTGCTGTTTATTGGCAACGTTGATAACGTATTGCGCATGATGATCAACAAGCGCATCGCCAATACGCACCCCATTATTTCTATAGTCGGTGTATTTATCGGTTTACCATTATTCGGTATTTTGGGGCTGGTATTTGGGCCGGTACTGCTTTCTTATTTCCTGCTCCTTGTGGAAATTTATGAAACTAACCGTTTAGCGGCCGATAGGTTGGAAAGGCTGAAAACCGGATCGGACACTTAGCGCTTTTAAGAATAATATATTTATTATACCCAAGTGGTGATACGTCTTCGGCGAAGAAAATTACCTTGCTTACCAAACAATTTTTCAACTTAAAAATTATACATATACTATGAAGGACAATTCAAAAACCGTTTTAGCACTGCTGGCTGGTTTAGCAGCGGGCGCGATCTTAGGCGTTTTATTTGCACCGGATAATGGTTCTGATACACGCGAAAAATTATCAGATTCTTTAAAAGACATTACAGATTCAATTAAAGACACCGCCGGCCGCGAGCTGCAAAATTTGCTGGGTGTTAAAGACCGTATAGTGTCTGATATTAAAACTAAAATAAACGGCGCAGACGAAGAGTATCAAGACGATCTTGAACACGCCTAACCAATAATAGATATTGCTTTAAAAGCACGCTTACCTGTTAAATAATGGAACAAGAGAAAGAAGAGAAAAAGCAATATCCGCCTATTGTTGATCAATTGCGTGAGTATGCCGAAACGCGCATAAAACTTGGCAAGTACAAGTTTATTGAAAAAAGCACATCGGCAGTGGCAGGTTTGATCACCCAGTTGGTTGTAGTAATATGCCTGTTGCTAACTTTCCTGTTTGCAAGCTTTACGCTGGCACTTTTTCTGGGAAGTTTGCTGCACTCCTATTGGCAGGGTTTTGGCATTGTGGCTTTGCTATATCTTATTATAGCCTTAATTTTTATCGCAATGAAAGAGAGGATAAAAAAGCCTTTAATAAACATGTTTGTGAAAATGTTTTTTAGCGATAACGAATAATGGATTTAGCCGTAAAAAATATAACCGACCTGCAAAGCGAGATCATTCGCCTGGAGAAACTAAAACAGCAGCAGGAGATGGACTTAAAGGAGCGTTTTAACAGTCCGTCGTCTATTTTCTCTGCTTTTAAAAGTTTGTTCCCCGAGCATAACGGGCCAAAAACTGGCAGCATTTTTAATCAGGATATCTGGGGGCTGCTGTCTCGTGTTGTTCTACCATTTGCGCTAAATAAAACGCTGTTTAAGGGTCAGGGCGTATTAGTTAAAACTTTGGTTGGTCTGGTATCGCAAAAGGCCTCGTCTTATATCAGCGAAGATTCTGTAACCGGCGTTTGGGATAAAGCCAAAGATTTGGTGACCGGTATTTTTAAAAAAGCAACTCACAAAGCCGAACAAGAACATCCTGTTAAATCGGCAGTGTTGTAAACGCCTGCTAAAACTTTACTTTTGCACTTTTTAAACTAAGAGTGGGAAAAGATAAGTTAAAGCGATTTGCAGAGATTAAAACCTTTGCTAATGTATTACAGCTGGACGCCGGCAAACCCTTTAAGGGCAATTGGGCAAAAGATTTTTTCAAGAACAACAACCCTGTAGTTTTAGAACTGGCTTGCGGCAAAGGCGAATATACTGTTAACCTGGCACAGCTTTTCCCTGAAAAAAACTTCATAGGAATAGACTATAAAGGCAACCGAATTTGGCGTGGTGCCAAAACCGCTGTAGAAGAAAATATCCCTAATGTTGCTTTTTTGCGCATACAAATAGAAAACATTAACGAGTACTTTGCGCAAGATGAGGTGGATGAGATATGGATCACCTTTCCCGATCCGCAGCCGCAGATCAGCCGCGAAAAGAAACGCTTAACCTCTCCGCGCTTTCTTAATTACTACAAGCAACTGCTAAAACCCGGTGGATACATTAATCTTAAAACCGATAATGACGGCCTGCATGCTTATACCGCGGAAGTGATCGAAAACAATGGCTTGAAACTTTTCGCCAAAACCGAAGATGTGTATCACTCAGAGTTTTTAAACGAAGTGCTGTCTATCAAAACCTATTATGAAAAGAAATATTTACAGCACGATAAGAACATCAACTATTTAAAGTTCTCTTTAACTTAGTGCATGGCTTACGATAAATTCTTTGAGCACATTTACGAAGTTACCCGCCAGATACCCGAAGGCAGAGTTACCTCTTATGGTGCCATTGGCAAGGTGCTCGGAGCAGGAAATTTATCGCGAATGGTGGGCCGCGCCATGGGCGAATGCGGCAAAGCGCATCCCCCGGTACCCTATTATCGTGTGGTTAACAGTACCGGCGTTCTAACCGGCGACCCTTCGGCCGCGCACCGCCGTCAGGAATTACTCGAGGCCGAGGGAATTGTGATCAAAAACAATAAGGTTCAGGATTTCAAAAAAGTGTTTTGGGACCCGGCAAAGGAGTTGGATTATTAGTTGATTTTGATTGTCATGCTGAGGCCCTCGAAGCACAACAATCAAAATTTCCCTCAGCGCTTATGCTTCGAGAGCCTTAGCATGACGCAATGGGTGATTACCCTCACGCATACTCCAGCAGCTCCATTCTGTTACCAAACGGATCGACAAATGAAAAACGGTTGCGGCCCGCGATTGGCCTTTGTTTTTGAATTATCACGCCACGCGCTTCTAAAAGCTGCCTGGCAGCCTCAAGATCAGTTATTTCCATAGCAGTGTGGCGTATGGTTAAGGGTAAAGTTTCTTCTACGCCAATGTGCAATTCTATATCTGCCAGCGCAAACCAAATACCTTGATCTTTTAACTCAGGCGGGCGGGTAATTTGCATTAGCCCCATCACATCCCGGTAGAAATCGCGTGCCTCTTCCAGCCTGCTTTCAGGCACGCAAATATGGATATGGTCGGCGCGCTTAAATTTTATCATTAGGCAAAGATAAATGTTGATGTTTATTGGTGCTATGCAAACGATAGCTATCTTTAGCTATGACTAAATCTGCCAAAGAACCTGTCCGTTGCGCCTGGTGCGGTACCGACCCGCTGTACATCAAATATCACGACGAAGAGTGGGGCAAGACCACGCATGATGATAAAACACTTTTCGAATTCTTAATACTGGAAGGTGCGCAGGCAGGCTTAAGCTGGATCACTATTCTGCGCCGCCGCGAAGCCTACCGCAAAGCGTTCGCCAACTTTGATGCAAAAAAAATAGCGAAATTTACAGAAGGCGACGTTGAGCGACTTATGAATGACGAGGGCATCATCCGCAACCGCGGCAAGATCACATCCGCGATCACAAACGCTAAACTGTTCCTTGAGATTCAGAAAGAGTTTGGCTCATTTGATAAATACCTGTACAGCTTTATGCCCGATGGTAAACCCATCAATGAAGTTCCGGATGGCCTCAAGGCTACCTCTCCCCAATCTGACGCGATAAGCAAGGACATGAAAAAGCGTGGCTTTAAGTTTTTTGGCTCAACAATTTGCTACGCGCACATGCAGGCTACGGGCATGGTAAACGATCATATTGCCGGGTGTAATTTTAGGTAGTATCAGATTTCCCCGTTTGGATTTTTGATCACACTGATTCCAATTGATAATACCTATTTTAATAACTTTACCGCTCACAGCTTATCGGATCAATGTCTCACAATCGGTGCGATCATTAGATAATCGGTGTAATCCTTAAATCATGAAGAAACTTTTTTTACTGGATGGCATGGCGTTGATGTACCGCGCCCATTTCGCGTTAAGCAAAAACCCGCGCTTTACATCCGGAGGGCTAAATACTTCGGCAGTGATGGGCTTTACCAATACCCTGCTTGATGTATTGAAAAAAGAGAACCCAACGCACATGGCCGTGGTTTTTGATACCGACGCGCCAACCGAACGCCATACAGATTTTACGGACTATAAAGCACACCGCCAAGCCATGCCCGAAGACCTTTCGGCAGCTATGCCTTATGTGATCAAACTGATCTTAGGTTTTAATATCCCTGTGATCACTTCTGATGGTTATGAGGCTGACGACATTATTGGTACACTGGCCAAAAAAGCCGAGCAAAAAGGCTACCAGGTATATTGTATGACGCCCGATAAAGACTTTGCCCAATTGGTGTCTGATAATATCTTTATCTATAAGCCGTCGCGTATGGGCAGCGACATTGAGATATTAGGTGTAAAAGAAGTGAAGGCCAAATGGGAAGTTGATGATGTTTGCCAGGTAATAGATATACTTGGTCTTTGGGGCGACGCGGTTGATAATATACCGGGTATCCCGGGCGTAGGTGAAAAAACAGCCAAATTACTGATCAAGCAGTACGGTTCTGTAGAAAATATTATAGCCCACAGCCACGAGCTTAAAGGCAAGTTAAAAGAGAATGTAGAAACCTATGCAGAACAAGGCCTGCTTTCAAAAAAGCTTGCTACAATTTTATTGAACGCCCCCGTTGAACTAGACGAGGCCGGCCTGGAAATCTGCGCACCAAGCAAGGATTTGCTTGAGCCATTGTTTGCTGAGTTAGAATTCCGTACGCTGGGACGCCGCGTATTTGGTGATGATTTTTCAATTACAGAAATAAAAGCAGTTGGTGTACAGACAGATCTTTTTGGCAACGCAGTAGCCGCCGGCCGTACTACTCTCACTGTTGATGTTGCAGACATACATACCCCAGAAGAACCTGTTGTTGCAGGCAAGAACATCGAAAATACAGAGCATACTTACCATTTGGCAGATACGCCCGAAGCACGGGCAGAACTTGTAAATCTTTTAAAGCAGCAAAACAGCTTTTGCTTCGATACAGAGACTACCGGTACCGACGCCAATCATTGCGAACTGGTAGGCTTGTCATTTTCTATCAAGGCAGGAGAAGGCTGGTATGTTCCTATCCCGCATGATCAAACAGAAGCTAAGACTATTGCACATGAGTTTAAAGAAGTGCTGGAAAATGAGCAGATCGCAAAGACAGGTCAAAATATCAAGTACGATATTTTAATGCTTAAATGGTACGACATTAACGTAAAAGGCGATCTTTTCGATACCATGATGGCGCATTATGTGCTTGACCCGGATACACGCCATGGCATGGATATTTTGTCTGAAAATTATCTGGGCTATAAACCAGTGTCCATTACAACACTCATTGGGCCCAAAGGTAAAAACCAGTTGAGCATGCGCGATGTGCCCATCGAACAGATCAAGGATTATGCTGCCGAAGATGCTGATATTACCTTACAGCTGAGAACCGTTTTCGAGCCGAAGATAAAACAGGCCGAGGCCGAAAAGCTAATACACGAAATAGAACATCCTCTCATTTACGTATTGGCTGATATGGAGTTTGAAGGCGTGCGTATAGATGAAGAAACGCTTCGCGATTTTTCAAAGCAGCTGGAAACAGACTTGGTGGGTTTAGAAAAAACAGTTTATGACAAGGCAGGTGTTAGGTTTAATATTTCGTCGCCAAAACAATTAGGCGAAGTACTATTTGAGAAATTACTGCTCGACCCTAAAGCCAAGAAGACAAAAACAGGCCAGTACCAAACCGGCGAGGATGTGCTGCTGGCCTTAGCAAACAAGAGCGACATCGTTCGAGACATTCTCGATTTCCGTCAGCTTCAGAAACTTAAGTCAACCTATGTCGACGCGTTACCTCAATTGGTCAACTCAAAAAGCAAGCGTTTACATACCTCTTATAACCAGGCTGTCGCCGCTACAGGCCGCTTAAGTTCAAACAATCCTAATTTGCAGAACATCCCTATCCGTACAGAGCGCGGTCGCGAAGTGCGTAAAGCATTCATTCCGCGGGATGACGACCACGTATTGGTTTCTGCCGATTATTCGCAAATAGAGCTTCGTTTGATCGCCGAGATCAGTAAGGATGAAAACATGCTCGACGCCTTTGCCAAGAACCTGGATATCCATACCGCGACCGCTGCAAATGTTTATGGCATTCCGCTGGAAGAAGTAGACAGCACGCTGCGCCGCAACGCAAAAGCCGTAAACTTTGGTATCATTTATGGGCAGTCGGCATTTGGCCTGTCGCAAAGCCTGGGCATTCCGCGTAAAGAGGCCGGCGATATCATTCAGCAATACTTCGAACAATTTTCGGGCATTAAACGCTACATGAGCGACACCATGAATTTTGCCCGCGAAAATGGCTATGTCAAAACCCTTATGGGCCGCCGCCGGTACCTGCGCGATATCAATTCGGCCAACCAAACGGTACGCAGTTTTGCCGAGCGAAATGCCATAAACGCGCCTATACAAGGTTCGGCCGCGGATATGATCAAGATAGCTATGATCAACATCCATAAAGAACTAAAAGTGCAGAAACTAGATTCCCGCATGACCATGCAGGTGCATGACGAGTTGGTTTTCGACGTTCCGAAACACGAAGTGGAAACGGTAAAGCCGATAATAGAGCATTTTATGAAAACGGCGATAAAAACCGAAGTACCAATTGTAGTGGAAATTGGTGTTGGCACCAATTGGCTCGAGGCGCATTAATCTTTAGTGTAATAACTAAGTAAGTGGTGTGCTGTTACAACCAACAAAACAAATGTCATGAAGAGGCTCTCGGAGCACAACATTTGTTTGTTTTTGCTTTTGACATGCCTCGAAACCCCATTAAAATCTTATTGGGTGACCATGTTACTCCTATTTGTTTTTGTATAAAACTTTTCTACCTTGACAGCATTATAACCTGTAAATGAGAGTTTACCACCTTAGTGCCGAGTGCTATCCTATTGCCAAAGTGGGTGGCCTTGGAGACGTTGTCGGCGCGTTGCCGAAGTACCAAAAACTGGCCGGCATTGATGCGGCCGTTGCCTTACCATACTACAATCGCAACTTTGTACAGGAACATAGCTTTGACGTTGTTTTTCGCGCTTCAACGCTGATGGGCGGCCGCAGGTATGAATTCGAGATACTAAAGGAAAAGCATGATACACTTGGTTTTGAGCTTTATCTCATCTACGTTCCCGGGTTGTTAGACCGAACAGAGGTTTACAGTTACCCCGACGAGCGCGAGCAGTTTATCATTTACCAACTGTGCTTTTTAGACTGGATCAATTGGTCGCAGCAAACGCCCGACTTAATCCATTGCCATGACCATCATACCGGTTTAGTGCCTTTTCTTTTACAGCATTCGGCGTTGTATAAAAGGCTGGCAAATGTGCCAACGGTTTTCACGATACATAACGGGCAATACCATGGCGCATTTGGCTGGGAGAGGGTAAACCTGCTGCCCGAAATTGACATGTGGAAAGGCGGACTCCTGGAATGGAGTGGTGGCATTAATCCGCTGGCATCTGCCGTGAAATGCTGCAGCAGGTACACAACAGTATCGCCAAGTTACTTGCAAGAATTGCAGGTAAACAGCAATGGACTTGAATACCTTTTCTGGGTAGAGCGTGCAAAAGGGCAAGGAATCATCAACGGTATAGATACCGAAGTTTGGAACCCGGCGACAGATAGTATGATCGCCGCTACTTATACAGCCGACAAACCTGACGCCGGCAAGAAGAAGAATAAGGAAGCATTGTGTAAGAGGTTTAACTTATCCACAGACAAACCCTTGGTATCTTTCATCGGCAGGTTAGTTGGCGAGAAAGGCGCAGACATGATACCCGAAGCGTTAGTACGTAGTATTGAGCAATACGCGGGCGCCTTAAACTTTGTGATACTGGGCACAGGTGAGGTGGATGTCCAGGAAGCATTAAAAGCGGTGTCAGAACGTTACCCTGAAAATTGCCAGGTATTCATTGGGTATAACGAAGAACTGTCGCATCAGATCTATGCAGGCTCAGATTTTTTGCTGATGCCCTCGCGTGTAGAGCCATGCGGATTAAACCAACTATATGCGCTCCGTTATGGCACCGTGCCGATGGTACGTAGCACAGGCGGCTTAAAAGATACGGTGATAGATTACAGCCAGGCAGACGGCTATGGCATCGCCTTTGCAAACGCAAGCGCCGATGATATGATAACAGCGGTTGGCCGTGCTTTAGAACTTTATAAGAACACAGCGCAATTACAGTTGTTATGTAAAAGAATGATGGCGCTTGATTTTTCATGGAACAAATCGGCTGCAGAATACATCCAGTTATACCAATATTTAACACCGAATTTATGATATCAAAAGTAATGAGCATTGTGCTGGGAGGTGGTCAGGGAAGCCGCCTTTCGCCATTGACAGCCACCCGGTCAAAGCCGGCTGTGCCAATCGCGGGTAAGTATCGCCTGGTCGATATTCCTATCTCAAACTGTTTGCACTCGGGGCTGCACCGCATATTTGTGCTCACGCAATTTAATTCGGCGTCGCTTAATAAGCACATCAAAAACACTTATCACTTCAGCAGTTTTAGCGAGGCATTTGTAGACATCCTTGCCGCGGAGCAAACACCTAACAGCGCTACCTGGTTCCAGGGAACTGCAGACGCTGTACGCCAAAGCTTACACCACCTGGCGGTACATGATTTTGAGTATGTATTGATCCTATCGGGCGACCAGTTGTACCAGATGGATTTCGAGGACATGATCGCTAAGCATATCGAAAAAAAGGCAGAGATATCTATCGCGACCATCCCGGTTAGCGCCAAGGATGTACCGGGGTTCGGTATCTTAAAGGTAGACCATGATGCCAATATTACAGCATTTATCGAAAAGCCAAAATCTGACTTCGAAAGCTGGGCGGCAGAAGTAAGTCCCGAGATGCAGTCGCAGGGCCGTATTTACCTGGCATCTATGGGTATCTACATTTTCAACAAAAGCGCCTTATATGATCTGCTGAATTCTGACCCGGACCGTACCGACTTTGGTAAGGAGATAATCCCGCAGTCTATTGAGACGCATAAAACCGTAAGCTATCAGTATGAAGGCTATTGGGAAGATATCGGTACTATCCCTTCTTTCTTTGATGCAAATCTTGACCTGACGGACGACATCCCGAAATTCAACCTGTTCGATAAAAACCATATTTACACCCGTTCGCGCATGTTGCCGCCATCCAAAATATCAGGCACGCACATGGAGAAAACTATCATCGCGGACGGCTGTATCATCAGCGCGGCGAAAATTTATCGCTCTATAATCGGTATCCGCATGCGTATCGGGGTTGATACCAACATCGAAAGCTGCTATGTGATGGGCAGTGACAGCTACCAAACGCTGATAGAAATAGCAGAAGCGAAAGAAAAAAACCTGCCGATTATGGGCATTGGCGACCGTTGTATTATCAAAAACGCCATCATAGATAAAAACTGTTACATAGGTAACGATGTACGCATCAATTGCGGCCCCCCGCTTGCCGATGGCGATTACGGTGATTACACCAGTCAGGACGGTATAGTGGTGGTTAAAAAACGCGCAGTGATCCCTAACGGAACTGTGATATAATCGAATTCTCTGGTAATATAAAAAGGCTCATCATTTGGTGAGCCTTTTTTATTTTACAATTCCAGAGACGTGCCGATATCCGGCAACTGCAGGTTTAAACCTGCTTTTATGAATTTAGAATGCGCCTGTTCCTTATCGATCTTTATCACAGGGAATGAGTCGTAATGCACACCCATAACATTTTTGCAGTTTACAAAATCGGCGGCCTTAATCGCATCATCAATGCCCATGGTGTAGTTATCGCCAATAGGAAGAATAGACCAGTGCAGGTTTTCGTCTTCCAGCAGTTTCATATCATAAGTTAGCGCTGTGTCGCCGGCAAAGTAAATATTCTTGCCCTCGTTGCTGTAGATCACAAAACCTGCAGGGTTGCCACCGTAGCTGCCATCGGGCATGCTGCTTGAGTGTATGGCATTTACCATTTTAACCCGCCCAAAATCGAAATTAAAGCTGCCGCCAATATTCATGCCGTGTGCTTCAATGCCTTGCTTGCCCAGCCAAGTAGCTATTTCGGCAATACAAACCACTTTCGCACCGCTTTGCTTTTGGATGGCAACAAGGTCGGCAACGTGGTCGCCGTGTCCGTGGCTTAGCAAAATATAATGTGGCGTAATAGTGCTCACGTCAATGTGTTTGGCCAATTCGTTAGGGGTAATAAACGGATCGAACAATATTTTAATGCCATCGGTTTCTAACTCAACCGTAGATTGGCCATAATAGATAGCTTTCATAAGTAGATGGTTTTGTAGATTTTATTTAAACAGGTCGCCCAGGTTGCCCAAGCCGCCAAGCATATCTTTTGCCATAGCGGCTTGTTCAGATTGCGCGATATTGTCGGCTTGTTCCATGGCTTTATTAAGGGCTACTACCAGTAACTCTTCCAGTTCTTCACGGTCTGCCTGTTGGTAAAACTGGTCATCGATAGTAACCAACTGAATCTCTTTATTGGCTGTCGCGGTTACCGTAATTTTACCGCCTTCGGCCGTGCCGATAACAGTTATCGCGTCGAGTCTTTTTTTAGATTCTTCGGCTTTTTGCTGCGCCTCAAATAGTTTGTCGAACATATATATAGTGAGTAGTTGATTATGTTATTAAGTTGATTGGTTTTAAAAAGTTTTCAGATTTGGCAGAAACCGTTTACCATTCACCGCTCACTACTCACCCCTTCTTACTGATCATCCGTAGTTTCACCTGTGCCTGAGTACGCCCCCTTGCGGATTATCGGCGTACCTACCATTTTGTACAGGTCGTCGAGATGCAGCAAGCTGCCGTTTACTACGTTGCCTAATAATACAATAACAATGTCGCGCTTTAGATCGCGTACAAATATGTGGCGGAACCCATGCCACCAGCCGGTATGGTAAACCACTTTTTCGCCGGGTGCATCAAATGTGCGCCACCCGTAACCGTAACCGAAATGGCCGTGTACCAAAGGGTTGCGGTTAACATATGCAGAATCTTGCGTTGCCTTGCTGATGAGCCTGTTTGCCCGCATAGCGCGATCAAACATATATAAGTCGCCAACAGTGCTGTAGATGCCTTTATCGCCCACGGGGCCATCCAGAAAATTTTGTGCGACAGAATATTTCCAGCTGTTGCGATCATGCCCTACAACATCAACCGGGATCTTATCATACGTAGCTTTTGAGTATACATCGGTATGATCCATGCCCGATGGTTTAAAGATGTTCTCTTTCATGAACTGGGCGTACGGCACACCGCTTACTTTTTCTATGATAGAACCCAGCACCATAAAGTTGGAGTTATTGTACAGAAAGCGTTTGTCGGGTTTATTAAATGGTGCAGGTTTGTATTGCGCAATCATATCCATTGCCTGCTGGTTGGTAATGCCCTTACGCTGATTGCGGTGCTCGCTGCGGTATATACCGTCTATGAAATACACGTAATTCATCATGCCCGACCGGTGCGTAAGCAGCAACCTTATAGTAATTCCGGCGTAAGGAAAATTAGGAAAGAAATCCCCCACGTCCTGGTCCAGCTTGAGTTTGCCGCGTTCCATCAGCATCAAAATAGCGGTAGAGGTCATGGTCTTTGATACCGATGCCAGTTCAAACCTCGAATTGATCTTCAGACTGTCGCGGGTAAGGTGGTTGGCCCAGCCAAGCGCGTTTTCATAAATGATCTTACCGTTTTTTGCAACCAGCACGTTACCGTTAAAATTGCTCACTTGGTGCAGGTGCTTCATAAAGGCATCTATCTGCGGGTCGGCCTTTTTAGGGTCATAGCGCAGCGTTTTGATCGGGTCTGGCGGCGGCAGTGATTTACCATCGGGCGCGGTGCCGGTTTTGGGTGCAGATGAGCAGGATAAGAACAGGAGAACGCTGCAGGTTGCAGATATAATTTTTGAGGGGTAAAATGTCATCGAAAAATACGTCGCGTTTTAACTAATGCGAAAGTGGGAATTTATAAAGGGGATAAAAAGAATTGCCTTAATAAGTTTTTAACATTATTGCTGATAGCTAATGTCCTTTTTTAACATTTTAAGTTCTGCAACTATGATGTAGCTAACAATCACTAAAAACGCCCACGAGCTTATTTTGTGATAATCTACCATCGCCCAGGTCTTGTGCTGATAAGCATACTTCCAGGCGCCGAAACGCGTGGCAACATTTTCTGCCAGCCAAATAAAAAACCCAATCAACAAAAAGCTAACTATAACCGGCATGCGGTAAGGTTTTTTGTTAATATGGAAGATAACTTTTGCCCGGAAAAAGAGCAATAAGATCAACACGCCGATGTAATAGCGTAGATCAATGATATAGTGGTTGGTGAAGAAGTTTATATAGATCATGGCGCCAACAATTCCCACGGGCCAATGCGGCGGCCACTCAACCATTTGTAGATTAAAATTACGCCACGCCTGGCATAGGTAACTGGCAACGCTGGCATACATGAATCCACTGTACAAAGGTACCCCGCCAATTTTTGTGTAAGCGAACTCGGGATATGACCATGAACCTATCCTGACTTTGAACAATTCCATGCACAAACCCAATAGATGGAACACGCAGATCACCAGCACCTCATCCTTTGTTTCTACTCCTGTGTAAAACAATATAGACTGGATAAGCAGGCATGCGATCAGCATAAAATCATACCGTGGAATGACACCTGCAAACAAATGCGACACCGCCAGGCAACCGAACACCAGGAAAGGAAATATGCATGAGCAAACCTGCAGTTTAAAAAAGGTGAAAAACCATTTTAGAGACTCGGACATATTTGCCAGCAAGATATGATTTAAGCAAATTCCTTGTTTCTATATTCTTGATTCTTGCGTCTATTCGGCTAACTTTACCGCGCAAACTGCTATCAATTATGAATTTCAGAACAGAACATGATACCATGGGCGAGGTACAGGTACCTGCCGATAAATACTGGGGCGCACAGACAGAACGCTCGCGAAATAACTTTAAAATTGGGCCAGCGGCTTCTATGCCGAAAGAGATCATAGAGGCGTTTGCTTACCTGAAAAAAGCCGCGGCTTATACCAATACCGACCTGGGCGTTTTGGCTGCTGAAAAGCGCGATCTGATAGGCCAGGTTTGTGATGAAATATTAGCCGGAACACTCGATGCAGAGTTCCCGTTAGTGATCTGGCAAACCGGCTCAGGCACACAATCTAACATGAACGTGAACGAGGTGGTGGCCAACCGCGCGCATGTGCTGCAAGGCAATCAACTGGGTGAGGGTAAAACCTTTATCCATCCTAATGATGATGTGAATAAATCGCAATCGTCTAACGACACCTACCCTACTGCCATGCACATAGCGGCATATAAGGTAGTGATGGAAACAACCATCCCCGGTGTGGAGAAACTGCGCGATGTATTGAAGGCAAAATCAGAAGCATTTAAAAATGTGGTTAAGATTGGCCGCACGCATCTGATGGATGCTACCCCCTTAACTCTTGGCCAGGAATTTTCGGGGTACGTTTCTCAATTAGATCACGGCTTGAAGGCTTTGCGCAACACGCTTGAGCATCTTTCAGAATTAGCCCTTGGTGGTACCGCTGTGGGTACCGGTATCAATACCCCAAAGGGTTATGACGTTAAGGTTGCTGAATATATCGCACAATTTACAGGTCTTCCGTTCGTAACTGCTGAGAATAAATTTGAAGCACTGGCCGCGCATGACGCTATTGTAGAAACGCATGGCGCACTTAAGCAGATCGCGGTTTCGCTGATGAAGATCGCCAATGATATCCGTATGCTGGCATCAGGGCCGCGCTCTGGTATTGGAGAGATACACATCCCCGACAATGAGCCGGGATCTTCTATTATGCCGGGCAAAGTGAACCCAACGCAGAACGAAGCGGTTACCATGGTGGCTGCCCAGGTAATGGGTAATGATGTTGCGATTTCTATCGGCGGTTCTAACGGTCATTACGAGCTGAACGTATTTAAGCCGGTGATGGCCGCTAACTTTCTACAATCGGCAAGGCTGATAGGTGATGCATGCGTTTCCTTTACCGACCATTGCGCCGTTGGCATCGAACCGAATTACGATGGTATCAAAAAGCACCTGGAAAACTCATTGATGCTTGTAACCGCGCTTAACCCACATATAGGTTATGAGAACGCAGCCAAGATCGCTAAAACGGCTTTGAAAGAAAATAAATCGCTGCGCGAAGCCGCCATTGGCTTAGGCTTACTAACCAGCGAGCAGTTTGACCAATGGGTTAAGCCTGAAGACATGATCGGTAGTTTGAAATAAAAAAGCCTCCCGCCTCACCCTAATCCCTCTCCAAAAGGAGAGGGACTTTTTTAAATGTATACAAGACCTTTAGCCCTTTACCTTTCAGTTTTAACCTTGCTGCTTACCCAAGCCTGCTCGTTCAATCCGCCATTGCAGCAAAAGGGCGAAGCGGTAGTACAGGGTATCTGGCAGCAGGATACTTCGGCGGTTAATAAAGTATTGGTCAACTTTCAAACCTATAACTTCAAGTTCAGCTGCGATTCTTTTTACGTCGAACAACATAATTTTAGCAAGGTAAACTATGGGGCGGATACCTGTATGCGCAGTGGTAAATGGACCGAGTATGCTAAAGGGACGTATGAGTTGAGGCATGACACGCTTACCCTTAAAGGCCAGTTTTGCAATCCCAATTTTAGCTTGAAAAAAGAAGGCGGCTGTTTCCGCTTTGGCAATTATGAAGAGTCTTTTAAGATTAAAAAAGAAGCAGATTCTGTTTACCAATATTTAAATTTGTCGGCAACAAACGCCTTCAAAATCCATCGTACAAAAAACATCACCTGCATACCAAAACCATTGTAAAATGAAATTATCTATCAAAAACATTATCGCGGCAATCGCCATCATGTACCTGCCGCTTCAAAGTATGGCATGGGGACAAGAAGGCCACCGCATTTGCGGCCAAATCGCCGACAGCTATTTATCACCAAAGGCGCGCAAAGCGGTCCAGGCTATTTTAGGGAACGAGTCGGTTGCGATATCAAGTACCTGGGCCGACTTTATCAAGTCTGACCCTGACTACAGTTATTTGTCGTCGTGGCATTATATCGACTTCGATTCGCCGCTTACCTACTCGCAAATGGTAGATTTTTTGGCGGCTGATAAGAACGTCGACGCGTACACCAAACTACAATTCATGATAGGCGAGTTAAAAAAGCCAAACTTGCCGAAAAAAGAAAAGCTGCTTTATTTACGCATGGTTATCCATGTGGTAGAAGATATCCACCAGCCAATGCATACCGCTAAAACCAGTGATAAAGGCGGCAATGATGTTAAGGTAAACTGGTTTAACGAGCCCAGCAATCTCCATTCTGTTTGGGACAGCAAGCTGATAGACTTCCAGGGATTAAGCTATACGGAATATGCCAACTGGATAAACCACACAACAACTGCAGAACGTGCCGCGTGGCAAAAACAGCCCATCAGTCAGTGGATATATGATTCGTCGGTTATAGCTAACAAGATATATGCTGAAACTAAGCCCGAAGACACACTTAACTATAAATACAATTTTAAGTTCATTGATACGGTTAACCAGCAAATGTTAAAGGCAGGTGTTCACCTGGCAGGTTTGCTTAATCAAATATTCGGATAAGCGATATCGATTAGAAAATTACGGAGGCGAACTATCACAGGTTCGCCTTTTTTATTTCGTTTAGCGTAATCTGCAATTATCCCTTTATTGACCCGTCAGCTAACGGACGGGTGTAACATGTTACACTTTCCCGCTAAATGCCGACTTATTAGTATCTGACATGATATTGTCAGCACCGTAACTGGTTGACAATCAGTAAGGCATATTCTTGTCAGTGTAACAGGTTTACGAATTTTTTGCTCAAAATTGTCACATGCTGTAACATGATGTGACACTTTTTATTGGTTGTTCGAAGCCAAATTCTGTAGAAATCCTGAATATTTTATTTGCGTTTTTAAACAATAAACCTACTTTTGCGCCATTGTTTATAATTAGTCTAAATAAAATGAATTCGACTTTTACCAAATTTACACACGCGCTAATGGTGATCATGCTGTTTATGGCATCGGCATCATTCGCTCAAAAACTCAGAGGAACTGTTAAAGGATATATCTTTACCGCAGACAACAAACCGGCAGACAACGTAAGCGTTGCATTGCGCGGCACGTCATATGGCACCATCACCAATACCGATGGCTATTTTGAATTAAAAGCTCCAGAAGGGTCATACCAGATTACGCTTACCCACGTAGGCGTACAGCCAAAAACCTATAATGTGCAGATCTACTCAGGCCAGACCGTAACCTTGCCAAACACCGTTATCAACGCAGATAATGCTTCGCTTCGCGAAGTAAGTGTGAGCGGCAGCAAGATCAACAAGTTTAAATTTAAACGCAGCGAAACCGTAGCCAAGATGCCTTTGGATAATCTTGAAAATCCGCAGGTATACAGTACCATTGGTGCCGATCTGATGATAGAGCAATCGGCCTTTACCGTTGACGACGCGGTTAAAAACGCGCCCGGCTTACAAACCATGTGGAATGCCACAGGCCGTGGCGGCGATGGCGGCAGCTATTACAACTCGCGCGGTTTTATCCTGCAAAGCCAGCTGCGCAACGGCGTGGCAGGTAACGTAACCAATACCATCGACGGGGTAAATATAGACCGTATAGAGGTGATAAAAGGCCCTTCTGCAACGCTGTTCGGCAGCACCTTAACATCATATGGTGGCTTGATCAACCGCGTCACTAAAAAACCTTATGACACTTTTGGCGGCAGCGTTTCTGTAACCGCGGGTAACCTCGATTATAAACGCGCCAGCTTTGATGTGAACACACCGCTTAACGCGAGCAAAACTCTGCTGTTCAGGTTAAATGGCGCTTACACTTACCAGGAAGGCACACAAGACAACTATTTTAACCGCAGCGGCGCAATTGCCCCGGTATTTCTCTACAAGGTAAACGACCGTCTGAGCATACAAGCCGAAGCGGAATTACTTTATGGTAAAAACTCTGCACAAGCGTATTTCTTTTTCCCTTACGGTGTAAATGTATCAGCGCTGGGCGCAACCACGCCTGAGGGTTTGGGCATAGATATTCATAAATCGTACTTCGACAGAAGCCTTGCTCAGAATACCCGCAACACCAACTTTGTAGGTACGGTTAATTACAAGATATCTAACAGCTTTACCTCACAAACGGTAGTAACAACTACCCAAAGCTACTCTAACGGTTTTAACCCATACTTTTACCTAAGCCCGGGAAAGATCATTGGCCGTTACGATCAGTCTACCCTTAACAGCATCAGCAATAACACAGAGGTACAAGAAAATATTAATGGCGATTTCAGGATTGGCGAATTACGCAACCGTTTATTGATCGGCCTGGATTATTTCCATGTAAATTCTAAACAAATGTACCTGGAAGGCTTTTTTGATAATGCACCGTTGAACAATACTTTCAACTACAGCAATTTTAATTATGCCAACTTTGGCAGTGTGTATGCCGGCGGCGCTACACCAACTAACTCATATCCTTACTATTACAAAACCAGCACTTACAGCGCTTATGTTTCTGATGTGCTGAACCTGACAGATCAATTGAGCGCGCTTGCCGCATTACGCGTTGACAATTTCCATAACAATGGCAGCCAGAACCCTTTTACAGGCGCCATCAGCGGCAATTATAACCAAACCGCGCTTTCTCCAAAATTTGGTTTGGTGTTCCAGCCGGTTAAAGACCAGGTTTCTTTATTCGCCAATTATCAGAACGGTTTTACCAACGTAACCGGGACAACTTTTGACGGTAAGACCTTTAAACCACAGCAAGCAAACCAGGTTGAAGGCGGTGTGAAACTGGATATCTTTAATGGCAAATTAAGCACTACCCTAAGCTACTACAGTATTAACGTAACCAATTTGGTTAGGGCCGATGTTGCACACCCTAACTTCTCTATTCAAAACGGAACGCAACTGAGCAAAGGTTTCGAAGCCGAAGTTATTGCCAACCCTTTTGCAGGTTTCAACCTGACCGGTGGTTTCGCTTACAACGACTCTAAACTAACCGCTGCCGATGCAGACGTAGAAGGTCGCAGGCCAAGTACCGCTATGTCGCCATACTCTGCAAACCTATGGGTAAGCTACCGCTTACAAGACCCTGTGCTTAAAGGTTTAGGCGTGGGCTTTGGCTTAAACTACGCGAGCGAAAACCACATTGTAAACAGTGTTAGCCAGGGTGTGTTTAGCTTACCGGCATACACTATCTTAAGAGGTTCACTGTTCTATGATCAGCCTAAATACAGATTAGGTTTAACCGTTAATAACCTTACAGACAAGGCTTATTATATTGGCTACACCACCATCAATCCGCAAAATTTAAGGCAATTCCTGGCAACTGCTACCTTTAAGTTTTAAAAGTTGACAAGAACTAAAAAGTCCATATTATTTATTCATCGCTGGCTCGGTTTCATTACCGGGCTGGTGGTGTTTATAGTGAGTATTACAGGTTGCATTTTTTGCTTTCAGGACGAGATACAGGATGCCATGCACATCTATCGAAAGGTGGAAGTGCAGAGCAAGCCTTTCCTTCCGCCCTCGATCCTTAAAAAGAAAGCCATTGCCATGTACCCGGGCTCTACGGCAACCTATATTTACTATCTGGCAAATAACCGGCCGGCATACGTGTTGGTGTCATCAAAAAAAGATGGTTACATGGGCGTTTATTTTAACCCGTACACTGGGCAGTATACCCATACAGAAAACTACGCCAAAAACCTGTTTATCATCGTAGAATACATTCACCTTTACCTGCTGCTGCCGCCTAAGATAGGCCAGATGGTGGTTGGTGTATCGGTGCTGATATTTGTGGCGATCATGATCACCGGTATTATTTTGTGGTGGCCTAAACGCAAAAGCGACCGTAAGCGCAGCTTTACCATAAAGTGGGGCGGCCGCTGGCGCAGGGTTAATTATGACCTGCATAACGTGCTGGGCTTCTATGCTACCTCAATCGCTATTGTACTGGCCGTAACGGGATTATCCATTTCATTTCAATGGGTAACAAAGGGTATAAACAAAGCGGTTAATTTAGGGAAAGACTATCCTGTCGAAAGTTTGTTCCCTGTATCCGATTCGCTTGGCAAAGCTAAAGCTGTAAAGCATTCCGTCGCGGATAGCGCGTTTAGATATGTGCAGAAACGTTCGCCAAACGGACAGATGTTTTTGATTGCCGATGACGAGTCTGCCGCCGGAACGGTGAGCCTGACCGCTTATCAAAAGTCCATGAATTTTGGCTGCCAGGACAATTATATATTTGACCGTTATAACGGAAAATTGCTTAAATATTTGCCGAATGCAAAAAAGAGCCCAGGCTTGAAGCTTAACGACCTGAATTACGATATCCACGTGGGCCAGGTTGGCGGCATTACCACCAAGATCATCGCATTTTTAGCCAGCCTGATATGCGCGTCTCTGCCGATAACAGGCTTTATTGTTTGGCTGGGCAAACGTAAAAAGAAACCAAAGGGCAAGGCCTTAAGGCACCCGGTGAAAGCGAAAATTACAGTTTAGTCTGCCAATCTTCTTTGTGAGCCCGCGATAATGGGAGAAGCAATCTCGTAAGATTAACCCTATACCGTTTGAGATTGCTTTGTCGTTTACTCCTCGCAAAGATGTTTTGTTGATATCACGGAGCCGGATTCGCACCCAGATAATTAGCCAGTTTGGTAATAGCCCCTGCAGCCCCGTCTATTTGTTTCTTGGCTTCCGCCCAGTCGCGTTGCTCAATTGCTTCGCGGATACCGGGTAATGTTTTTACGCCGTAGCCGGTATAAAAGCCCGGCGCATACAGCGCATGCTTGAACCATGGGCGCTTAGGCAATCCGTCAACCATTAGCAATTTCTGCTCTGCATGATACAGTTTTTGGTTAAGCGCGTCATCATCTTTACCGGCAGCAACAGCTTTTTCGTAATTAATGCCCAACTGATCTGTGCTTTGTTTCAGTGCTTGCAATGCGGTTTTCAGCGGACTAAAATCTATCGCAGGTACTTCAGACTTCGTCTCGGGCTGCGGCAGATGTTTGTCGGGGTCGTAAGACAGGCTGTAATTGTTTGCCTTGATGAGCTCGTTGTTCATTTTTGTAGTCTCGCGCATTTGGTTAGCCAGCTCTGCAACCTCTGTGCTGTAACCATCAATGGTTTTGTACAAACTGCGAAAATCAAATGGCAGCACATCAGCATCTGCAATGCGCAACGTCGCGCGCCCCGCGACAGACGCCAAAGCCGGGCCATACATAAAATTGTGGTCCTTAAAACGCGAGTAGCTATCGTAAGAGTCATAGATGGAATGGTAGTCACCGCTGCCCTCTTCACCGCCAAAGCCCAGGTCGATAGTAGGGATCGCCAGGTGTTGCAAAAACCCAGTATAGTCAGACCCTGAGCCCAATGCTTCCATGTGGTCGATATCGTCGGCTAGCAGCTCTTTCTTCTTTTTCACGGATGACGCCGCCACCACTTCGCGCGCTTTTTTGCGCTCAAAAACGCTCACTTTATATTGCGGGTCTAAAACTGTTTTCTCGATCTCGGTCATCATATCCTCCAGCGCGTGCGAGCCGCCCGCATTAAGGAAACCGCGGCCGTTGCTATCAGAGTTGATGTAAACTACTGCCTTTTGCTGCAGCTCTTTGGCATGCTCTTCAGCATACTCTGTAGACCCAATGAGGCTTGGCTCTTCTCCGTCCCAAGAACAGTAAACGATAGAGCGCTTTGGCCGCCAGCCTGTTTTCAACAGGTCGCCCATGGCTTTTGCCTCATCAAGCATGGCCGCCTGACCGCTGATGGGGTCGCTGGCACCGTTTACCCAGGCATCGTGGTGATTGCCGCGCATTACCCACTCGTCGGGATATTTTGAGCCTTTAATTTTGGCGATCACGTCATAACAAGGCACCATATCCCAGTTAAATTCAAGCTTTAAATGCACGGTTGTTTTACCCGGGCCTACGTGATAGGTAATGGGCAAGCCGCCGCGCCAGTCGGCCGGTGCGACAGGGCCCTGCAACGCTGCCAGGAATGGCTGCGCATCGTGGTAACTGATTGGCAGCACCGGTATTTTCAATATGGTTGGCGCCTGCAGGCGGTCTATACGTTTGGCATCTTTTGTTGCACCCTCGCCAGGGGTAAGCGGGTCACCGGGGTAGATCACCATATCCAGCACCGATCCGCGCTGTACACCATACTCACTTTTGTAAGCGCCTTTTGGATACACATCGCCCTGCGAGTAACCGTCATCTTTCGGATCTGAATATATGATACATCCAATAGCGCCATGCTCATAAGCCACCTTTGGTTTTATACCGCGCCATGAGCGGCCGTATTTAGCGATCACTATTTTGCCCTTTACATCCACTCCCATTTTTTGCAGCTGGTCATAATCATCGGGCAGGCCATAGTTTACAAAGACCAGCTCACCGGTCACGTCACCGTCGGCACTCCATGCGTTATAGGTAGGCAACTGCCCTGCCTGGCCCGATGTGGCATCTTCTGCCAAAGCAGGTTCTTTCAATACGGCTGTGTAGGCAGTCGGGCCGGTCATTTCCAGTACCCGTGTTTTTGGCGTAGGGAACAAAACGTTATAGGTTTCTATGTGCGCGTCTAACCCGTAGCTTTTATATTTCTGCAGAATAGCGTCGGCAACCGCTTTACCACCCGGCGAACCCAAATGGTGCGGAACGGCGGCCAGTTGTTTGATATTTTGACCGATACGTTCGGCGCTTAGTGATTGATCGAATTGCTTTTCACGGATGACTTCTTGCGCCGAAGAAGCCGCCGAAAAGCCCGTAATGGGCTTGTCTTGTGCTTGTGCAAGTGTGCCTAAAGCCAGTAAACTAAGGGTAAATATCTTTTTCATGTGCCGGTATGAGTTGAGAAAGCTGAATTTATTGATTTTATGGCAGTTAGCAAGCGGCACTGGGATTTTTGCAAAATTTGCAATTATATGAAGCAAGAATCAAAACGAATAAGGTACGTGCGTTAGCGATTGAAACGGATAGCCCGCAATGAAGCGCAGCGCAGTGAGGACTATGAGTGGAAAGCGCGGGCTCGTCAGTTGACGGGCAACGCCCAAAAATGAACGAACGTTTATTCAAATTGATAATATCCGTTGCGACGCCCTAATTGACCCTCAACAAAAACACCGCATCCCTGTTATCCTAAAAAATCCTGAAAATTATGCAATGGTTCGGCGGTCGCGAGAGCGATAATGTAGAAGAAGGCAGCAGCAGCGGCGGTGGTCGCGGGTTTGCCTTTGGCGGCGGTATTTTAGGCCTTATTGGCGTGGTGATCTATATTTTTACCGGCATTAACCCAAGCGGCCTGTTAAATGGCGGTAGCAATAATAACAGTCAGCAACAGGTTAACGCACCCGTTACCGGCCCCGAGAGTGCCGAGAAGAAACAAGCGCGGCTGGTACTTGCCGGTACAGAAGAAGTTTGGGACAGCCTGTTTACCGCGCGAGGAAAAACGTACGAAAAACCCATACTGCATTTCTTTACCGGGCAGGTTGACGCGGGCTGCGGCTTCGCTACCTCTGCAACGGGCCCATTCTATTGCCCGCAAGACCGCAAAGTTTATATAGACCTGGACTTTTATGACGAATTAAAGAACCGCTTCGGCGCACCGGGCGAGTTCGCGCAGGCTTATGTGATAGCGCACGAGGTTGGCCATCACGTGCAAAATTTGTTAGGCACTTCGCAAAAAGTAGAAAATGCCGAGTCGCAGGCCGGCAGCGATGCCGAGCGCAACCGCTACTCGGTAGCCTTAGAATTGCAAGCCGACTTTTATGCCGGTGTTTGGGCGCATTACGAAAACCTGTACCACCAGAATGGCTTAGTGCTTAACAGCAGCGACATTGCATCGGCGTTAAACGCTGCCAAACAAATTGGCGACGACCACCTGCAGCAGCAGGCCGGCGGCAGTGTAGAACCGGATAGCTTTACTCACGGAAGTTCTCAGCAGCGCATGTACTGGTTTAAAAAAGGTTTTGATACCGGCGACCTAACCCAGGGGAATACGTTTAAGGAGATGGGGTTGTAAGGCCTCTCCCCAACCCTCTCCAAAGGAGAGGGAGTTAAAAAGCCGGTCTGCGTTAGGGACAGAAGCACTTCGACAAGCTCAGTGTAAACTCCTGCGCAGTAGACACAGCGTATAGCCCGACCCGGTCACGATAACCATCGGGGAGAGGGTAACGTGGATTAATCCTTACGATAAATTCTTACGGCTATTAAGCTACAGCACCGGCGGGATTGCCGTGTCGTTGAGATTAAACGCTGCAATTCCTTGCAATGACTTCAATTTCATATTTGTATTAGGCCAAAAAAAAGCCACCCGCTTTTGACGGATGGCTTTCTCTGTTATTTTGAGCTGCTTAATTAAGCAGTTGCTTTTTTGTACAGCTCTGCTACGTGGTTCCAGTTTACTACGTTCCAGATGGCTGCCAGATAATCGGGGCGGCGGTTTTGGTATTTTAGATAATACGCATGCTCCCAAACGTCAATACCGAAGATCGGTGTGCCCTTAACTTCGGCAATGTCCATTAACGGGCTGTCCTGGTTTGGGGTAGAAATCACAGCCAGTTTTTTATCGGCAGTGACGATCAGCCATGCCCAGCCAGAACCAAAACGGGTAGCACCCGCCTCGTTCACTTTGGTCTTAAAATCGGCAAATGAACCGAAAGTGCTTTTAATGGCATCGCCCAAGGCACCGCCAGGTTCGCCGCCACCGTTTGGTGTTAGCAATGTCCAGAACAATGAGTGGTTATAATGGCCGCCGCCATTGTTACGCACAGCAGCCGGGTACTTAGATATATTTTTAACGATCTCTTCTATGCTGCTGTTAGCCTCTGGTTTACCTTCCAATGCTTTGTTAAGGTTGGTAACATAAGCCTGGTGGTGTTTGCCATGGTGAATTTCCATGGTCATTTTGTCGATATGCGGTTCAAGCGCGTCTGTGGCGTAAGGTAACGCAGGAAGTTCAAATGCCATAATGCTATTTTTAAAGGTTAAAGAATGTTCACAAATATAATGGCCTGTGGCACTTATTTGTTCTAATAAATGTCAAGTTTTGTTGCGCCTGCTTTTAAAGAAATCGCGCACCAGTTGGGCACATTCGTTCTCGCGGATGCCACCTGTGATCAGCGTTTTTGGATGGGTAATTTTCTGATTGATACGGCCGAAACCCATACGTGCATCGTAGGCGCCAAACACTATCCGCCCAACCTGGAACCAGTAACTTGCACCGGCACACATTACACAAGGCTCCAGGGTTACATAAAGCGTACAGTCAGGCAGGTATTTGCCGCCTATGTAGTTGGTGGCCGCGGTTAGCGCCTGCATTTCGGCATGTGCCGAAACATCGTTGAGCCGCTCTGTCAGGTTATGCCCCCTGCCAATGATCTGCCCTTTACAAACCACAATGGCACCAATGGGTATCTCGTCCTCGGCGAGGGCCAGTTTAGCCTCGCGAAGCGCCTCATTCATAAAAAAATCGTCGGGCGAAACGGTAGCGTCGTCTTCAAAATTGATGTATCGCACGGTGGATGTTGATAGTGGTGGTAAAAATAATAAGAATTATATATGCTGTGAGACTATAAATTGGAGGTGCTTTGTTGAAGATGAGTTTGCTGGTGGATGTAATTGAAGATTTTTGATTTTTACAAAGTGTGAGATAAAATTGTTTAAGGTTTATTGTTTTGGCAATATGATCTTGTATAGGATTTAAAAAAAAAGATAGCGCAGCATTAACAGGTTAATATTATGGCGTTACCCTCCGTCTTCGGGTCGCGCTATTCGCTGCAAGTCCTCTCCCGCTATGCAGCGGGATGCGGGCTTTTCGCTACTATCGCTAACGCGGCTTTGCACGCCATAACGACAACATTAAGGGTTTAGGGACAGCCGGGCCATCCGCTGTATCTGCTGCGCAGGAGTTTATCTGAGCTTATCGAAGTGCTGCTGTCCCCAACGCGGCTTGTTTGAAGGATTTTTGTCCCCTCTCCTTCGGAGAGGGCTAGGGTGAGGCTTCTATATCAACCTGCTCCCATTTGGCACAGGCCGCTCAATAGCAGCCAGTACGATCTCTCCGTTCTCATCCGCCAGGCCGGTCACCAAAAACTCCGAGATAAACTTACCGATCTGCTTAGGCGGGAAATTGATGACCCCTAATATCTGCCTGCCAACAAGTTCTTCTTTTGTGTAACGTTTAGTAATCTGCGCACTGCTCCACTTTACTCCGTGTTCGCCAAAGTCTACTTGTAATTTGTAGGCAGGTTTACGCGCCTCGGGGAAATCGAGCACTTGCAGGATAGTGCCCGCGTGGAGCGCTACTTTTTCAAATTCGCTCCAGGTAAGGAAGTGCATGGTAGTCAAATGAAAAGCGAATAATCCCTACAAAGCAGCCTCCATAATTTCAATTGATGTTCTTAGTTCTTCATCTGTATACACATTTGTAGAAGTGGGATGGTGTATACCATTACGCACAAAAGTAGGTAAACTACAGCTATTGGCTTTTCCTTTCCAAGGTTTATTTTTAGCCAACGCTAAGTGTTTTATAAAAAACTCGGTGTCGAAGTTTTTTAGATTGATCCTACTTTCATCTTCTAAATTTCTCTCTTGAAACGCTTCGTGCAATCTCGAATATAATTCGTTATGATAATCACTACTTGGTATGTCAAACACTTTATAAGTCGCGCCAGCGTAAGTTGTGATTTTTTCATCAAATTTTTCTATAACAGTTACTTCTTTACCGTCTTTGTCATCATGAACCTTTGATACTTTGTAATTCCTGCTCATATCCTTTTTATCGGCCATGTAGTTAGAATGAGTGGCAAAAAAAACTATGTTATTTCGCATGTTTTTCGTAATTGTTATTAACTCATCTAATAAATCGATTTGTGCTCTAGGGTGAAGGTGAGTTTCTGGTTCGTCAATCAATAAAATAGTGCTATTAAGATTTTGAGTTTTATTTTCAGCTGAAATCGTAAGTAGAAATGAAACGAATTGCGCAAAACCATCACTTCGTTGATCAGCTGTTTTTGCTATTGCTTTACTATTTAAGTCGCGAACATGAAAATTTATCTGTCCGTCAGAAATATCGAAAGTTATTTTAATTGGATGCTTTTTCCATATGGCATTTATATGCGCTGATACTGCATCACTCAAATTATCTTTAAGCTGCTCTCGTTCTGTCGATTCACTGATTAAGGCGATTCTTTCTTGTATTTCTAGTGGGGACTTCATGCCTGCCAGCGCAAAACAATTTTGTAGAGGCACAGATACCGCATTTGGGTCGGCAGCAAATTGTGATAAATTAATTGGTTTAGAAATTAGAAATCGCTCATCGGGAGTCCAAAAGACTGTATCATGTGCTTTTTCGAAAACAAAATCTGTCAAAGCCGCCTCGATACTTTCTTTTACTTCTGATGACGCATTAAGTCTAAAAAAATCTATATCATAATTATATAAAGTGTCACGATCATTATAATCATGTCTTATAATAAGTTTCACATCTTCCAAATAGCTATCCTCACTTGTAAAACTGGTCACACTGGAAAGATGCTTTTCCTTTGCGATTTTGACTTCGCTTTTACTAAGTCGATAACTAAAAATTATTTGTATTGATTTAGATCTATCTCTAAAGTCCTTCTTTAAAGGCAACAATTCCCCTTTTTCATTTTTCAGGCCGCTATTATAAGCGAGTGCTTTCAGTAGAGTTGATTTTCCCGCTTCGTTGACTCCTAATAAGCCGTAGGTATAACTCTTATCAGTTAACTCGTCAATCGTGATTGTCAAGTCTTTAATACTTCTGTAATTTAGGATTTGTACAGATATTAATTTCATGACTTAAATATAGTTATTTCTTGATCTGATTAATAATAGAATAAAAGACTCAAGGGACTTTAACACCTTTGGTGAATTATAAAAACTTAACCCCTTACCTTTGCCCCATGATCGATGTCATCCTTAAAAAAGGAAAAGAAAAAGCTGTATTACAAAAACACCCCTGGGTATTTTCGGGGGCAATAGATAAAGTTAAAGGCAAACCTGCCAATGGCGATGTTGTTCGGCTTATTGATACGCAAGACCGCTTTATGGCGTATGGGTTTTATAATGATCAGTCGCGGGTGGCGTTGCGACTGCTGGAGTGGAACGAGGATGTGCAGATCAATGCCGAATGGTTTCGCAATAAGGTGGCAATAGCAGTTAAGAGTAGGCAGGAGCTACTTGCCGACGGCACTACCAACACTTGCCGCTTGATCTTCAGCGAAGCAGATTACTTGCCAGGGTTGATCGTCGATAAGTATGCGGATTATCTTTCACTACAGATACTGACATCGGGCATAGAGAATAATAAAGCGACCATCATCAATGCGCTGCAGGAACTGTTAAATCCGGCGGGCATATTTGATAAGAGCGACGCGTCATCGCGCGGGCATGAAGGTATGGACGCCTCAGACGGAGGCGTACTGGCCGGCAACCATCCGCCCGAAATTGTGGAAGTAAAAGAAAATGGTATCACTTATGGCATCAACATCGCCGAAGGCCAGAAGTCGGGCTTCTATTGCGACCAGCGCGACAACCGGCATATTGTAGCCACGCACGCCAAAGGCAAAAAACTGCTTGATTGCTTTTCTTACACCGGCGGCTTCTCGCTCAACGCCTTGAAGAATGGCGCGGCGCAGGTGATTAGTGTAGACAGTTCTGCATTGGCCATTGAAACGCTGAAGAAAAACATCAGCCTTAATAATTTAGACGATTTGAGATTTACTGCCATACAATCTGACGTTAACAAGCAACTGCGCCGGTTTAAGGAAGAAAGCGAGACATTCGACGTGATCGTACTGGATCCGCCAAAGTATGCGCCATCACGTTCCGCGCTCGACCGTGCATCCCGTGCTTATAAAGACCTTAACCGCATAGCTATGCTGCTGCTTAACAAAGGCGGGCTGCTGGCCACATTCTCGTGCTCGGGTGCTATGGACATCGACACATTTAAACAGGTGCTGGCCTGGGCAGCGCTCGATGCCGGCAAAGAAGTGCAGTTTATCTATCAATTCTGCCAGCCGGAAGACCACCCGGTAAGGTCGTCTTTCCCTGAAGGGGAGTATTTAAAAGGGTTGTTGTGTAGAGTGATGTAGCGGAAGTGTGTAATTGCAAAGAGCGAAACTACACAGCATTACCTTAGACTTCTTTACAGCGCTCATTCGCCGCTAAGGCTCGCTACTTTTTTCTTAGATAAAAAAGTAGCCAAAAAATCAAGGCAGAAAAACGCTTCAGCCCGCTCTGTCGTTTTTTAACGCTTTTTCGGTTACGGCCCGAAAAAGCTAAAACGCCATTCACCCCATCGCGGGCCTGCCTTTTCTGCCGCCCCCACCGCTCGTTATGTTAGTTCTTTTCACTCAAACCCGTTGCTCATGCTAAGTTTTGTTCCCTCTCCTTTGAAGACGGGTTTGGGGTGCGGTAATTATCATGAAGAGAATCGTGGGTTAGGCCATGACGAACCAACCCCGCGGAGCATCGCGCGCCGCGGGGTTTTAACTAATTATATAACGCTGAGAAAAAATTATTGGGGGTCGTCGAACTTCACGTCGGTATAGTGCCCTTTAATCGTAATGGTTTTGCCGGTACTGCCTTTGCCAACCGTGCCCTTGTAAGTTTTGGTTGAGGAATATCCCCTCGTTACGTCAGGAGTGGTTTCTGTTACTTTAACACCATCATTACCATCGTAAATAAAGTTGCCCATTTTGGTGTTCACGTCAAAGTTGTAGTCGTCTTTAACATTTACCAGCACTTTGGTATAAGCGGCATCAACGTTAAGGTTCTTTACATTCACCAACTGGCCTACCTTAAACCCATTGCCGTACCTTACAGATATATCTCCTGCCGACTTTAACTTATTAACCACGCCGGATGACGAGTTCAACTTTGCATTCAGGTTATCCGCCGTGCCAATGTTCATATTTCCGTAGCTCACGCTAACTGCACCGCTATTCAGATTCTCTATGTTGGCATCCCCAAATCTTACGGTCACGTTGTTCTGCGGGTTGGTTAACTGTGCAGCATTTAAATTGCCGTAGCTTAAATTCACCGATACTTTGCCGCTCAGGTCGGGCGTTTTGATACTTCCAAACCTGTTTTTGATCACTATGGGGCTTTTGGCAGGCATGTAAACAGTATAATTAACTTCTGTTTTACGGATATGGTTATTGCCCGACCAATTGTTGTTATTATCATCATCAATAACGGTTTTGAAAGTCACTGTTGACGATGTCTTGCTGTCTGCTATACTTACGCCGTCAAGCAGTTTCTGTGCCTTGGCATCATCATCGCCTACGGCTTTGATCTCCACATCTACCTTAACTTCGTTCTTGTTCCAGGTGTTTATGGTTACCCTCCCGTATGAGTTATCGATAGATATATTATCGTCACGGTCTACTGAATAAGATTTGGTGTAATTTTTAACCTTCTCTTTAGCCTCGCCGCTGGCTATTCGCTTGCGAATGTAATCGTCGCCTTTAGTGCCGTTGTAATAAAAATTCTGCCGGTTTGAGGTGATGCCCAAGCCCTTAGACTGTCCCGAAACATTGTTGTCATCAAAATGGTACTGAAAATTTTTAAGCGACTCAAAGCTTTTGTCTTTTAACTTGATCCTCATTTCAGACATACGTTCCGAGTTTTTGCGTAACTCATCTGTACGCAGTTTACTCATCTTGGCGCGCAAGTCGTTCATCTGCTGCTGCAACTTCTGGTACTCTTTACGATAAGTGCTATCCTGCGGCGAGAATACTTCTATCGCCATCGGCGTGTCAAACGTGCTGTTAAAAGCGAACACCTGCGCCGGTTTAACCGTCATGGTTTCTGTTACGGTATCAATGCGTTTCTGGGCCACTGCCATGCTTGCTGCCGTTACGCCGATAAGCGTGATAATGGCTTTGTTAAATATTTTTAGATCCATTGTCGTTTTGATTTTTATAGTCACTAAACTGTTGTATAACCTGCAGCTGCTGATTTAAAACCTCTGTCTGTATCTGCAAGTTCCGGATCATTGCACGTAACACACGCTCCTGGTTTGGAGAGGTTTTCAGCTGGCTGGTTAGCTTTTTATATGACGAGTCCATTTTGGCTATCTCGCCGTTAAATTCTTTATAAAGTTGGGGGTCTATTTTAGCCACCTCTTTTAATTCGTTCCGCTTTTCCTTTACAAGTGATGCGTAATGCACCTGCTGTTTGGCGTACTCGGGGTTAATGGCCGCAAGGTTTACGTTTGCCGTTTTGCTCTGCGTTTTTAAGTATATACCAAAGCCAACACCCATAACTACTATGATCGTCGCGGCTACGCGCAGCACAAACCCAAGCGAAAACGTTTTGGCTTCGCGCTTTTTAGCTCCATCAACGCCTAAATCAAGCTTGCTTTCTATGCCTTCCCAAAGGCCCGGGCTTGGTTCTAAATCGTCAAACTCTTCGCGGTTGTCATGAATAAAATTGTCTAATCGCTTGCTCATGCTACCTTTCCTTTCTGCTTTAATATGTCGCCAAGTTTTCTTTTGGCCCTCAGGAATTGCGTCCTCGAGGTGTTTTCTGTTATGTTTAAAATTTGTCCTATTTCCTCGTGGTCGTAGCCTTCTAATAAATAAAGCGACAGCACCACCCTGTACCCTTCGGGCAATAGCTTCATGGCCTCTTTTACCTGCGCCACCTGGTATTGCATATCTTCGTCGTCAAAAACTTCTTCATCGGCGATATTCTCCATCTGCTCGCCATCCATATCTACCAGTTCCAGCCGTCGCTTGCGCAATAAGTTGATGGACCGGTTAACCACAATTTGCTTTATCCACAGCCCGAATGTGGTTTCCTGCCTGAAGTCTTTCAGCTTGTTAAACGCGTCCAGGAAAGATTCCTGCAGCACGTCTTCCGCTTCGGCGACATTACCAACAATCCGGAAGGCCACATTAAGCATCGCCTTGGCATACAAACGGTAAAGTTCGTAGCATGCCTTTTTACTTCCCTGCTTGCACTCGGCAACCAACTGGTAATGCTTGTCTATGTAAACTGCTTCCAACTGTGATATTTAAGCTTTCTGAGATAAGAGACACGCCGATTTTTACGACGTTGCATGAAAGCTAAAAATAATTTAAGAAAATTGGTACAGCCGTTTAAGCCTAAAGTTGAGGCATATTCAAATGTGTAATCATAGGGTGAAATGAAAATGATCCTAGTGATTACCTTAAGCAGAGGGAGTAGTAGAAGGTTAAAGAATAAAAAGGGTTGAAAAATTACAATTTCATTTTGGGGCGTTGCCCTCGTTGCACTCGGGTCGGGCCATCCGCTGTATCTGCTTCGCAGGATGACGCTACTGTCCCTAACGCGGGCACAACTTATGAGTAGTTCTTTGGTATGTTGTCCTCAACTAACTTCGGTTAAGTTGATGCCGACTTTAAAAACTGTTGGATTGCCCCTACCGCACTATCGTACCTGTGTTGCCCGGTACCGGATATCAATCGGTAATCAACTTTTAAGTCATTCAATTCCTTATACCAGACCGACATGAAGTGCTCACGCATGTGCGGGAAATCGCGCAGGGGGTCTTCTTCCCAGGGCAGGTCGATGTTGAGCAACAGATAAAAATCGTAATGGTGGCGGGCCAGTTCATCTATCACTTCTTGCGGCGAGCGACCGAATGTGTAATCGCTCCAGATCTTTACAGTGATGAAGGTGGTATCGCAGATAAGTATCTTATTGGCTTGCGGCAGCAATTCCTTTTCTAAAGCTAGTTGGCCATGAAACATGTTGATCTCGTCCTGCCAGGTGGGCGGCTCGGTCAGTTTTGCGCAGTAATCGCGGGCGTACTCAGGCACCCAAACCGTATTGAAGTGCTTAGCCAGATAGGCAGACATGGTAGACTTACCCGTCGATTCCGGCCCTACAACGGCTATTTTGTAGATTTTGTCGCTCATCCTTTATTTAGCGATTTGCTTTTTGTAATCCTTCCGCCAATCAACAAAGCCTAATATAGCGATCAACACATAAACAGCGTACATAAATGCGGTAGGCTGCAGGTCTTTTACAATGTAAACGCCCACGTATATTACATCTACAAAGATCCATATTAGCCAGGTTTGCAACACTTTACGCGCCAGGAAAATCTGACTTACTATACTGCAAGCGGTGCAAAAGCTATCCAGGTACGGGAATGCTGCGGGTTGATAATGTAATACCGGCGCTAGGGTAATTAGCGTATATCCTAATACCGGTGTAACAACCAACATGGCAATTACAGACCAAACGATCTCTTTCCTGGTAATCCATGCAACGGGGACTTTCACGGCTGTTTTCGGTCGCCTGCTCCAGTAATACCAGCCGTAAATGTTAGTGCCTAAAAAATAAACCTGCAAACCCATATCGGCGTAAAGACGCGCATCGTAAAATATAAAGATGTACAGCACTACGCTGATTATGGCTAGTGGCCAGTTCCAGATATTGTTGATGGCCGCTAAATAAACACACAGCAAACCGGTGATTACCCCGGCGAGTTCTATGATGCTTTGGCCCTGCCACCAGGCAACAAATGAGTGAAAGAAGTGCATTGTCTTCGATGTGCAGATTTGATGATGTGCAAATGTGCAAATTTTTGAAAGTGCAGATATTTATTATTCAATCAACGGCACTTCTTTTCATTTGCAGATTAGCACATCAAATGCTTACCAGATCTTTACCCTTTTATCCGGATCAACCCACATCTTGTCGCCTTTCTTTATATGGAAAGCGTCGTAAAATTCGGGCACGTTGCTCATAGGTCCGTTAACGCGTAAAAACGCAGGCGCGTGAACATCGGTCACTATCTGGTTCTTCAACGCTTCTTCACGCTCGTGGCCTAGCCAGCCTAAGGCGTAACCTAGAAAGAAACGCTGCATAGGGGTTAGGCCGTTTATCTTTTTGCCCTCTTTATATTGTTCTGTCTTTTTAAATGCATCCACACCTATAACTATACCCCCCAAGTCGGCAATGTTTTCTCCCTGCGATGCTTTGCCGTTAACGTGCAAGCCAAATACTTCGAAGTTATTAAACTCGTTGATGATGCCTTGCGCGCGTTGGGTAAACTTAGCCGAATCCTGCGGCGTCCACCATGCCTTTAAATTACCTTTAGCATCGTACTGTCGGCCTTCGTCGTCAAAGCCGTGCGTTATTTCATGGCCGATGGTTGATGCTGCCGCATAGCCATACACTACCGCGTCGTCCACGTCCTCGTCCCGTGCACCCGGAATGGTAAACTGCGCGGCAGGCAATACAATCTCATTATTAGACGGGTTGTAATACGCATTATAGGTTTGCGGGGTCATGTCCCATTCAGTACGGTCTACAGGTTTGCCTAATTTAGCAGCTTCGCGTTTATGCCAGAAGACATTGGCATTGATCACATTACGCACGTATGGATTTTTGACGATCTGCAAGTCAGAAAAATCTTTCCATTTGTCGGGATAACCCACCTTAGGATTAACGGCAGACAGCTTGTCTAATGCCTTTTTCTTTGTCTCCGGGCCCATCCAGTCCAGTTTCTCGATATGCTCTTTAAAACTGGTACGGATAGCATCAACCAATTTCACATAACGCTCTTTGGTTTTTGCCGGGAAATATTCTTTCACAAAAAGCTGACCCAGCACTTCGCCCATCAGGCTGTTCTCGGCATCTATCACCTGTTTCCAGCGTGGCAACTGCGCCTTGCGGCCAGATATCACGCCGCCGTAAAAACGGAAACTTTCATCCCGAAACGGTTTACTTAACTGGTTGCTAAATTCAGAAACCAAATTCTTACGCAGATAAACTTTCCAATCGGCAATGCTGTAAGTAGTTAATGCTTTAGATAACGCACGATAATATTCGGGCTGGCCAACTATTACGGTGTCCACGCCTTTATAGTCCATCTTGTCGAACAGATCCTTCCAATCGATTTGCGGAACCAGCTTAGTCAGTCCGGCAAGCGGCATTTTGTTATAGTTCTTATAGGGGTCGCGCAGGTCTTCAAGCTTGCGCGAGCTATCTGCTAAAAATTGCTCAAGCGCATAAGTTTTGGCGGTACCGGCAGTTGCGGCACCCGTTTCCAGACCCGAAAGTTTCAAGACTGCAGGTAAATGTGTTTGCTGATAATCCGTCCTTATCTTAACACTTTGCGCATCCTTGTTAAAATAGTAATCGCGGTTAGGCAAGCCAATTCCGCTTTGATACAGCTGGAGCATCATCTTATTACTATTCTTTGCGTCCTGCCCAACATAAGCGCCTATTGGCGTGGTTACACCCATGTTGCTTAGGTGTGCAAATTCATCAAGCAGGCCTTTGAGGTCTGTTATCTTATCTATTTGTGCTAATTCGGGACTTAGCGGCGAGATACCTTGCTTTTCAATTTCAACGGTATCCATACCGCTATAGTAAAAGTCGCCGATCTTTTGGGTGTTACTTCCCTTGGCGGCATTGGCTTTCAAAGCATCCTCATTAATTTTTTTAAGCCGGTCGCGCAACTCATCATTTACTAAGTTGCCAATGCCCCAGCGGGCATATGCAGCCGGAATAGGATTTTTCTTTATCCAGCCGCCATTGGCGTATTTGTTAAAATCGGCGCCGGGGCTTACTGTACTGTCGATGTTTTTGATAAGCACATCATGCGCAGCATAGTTTGCATCATTGTTTCCATTTTTACAAGCAGCCAAAAGCGAGGCCGCTACGAATGCAAATGACAAACAAACGTTTGTTTTCATATACAATGTAGTTAATTGTGTACAGATTTTTTTGAGCCTGTATAGTAAATAGGATTTAGAAACAGGCTTGGGTACTAAATGTAGTCAATATTAATAGATGCCCTCAAAAAATCCGGCTAAAGAAACATCAAAAAAGTAACAGATCTTGCGTAAAGTATCCAGGCGGATATCAATTTTCCCTGACTCTATGCGGGCAATATTGATATTTGTTTTGCTATAAAATTGATCTTGTGTAACCTGGCTTTGTTTACGCAGGCGCTTGATCTGTAGTGCAACTTTTTTCTTAAACGCTTCCTCGGATGTTGTAAGATATTCAGAATCAGTTAATAACATAAGGGGTATGTAAACTCATAATTAATGAAAGGTATCAGCTTTGCAAGTGCTATGATTGTTATTATAGCTAACAACTCATATTTAAAGTTAAAATAAAATTTTATTCATCGTATCTATCATATTCGTTACGAAACTAAATTTTTTTTGGCTTCACTTTTGTATATATCATCCCGACTCTACATCTCAAGTAAAAACAAACGACCCTGCATCTACCTGTAGAAAACGTTTTTTAACTGTAGAAGAATTTAAGTTTTGAATTCTCAGACGCCCAAGCTGAGGTTTTTTTGTTCTTTGTTTTGGGTTTAATCAATAGTTTAAATTAATTAGGGGAAAGGGAGCTTCGCAAGAGCTCTCTTTTTTTGTTTACACCTTTTTACTATGCATACATAGTATTACATTTGATTTTGAACCAATACAAACCATGGATTTTAATTATACCGAAGAACAATTAATGATACGCGATGCTGCCCGCAACTTTGCGCAGCAAGAACTTAAACCCGGCGTTATAGAGCGCGACGAACATCAAAAATTTCCGGCAGAGCAGGTTAAAGCCCTGGGCGAACTTGGCTTTTTAGGTATGATGGTATCGCCTCAATACGGCGGTGGCGGCATGGACAGTATCTCTTATGTACTGGCTATGGAAGAGTTGTCTAAAGTAGACGCATCCGCATCTGTTGTTGTTTCGGTAAACAATTCCCTGGTTTGTTACGGCATAGAAAAATACGGCACAGAAGCCCAAAAAGAAAAGTACCTGGTACCGCTGGCCAAAGGCGAGGTCATCGGTGCCTTTTGTTTGTCTGAGCCCGAGGCCGGTTCTGACGCCACTTCGCAGCATACCACGGCCGAAGACAAGGGCGACTACTACCTGTTGAACGGCACCAAAAACTGGATAACCAACGGTAACTCTGCATCGGTTTATATAGTTATCGCCCAAACGCATCCCGAATTAAAACACAAGGGTATTAACGCTTTTATTGTTGAGAAGGGGATGGAAGGATTTACAGTTGGGCCCAAAGAAAATAAGATGGGCATCCGTGGATCTGACACGCACTCGCTTATGTTCAGCGATGTAAAAGTGCCAAAAGAGAACCGCATTGGTGATGATGGTTTTGGTTTTTCATTCGCTATGAAGACTTTGGAAGGCGGCCGTATAGGTATTGCTGCACAGGCTTTGGGTATTGCCGCGGGTGCCTATGAGCTGGCTTTGGCTTATTCTAAAGAACGCAAAACCTTCGGTAAGCAATTATCAGAGCATCAGTCAATACAATTTAAGTTAGCCGATATGGCTACCGAGATAGAGGCGGCGCGCCTGCTGTGTCTGCGGGCGGCATGGTTAAAAGACCATCATCAGCCATACGGGCATGCCAGCGCCATGGCTAAACTTTATGCTGCGGAAACAGCCATGAAAGTTACCACAGAGGCTGTGCAAATACATGGCGGTTACGGCTTTGTTAAAGAGTACCATGTAGAACGGCTAATGCGCGACGCTAAGATCACCCAGATATATGAAGGCACATCAGAAATTCAGAAGATTGTCATATCGCGCGAGGTGTTAAAATAAGATTGTCTATTTATTACCTTTGAGATGCATACATCTCAAATCCTATGAAAAAAAGCCTATATCTGCTGCTGGCAGCTACACTTATATTTAGCGCCTGCACAAAACCGCATCACCTTAAAAAAGGTATTTGGCGCGGTGTGTTAACCACAAAAAACGGTGACGGCATTCCTTTTAACTTTGAAATAAAGGATACCGGGGGCCATAAGCAGATGGTGATCTTTAACGGTACTGAAAGGTTTAAGGTTGACAGTATAAAGCAGGACGGCGACTCGGTGTTTATTAAAATGCCCTTATTCGATTCTGAATTTAAACTACAGTTTGCCGACCATGGACTACAAGGCAAATGGATAAAACACCTGGGGCAAAAAGATGTGGCTATGGATTTTAATGCAAAGCCCGGCCTTGACTACCGTTTCTTTAAACATGCGAAAGAGCCACGCATTGTCACGGGGCGCTGGTCGGCAATATTTGAAGGCGATAAGCCGGATACCACAGTTGCTGAATTTAAACAAAGCGGCGATAATGTTACGGGAACCTTTCTGACCACTACCGGCGACTACAGGTATTTAGAGGGAACCGTTCATGGCGGCAAATTGCTGCTATCCTGCTTCGACGGAGGCCACGCATTCCTGTTCAAAGCCGATTTAAAAGGCAGGGATACCCTGGTCAACGGTCAGTTTTTTGCAGGTTATACAAGTAAAACTGCCTGGAACGCTGTACGAAATGAGAAAGCAAAACTACCCGACGCATATAGTCTTACCGCGTTAACGCCGGGTTATAAAAAACTTGACTTTTCTTTCCCTGATGTAAATGGCAAAAAGGTGTCGTTAAGTGACCCGCAGTTCAAAGATAAGGTAGTAATTGTAGAGATCATGGGATCATGGTGCCCTAACTGCATGGACCAGACCGCTTACTTGGTAGACTATTACAAAAAGTATCATTCACGCGGCGTGGAAGTTCTGGGTCTGGCTTACGAGCGTACAAAAGATTTTAACAAGTCTAAAGCATCTCTAGAAAGAGAGATACAGCACTTCAACATCCCTTATCCGTTGCTGATTACAGGATACACAAACGACAAAAAAGAGACTGCCGCAAGCTTGCCAGCCATCAGTAATTTTATTGGTTTTCCTACCACTTTGATCATTGACAAAAGTGGAAACGTGCGCAAGATCTATGCAGGTTTTAGCGGCCCCGGTACCGGTAATTATTACACCGAATTTATTGCGGGTTTTGAAAAACTAACTGACGATCTGCTGGCAGAGAAAACACATGGATAAATTTGTGGTTATGCACACCTATGCATAGCCTCATCTTTATAATCTCTTTTTTAGCCGTAGCCGGAATTTTAATTCGCCCGTTTCACTTACCCGAAGCAGTTTGGCCTGTTTTGGGATCTATAGTTTTAATAACCTTTCAACAAATTTCTTTTAGGGATGGCCTAAACGGCATCTCTAAAGGCTTGGATGTTTATTTGTTCCTGACAGGAATGATGCTGCTGGCCGAAACCTCTCGCGAAGTCAGATTATTTGATTGGCTGGCAGCACATGCCACAAATGCCGCCAAAGGCTCGCCCGCCAGGCTATTTCTTTTAATATACCTGGTGGGAATTGTTGTTACAGTATTTCTTTCTAACGATGCCACCGCGGTTGTGCTTACTCCGGCTGTCGCAGCTGCGGCACGAGCAGCGAAAGTTAAAAACCCATTACCCTTTCTATTGATATGCGCTTTTATTGCTAATGCCGCTTCGTTTGTGCTGCCGATAGCTAACCCCGCAAACCTGGTAATCTATGGCGAGCATATGCCTGCGCTATCTCAATGGCTGTCACTATATTTAGTGCCATCTGTGGTGTCAATTATCGCCACTTACATTTTATTGAAATTCACGCAGCGGAAACAACTTGGTACCTCAATCGAAAATAAAATTGATGTACCCGAACTTAGTCCCGGAGGTAAAACAGCGCTTGGGGGCATTGGTGTAGCAGCAATAGTGCTATTGATCGCTTCTGCCTTGAACTTACAATTGGGTCTGCCAACAATTATAGTGGGTGTCACCATATCCGGCATAGTGGTTTTGATATCAAAGCAACACCCCATCACCATCATCAAAGGGGTATCGTGGTCGGTGTTGCCGTTGGTTGCAGGGCTGTTCGTTATCGTAGAGGCATTGAACAAAACACCACTGATACATGATATAACAGCCATGATCAGTACAGGCGCTGCGCATAGCATTACATTGGTAACCTGTGGAAGCGGTATCGGTATCGCACTGGTTTGTAACGTGGTCAATAACCTGCCGGCCGGACTTATTGCCGGGAACATTGTACAATCTGGCCACCTGCCGGGGATTGTGAAGCAAGCTGTACTAATTGGTGTCGACCTTGGGCCAAACCTTTCTGTAACAGGCTCGCTTGCCACCATCCTATGGCTTGTTGCGCTCCGCCGCGAAAACCTGATGTGCAGTGCATGGCAGTTTTTAAAGATCGGGGCGGTGGTAATGGGTGGCGCGTTGATCGCAACGTTAGGGGTATTGTTCTTTAGTTGATGCGTCTTCTTTACGTCATGCCGAACTTGTTTCGGCACCCCACTCGTTTAATTATCCGGCTTATGCAGCGACTTGTCTTTTGGAGTGCCGAGAAAATCTTCAATAGCTATCGGGACGGGATGGTTTCAATATCTAACTATACTCTTCCCACACCTGCACCAGGTTTATAATTACCTCTACAGCCTTCTGCATGTCCTGAACAGAAACCCACTCTTGTTTACCATGAAAGGCATGTTCACCGGCAAATATATTGGGGCATGGCAAACCCATAAAAGATAAACGCGACCCATCTGTGCCGCCACGGATGCTTTTTAACAGCGGTGTAAGCCCCGACCTTTGGATGGCCTCCAAACCATAGTCAGTAATGTTTGGGTATTGGTCAAGCACCTTTTTCATATTGCGGTACTGTTCTTTTATATCTAACCGGTAAGTTGCTCCCGCGAAATCACTGATAACATTGTCTGCAATTTGCCTGATCACATCAGCATGTTCTTTCAACTTATCATCTTCAAAGTCGCGAATGATAAAGTCAATAACCGCTTGCTCGGCATGACCCGAAACTCCGACAGGATGCACAAAACCTTCAATGCCTTCCGTACCCTCAGGCGATAGTTCGAAGGGTAATGTGGCGATGATCTTACCGGCAATTTTAATGGCGCTTTGCATGTTACCTTTCGCAAAGCCAGGATGGGCGCTAATGCCATTGATGGTAAGCCTGGCACCATCGGCAGAGAATGTTTCGTTTTCAAAATGCCCCGCGCTTTCACCGTCCATAGTGTAGCCAACCTCGGCGCCCAGTTTTGTAATGTCAACCTTATCTACTCCCCTGCCTATTTCCTCGTCGGGTGTAAACAAAATCCTGATCTTGCCGTGCTTTATTTCGGGATGATTAACTAATTGATAAGCCGCGTCCATGATCTCCGCCAAACCCGCTTTGTTGTCTGCACCTAACAACGTAGTGCCGCTGGCGGTGATAATATCATTGCCGATCTGGTTCTTCAGATCGGGGTGGTCTTTTTGTCTTAACACCTGGCTGTTGTCATCAGGCAAAACCAAATCTTCACCCTGGTAATTACTATGAACAATTGGCTTCACGTTTTCGCCGCTGCAATCAGGCGAGGTATCCATGTGCGAGCAAAAGCATAGCACAGGCACATCTTTGTCTGTATTAGACGGAATGGTGGCGTATACGTAACCATGATCATCCAATTCGGCATCGGCAATACCAATTTCCTTTAGCTCTTGAACTAGCAGCCTGCCCAAATTCTTTTGCTTTTCTGTAGATGGGCAGGTTGGCGAGTTTGGGTCGCTCTGAGTATCTATGGTTACGTAGCGCAAAAAGCGATCGGCTACTGTGAAAATGAAAGGCATGCTCATAGGGTAAATATATTTGTGCAAATTAGGGCATTATTATTTTAAAGAAAACCGGTGAACGTAGAAACATTGCGCAATTACTGTCTTAGGAAACCTTCGACAGACGAAGGCTTGCCATTTGGTGAAGACACGCTGGTTTTTAAAGTAGCCGGCAAAATCTTTTTGCTTATAAGCCTAAGCGAAGGCAACCGGTTTAATGTAAAATGCGACCTCGAACTAGCCGTAGAACTGCGCGACCAGCACCCCGAAGTCATCCCCGGCTACCACATGAATAAAAAGATGTGGAACACCGTTTATATGGATGGCAACCTTACAGATAAACAGTTGAGAGGGATGATAGACCATTCTTATGACGAGGTAGTGAAGACTTTGCCAAAGAAGGTTAGGGAAGGCATTGTAAATACTGAGTAAAGACCGTTGATTGTTAGATGATTACAAATTTGTTAAGACATAAACCGAGATGTCATTGCGAGGAGTTCCGATATTAATCGGAACGACGCGGCAACCTCGTAGCTATAAAAGTTAGCGATGTTAAACGAGTACCATACATACATAATAACAAACAAGGCTAACACTGTTTTATACACAGGTGTTACAAGCGACTTACGGACAAGAATTTGGCAGCATAAACAAAAACTACATGTCAAAAGCTTTTCTGCAGGGTACAATTGCAATAAATTAGTTTACTACGAGACCTTCATTGCTACTGATGAGGCCATAACAAAAGAAAAACAACTAAAAGCAGGTTCGAGAAAAAGGAAAATTGATTTAGTATTAAAATCAAATCCTGGCTGGAAAGATTTGAGTGAAACTTGGTACAACGATTAGCTAACTACGAGGTTGCCGCGTCGCTACGCTCCTCGCAATGACATATTTTAGAAATTATCATTATGAAACAATTATTAGCTCTAATAATAACGATCCTATTCTCAACCATTACTTTCGCCCAACTCACTCCATTTGAGCAGCACGCCGATAAAAACTATACTGCCAACTACAGCGAGGTAATCACTTACTATCGCCAACTGGCCAATAAATATCCGCAGATGAAAATGATGGATATCGGCTTGACAGATGCCGGTAAACCGCTGACGTTAATTGTACTGTCAAGGGATAAGGCGTTTGATCCGGCACTGATCAAAAAGCAAAACAAACGGGTGCTGCTCATCAACAACGGCATCCACCCGGGCGAGCCTGAAGGCATCGACGCCAGCATGATGCTGACCCGCGACCTGCTGAAGAATAACAAACTGCCAAAAGATGTAGTGCTATGTTTTATTGCCGTGTACAATATCGATGGTATGCTGAACCGCGGCGTATCGCGCATCAGTCAAAACGGACCGGTGGCTTATGGCTTTAGGGGCAATGCCCGAAACCTTGACCTTAACCGCGATTTCATTAAAGCAGATAGCAAAAATGCTTTGGCCTTTATGCAGATCCTGAATACCTGGCAACCCGAAGTTTTTCTTGATAACCACACCAGTGACGGCGCAGACTATCAGTACGTAATGACGCTGATTGAAACTCAAAAAGACAAACAGAACCCCATATTGGCAAAATATACGGCAAAGACCTTATCGCCCGAACTGTACCGCCGTATGAAGACAAGCGGTTACGAGATGATCCCTTACGTAGAAAGCGAAAAGGGTACCCCAGACTCAGGAATTGTTGCATTTATTGAAACGCCGCGCTTTTCTACAGGCTATACGGTTCTACATAACATCATTAGCTATGTGACGGAGACGCATATGCTAAAGCCTTTTGACAAGCGGGTGTATTCTACCTACTATTTTATGCAGCATCTGATCGACGTTTGCGAGCGCGACCATGAACTGATTGGCAAATTAAAGAAACAAGCAGATGACGCCGTTAGTAATCAAAAAGAGTTCGCCCTGAACTGGGTTTTGGATGAGAAAAACTATGATACCATCACTTTTAAGGGTTACGAAGCCGGGCACAAAGCCAGCGACATTAGCAGCTTACCACGCTTGTATTATGATCGCTCCAAACCGTGGACCAAAACCATAAAATATTACGACAACTATAAAGCGACTACCAAAGCAGATAAACCAATTGCCTACGTAATTCCGCAGGCATGGTGGAAGGTGATTGACCTGCTGAAAATAAACAAAGTGGCTATGAGCCGCCTGGCACATGACACTACTTTACACCTGCAGATGTATAGCATCGCCGACTTTAAAACTTCGCCACGGCCTTACGAGGGGCATTACATCCACAGCAATGTAACGGTGATAGGCAATAACGCTGATATTAAGTTTCATGCCGGCGATTACGTGGTGTACACCAATCAGCCAATAAACCGCTACATTGTAGAAACATTGGAGCCGCAGGGTGTCGACTCGTTCTTTGCCTGGAATTTTTTCGATTCGGTTTTAGGGCAGAAAGAACACTACTCCGACTATGTTTTTGAAGACATCGCCGCTGAATATTTAAAGAACAATTCGGAAATGCGCAAACGCCTTGACCAGGAAAAAGCCTCCAATCCTAAACTGGCAGCAAGCGCTTCCATGCAATTAGAGTGGGTTTACCACAACTCGCCATGGTTCGAAAAAACCTATCTTCGCTACCCGGTAGGCCGTTTGCTTACCAACATTAAATTGGACCTGACTAAATAATGCAAGAGTATTTTACCTACGCGCCGGTAGCTTCGGTCATTTTCGCGGCAACACTAATAGCTTCATTGCTGGCATTTTATAACGAAGAACTGCATCTTAAATGGATGCTGCATCCCTACAGTATCAATCGCGGTTCTAAATTTTACACCGTGATCACCAGCGGCTTCATTCACCGCGACTGGAGCCACTTGCTTTTCAATATGATCAGCTATTATTTTTTCGCGTTCAGGCTCGAGACGCGGTTAGGCCATTGGCAGTTCGCCGTCCTTTATTTTGCAAGCCTGGTGTTAAGTGATCTGCCATCTATCCAAAAACATAAAAACGACATTTGGTACCACAGCCTTGGTGCATCCGGGGCCATTAGTGCAGTGATCTTTAGCGGGATACTATTCGATCCATTGGCTGGCATGTACCTCATGTTTATCCCTATCGCCGTACCTGCAATCATCTTCGGGGTATTGTATTTAATTTATTGCTGGTGGGCTTCAAAAGCCAGCCGCGATAACATTAACCACGATGCACACTTGTTTGGCGCCTTAAGCGGCATAGCTATTACCATTATTTTAATGCCCGGGGTGATACCTTTGTTTTTAAGGCAATTGGGTGCGAGGTAACGTGCGTTATTCCAGCCCTTTCTAAAGGAGACGGCATAACAAACTACTTCGGTAAGGCAACCTCTGCCCTAAACCCACCTTCATCATCAAACAAAAAGCTCATAGGCCGGTCGGGGTCTTTGATGATCTCAAATAGTAAGATGTTCCATTTTTTCCAGAAACTCTCCAGCACCTGGCCATAGGTTTTAGTTTGCCATTCGTCAAAGATAGGTTTCATGCTATCGCCGCGTAACGACGTTGCTTCTATATAGACATCATCTCCTACCGGCATAATATCATAATTAGGCAGTCGGTTAAACAGGTAAGCTGAGTAAAATACCCTTGCCGAAAACTCTTCGAACTGAATTGGGTGCAGCTTCTGGTGTTTTATGTTTTGGTAAACCTCGTCTTGGTAACGGCTGATCACGCCGTTATCCTGCAGGCAGATGACGATGCCAAAATCGTTTATTCGCAGCGAGTAGGTAACGGTGCTTATCTCATCGCGGTAATTGAAGTCGCCCTGTTCATTGTCTACTTTAAAGATGAATAGGCTAAAGGGTTTAAAATCTTCAAATATCACCGGCAGATTAAGGCTTTGCAGCATAACGTGCAGATTGGTAAAGCGCTGCAATATGGATTGCGACACGCTGAACTCTTCGCCCTCGGCGTGCTGTTGGGTACGGGCAGCATGCAGCTCATTAAAGATGACCCCGAAAAGCCACTTCCCTATCCATTGAAACAACTTCAGTTCATCAAGCTTTACTACGGCGTCATAACCCGCTGCAAAAGCTGCTTTTATCTCGCGCTCCAGCGGCTCAACGTATTGCTCATTGGCAGCAGCGCTGCAAGGCAGCATTAACTGTTTATAGGTACTAAAACTATCATCCAGCAGTTTAAACGGCTTATCCTCCAGGTTATATTTGGTCATCAGCCATTGCGGAAACACATGCACATGCTCTTCAGAACTGGTTAATGGTTTGCCCGTGAGAAAGCAATGTTTTTTACTGGCGGCAAAATTTTGAAGAGGATAATAAAGTTGCGGAGGCATGCGGCAAAGATAGGGTCATTGACGATAGAGACAAGAAGTTTGAGTTGTGGAAAAGAATAAAGTGACTCATCAAAAAAGTACATTAATAATTTTGAGACCATGCAAAATGGTTTGGGCGTTCCCACCTTCGGTGGATCGGGCTATCCGCTTTATCTGCTTCGCAGGATGTCGCTGCTATCCCTAACGCGCTCAAACATTCGCCTCAATTATCTACATTTGAAACCAATCATGAAACTCAGCTACCAACCCTTTGAACTGGAGCTTCGGCACCGTTTTACCATAGCTAAATTTTCCCGCACTTCAACCCCGCTTATGCTGGTGCAGGTAGAGCACGAAGGGCAGATAGGTTACGGCGAGGCATCAATGGTGCCTTACATGGGCGAAAGTTATGATACCGCCACCGCTTTCCTCAATAAATTAGATATGGGGCGGATAAGGTTTCCGTTTAGTTTTGACATGATCACCAGCTATCTGGATAGCATAGCGGCAGGTCAGCCTGCTATCAAAGCAGCTATTGACATTGCCTTGCATGATCTGGATGGCAAACTGCAAAATAAACCCTGCTGGCAACTCTTAGGAACCGAACCCGCCCGAATGCCCGATACCAGTTTTACCGTTGGGATTGACACGCCAGAGGTATTGCGCGAGAAAATAAAGGGCGGCGACGATTGCGAAATCATTAAAGTTAAACTGGGCAGAGATAATGATAAGGAACTAATTAACACAATCAGGTCTATCACTGGTAAGCCGCTTTTTGTAGACGCCAACCAGGGATGGACGGACAGGCAGAAAAGCCTGGAGATGACGCATTGGCTGCATGAACAAGGGGTGCTTTTAATTGAACAACCCATGGCAAAGACCGACCCGGAAAGTAACGCATGGTTAAGCGCCCGCAGCCCCGTCCCTATTATTGGCGATGAGGCTGTACAGCGTTTGGCAGATGTTGGCCCTGCAGCAAACGTTTACAACGGCATCAACATAAAGCTAATGAAATCCGGAGGGACGCACGAGGCTAAGCTGATGATCAATAAAGCCCGGGAATTGAATTTGAAGCTGATGATTGGCTGCATGAGCGAGACCAGTTGTGCCACCTTAGCCGCAGCAGCCCTTGCCCCGCAATGCGACTGGGCCGACCTTGACGGGCCTTTCCTTACAGCGAATAACCCTTATAAAATGCCTCAGTTTACTGATGGTAAATGGGTGTTAAATAACCATGCGGGTTTGGGCCTTGAGCTTGCAGAAAATATCCATTAAATATTAAAAGCGGTTAAACCTTTTGTTAATCGCATCGTCTAATAAGTAAACAATTCTATAATACCCCAATGAAAACTTTTTCTTCTTCCATTTTTAAGATCGGCCTTGCAATGCTGATCATGTTTGCTATATCTACAACTACAATGGCTCAGCGTGGCGGCCGCGGGGGCGGTGGTTTCCGTGGCAGTGTTGGCATCCGTGGCGGTTTTGGCGGCGGCTACCGTGGTGGCTTTGGTTATGGCGGCCCACGCGTAGGCGTAGGGTTTGGCTACGGCGGTTTTCGTTCGTATCCAAGAGTTGGCTTGTCAATCGGTGTATTACCATATGGCTACTACCCATTTAGCTGGGGCGGCAATCCTTACTTTTATTATGGCGGTGCATTTTATGCGCCTTATGGTTCATCATACCAGGTGGTAGCTCCGCCGGTAGGCGCAGAGGTACCTTCGCTTCCATCAGGGGCTAAGCCTATTAATATCGATGGTGTTCAATATTACGAGTTCAACGGCGTTTATTACAAAGAGGCTATTACCCCCGACAATAAAAAGGTATATGTAGTATCCGGCAAAGATGGTGTGTTGAACACCAATGCAGATGGCACAGTTAGTCCGGATGTAACGGTAGACCAGCCTCAGGACCAGATGCCGCACGTGGGCGACATGACTGACAAATTACCCGACGGATCGCGCAAAGTAAGCCTTAACGGTAAAAGGTATTGGATAACACCGGAAGATATTTACCTTGAAGAGGTAAAAACCGATAACGGCACAAGCTATCGTGTGGTAAGCGTTCCGGGTAACGAGCAATAAAAATCCCAGTAAATTATATCAAAGGAGCATCAGCAGGGTGCTCCTTTTTGTTATTTTCCGCTTGTCCATTTAAGCATCAGTACAACTAAGCGGACGACACTTGCAACTCATACCTGATACCCGATATTAAAAGATAAAACCCTTTGGCATTTAGTTTGTACTTGTAACTAATATTTCAAGATACTTACCAATGAAAAACAGAACAATCAAAACAGCATTCTTCGGCATAGCGATAGCTTCGGCATGTGTTATAGGCCAGGGCTGTAACTCTTTTACAAAGACACAAAAAGGCGCAGCCATAGGCGCGGGCGCGGGTGGCGCTGTAGGCGCATTTATAGGCAAAAGCGCGGGTAACACCGCCTTAGGTGCTATTATTGGCGGCGCTTTAGGCGGTACAGCAGGTGCTTTAATAGGCCATAAGATGGACAAACAAGCCGCGGAAATTCAGCAAACTGTGCCCGGTGCAACGGTATCCCGCGAAGGCGAAGGCATCGTAGTAAAATTTGATTCGGGTATATTGTTCGATGTAAATCAAACCGCGCTTAAGGGTGCAGCGCAAACTAACCTGGATAAGCTGGCAACATCACTGCAGAACAACCCGCAAACCAATATCATGATCATTGGTCATACCGACAATACGGGTAGCGACGCTTATAACCAGGATCTGTCGGTTCGTCGTGCCGAAGCGGTTAAAGCATTCCTTACATCTGACAGGGTAAGCGGTTCACGCTTGTCTACTACCGGTAAAGGTGAATCCGAGCCGATAGCCGATAATACAACTGCCGATGGCCGCGCTCAAAACCGGCGTGTCGAGATTGTGATTGTGGCAAATGACCAAATGAAGTCAGAAGCGAAGCAGCAAGGACAATAATTGTTAATGGTAAAATGACATGTAAACCCTGCGCTGTATGCGTGGGGTTTTTTGTTAAAACACAGGCGTTATTATCTTTCAACATCCCGCCGAACTATTAAAATAAATTAGGCATATTGCCGCATATTAATTCAACCTCCATTCAAAAAAGCATGAGTGTAAAGTCTTACCTCTTATCGGGCTCTTTAGCCCTTGCCACCGTAGTATTATTTAGCAATTGCAGCAACGGCAGTAGAAGCACTACCACTAAAACAACTGAGAAAACTACCACAGAAACCAAGGTAGTTGAAACCGATACACTGGGCGTTGTGAAAGAGCATTACCCGCCGCTCGATAAAGCTAAATATGATACTTTGATGAAGCGGTTAGCCAACGGCGATACCAGCGGAAAGTGGCCTGTTAAAGGCGCTCCTTACCCGATGGATGGCGCGATACTACCGTTTAAGCGGGTGGTTGCATTTTACGGTAACCTTTATGCTAAGAAGATGGGCATTTTAGGTGAGTTACCGCCTAACGAAATGCTGGCTAAATTAAAAGGCGAAGTAAAAAATTGGGAACGTGCCGATCCCACTACTCCTGTACAGCCTGCCTTGCATTATATAGCGGTGGTTGCCAGCGGCAATGCCGGCAAAGACGGTAAATACCGTAATCGCATGCCATTTAAACAGATAGACAGCGTGTTGGTGCTGGCTAAAAAAGCGCATGCCATAGTTTTCCTTGATGTACAGGTTGCATTGAGCAATATCCATACAGAACTTCCTTTATTGGAGAAATACCTGATGATGCCGCAAGTGCATTTCGGCATGGATCCCGAGTTTTCTATGAAAGACGGCAGCCTGCCGGGCAAAAAGATCGGCACTTATGATGCCGCTGACGTTAACTACGTATCTGGCTACCTGGCTAACCTGGTGACTAAATACCACCTGCCTCCAAAAATTTTAATCGTACACCGCTTTACTAAAAAGATGCTGACAAACTATCAGAATATTAAACTGCGTAAAGAAATACAGATGGTGATAGATATGGATGGCTGGGGTGAACCTGATCTGAAGACAGGTACCTATCGTTACTTCATTCACCACGAGCCTGTACAGTTTACCGGCTTCAAACTGTTCTACAAGAACGACATCAAAAAGAAACCAAACCACATGCTGACACCGGCAGAGGTGATGAAAAACTACAAACCACACCCTATTTATATCCAGTACCAGTAAATAATGGTGAGGTGGGGCGTTATAGGTTGCGGCCGAATTTCGCACCGCTTTATGGAGGGGCTAGCAACCTTGCCGGAAGCTAAATATGTTGGTGCATGGTCTCGGAGGGAAAGTTCTGTAAATGACTTCACAGGAAGGTACGGCGGCAAAGGGTATCCCTCACTCGAGGCACTTTTAGGCGATACTGCGATCGACGCTGTGTACATCGCTACCCTCCCTGATAGCCATATGTATTACAGCATCGCTGCATTACAAGCGGGCAAGCATGTGCTTTGTGAAAAACCGGCAGCGGTAAACGTTAAGCAGCTCGACGCAATTTTAAACGTTGCAAAACAAACCGGCAAGCTATGGATGGAAGGCATGAAAACACCTTTTTTTCCGCTTTATGAAAAACTTAAGACGCATCTGGAAAACGATCCAATAGGTGATGTCGGCTTTGTGCGGGCCGGGTCATCCGTTGCAGGCCTGGAGCCAAACCACCCGAATTTTAGTTACCAGGGAGTAGGCGGGAGCATCATGGGCGTTCTCCCCTACGAGGCGTTTTTAGCTTTCGATTGGTTGGGAGAGATGACGCAGATCAACACCATGGGTCAGTTTAGTGGCAAAGAGATCGATATGTTTGCCGTAGTGCAGTCAAGGCACCTTGATGGCTATGCGCAGCTTTATTGCGGCTTCGATCTTCATGGCAAAGGCGACGCGTTAATCAGCGGCACTAAAGGCCACATCACAATCCATAAAAACTGGTGGAACCCGGTAAAGGCTACGATAGATTATCTCGACGGCCGCATTGTGGAATTGGAAGAGCCATTTAGATCGGGCGGGTTGCAATACGAAACCGGACACTTTTGTAAGGCAGTAGCCGACGGACGGACAGAAAGCCCTGTCATCACCCATCAACTTTCGAGGCAAATGCTTGGTATGCTCGATGCTGCCCGTCAGCAGATTGGGTTGAAATTTGAGGGGGAATAAAAAGAAAAAATTATAGTTTCCGCTTCCTGTAATTCAAAGCGAAGCGAAGAATCTTATTCAGTGTTATGTTCTAAATCAACGCATCAAATGCTTCGACAAGCTCAGCATGACAACGCGGGGTGCCATTAGAAACAAACTCGTGAACGTTAAAAACTAAAACTTGCATCCGCGTCAGGGTTATCTAGCTTTGTGCTTTTCCGCTGGCCGTTAACCGTTGCATGGATCATGTTGATCTGCTCGGGATGGGCAGTAAACAGTAAGTCGTCATGTACTGTCACCGTTTTCGCTTTATCTACGCCCTTCACCTCAAAGTAGCTCCATGCGCCGTCTTCCTGTATTTCATAACCCACGAAATTTAAAGGTAAAGGCTTACCATCAGCTCTAATTTCCAGGTGCTTTTTTACATAATCGGTAATCAAACGGTTTACCGCGGCTTTGTCAACAGGTTTAACAATGTCTATATGCGTATGATTTATCCGGTTTAATTCGCGCTCCAGATCGTCATAAAACATGCGGCAGCTTACTTCAACAGCTTGGGTTTTGGGGTTGAAATTAATTTCGGTAACGCTTACATAAAATGGGTGCAAGAGCAAAAGCCAAAAAGTATTTATAAAGGAGATTATCATGTGTGTTATCAAACTTAAATCAAAATACGCTAATATTAAGCTTTAATTATACCCGTGCAGGATTTTGGATTATATTTCGAGTTAGGCTGGCAGCACATTTGTAACCTGCAAGGCTATGATCACATTATGTTTGTGGCTGTTTTGTGCGGTACATATTTATTAAAGGATTGGCGCAAAGTACTTATACTTGTTACTGCATTTACCATTGGGCATTCCATAACCCTGGCGCTTAGCGTCCTCAGTATCATCCGCATCAACAGCTCAATAATCGAATTTTTAATTCCGGTAACCATAGTGATAACCAGCTTACTCAATGTTTTTAAAAAACAAAAGAGCAATACCACCATGAAGATCACTTATGGCCTGGCTTTATTTTTCGGGCTTATCCATGGGCTTGGTTTTTCTAACTACTTAAAAAGCTTACTGGGTACAAGTACCAACATTACTGCCCAGCTGTTTGCCTTTAATGTTGGTTTAGAATTTGGGCAGGTAATAATTGTGCTGGCTACACTATTCATCTCTTATTTGTGTATCAATCTTGTTAAAATGAACCGTCGCGATTGGATAGTTTTCCTTTCATCGGCTATATTTGGTATTGCACTAACGATGTGCATAGACCGTTTTCCGCTTATAAAATTCAGATGAAGAAATTTTACATTTTCTTTCTTGCTTTAACCGCTGCCGGCAGTGTTTTGGCACAGCCAAACAACAATCCAAAATCTAACCACGGCAATAAGTTCGAGCAGTTGGGCACTATGCTCAGCACGCCAAACGAGTATCGTTCGGCCTCCGGTGCGCCCGGTCCAAAATACTGGCAACAAAAGGCCGACTATGATATCACTGCAACGCTTGACGATGATAAGCAACGCTTAGACGGCTCTGAAACAATTGACTATTACAACAACTCGCCCGATCCGCTCACATACCTGTGGATACAACTAGATGAAAATCAGCATAAAAAAGATGGCGAGAGTGCTAAGTTTGATGAGAGCCGCATGAAAGACAAGATGACCTTGCGCGAGTTGCAGGGCATTATGGGCCACAACCTTGATCTGGGCGATCATATAGTAAGTGTAAAAGACGCACAGGGAAACGCGCTTGACTATACCATTAATGAAACCATGATGCGCATTGAGATGCCGCACACGTTAATGCCGGGCGAGCGTTTTAAATTCAAGATCGTTTGGTGGTATAATATTTCTGACCGTTTGACCATTGGCGGACGTGGTGGTTACGAGTATTTCCCTGAGGATAAGAATTACCTGTACACCATGGCCCAATGGTATCCGCGCATGGCCGTGTACAGCGATTTTCAGGGCTGGCAAAACAAGCAGTTTACCGGCCGCGGCGAGTTTGCTTTAACGTTTGGCGATTTTAAGGTAAGTCTTAACGTACCCGCAGACCATTTTGTAGGCGGAACAGGCCAATGCTCAAACTATGCGCAAACGCTCACAGGCGCGCAGCTTAAACGCTGGGAGCAAGCACAAACCGCTAAAGAGCCTGTGGAAATTGTAACCCTTGCAGAAGTAAAGAAGCAAATGCAAGGCCATGCCACAGCTCGGAAAGTGTGGCAGTTCCATGCAGAAAACGTACGCGATTTTGCTTGGGTATCGTCGCGCCGTGTGGTTTGGGATGCTATGAGCACCCAAATAGATGGCGGCAAAAAGGTTATGGCCATGTCTATCTATGGGCCGGAAGCATACCCGCTGTACCGTCGCTATTCAACCAAACTGGTCGCACATACATTAAAAGTATATTCTAAACATACCTTCCCTTATCCATATCCGTGTGCCACATCCGTTGAAGCATCAAATGGTATGGAGTACCCAATGATCTGCTTTAATAACGGCCGTGCCGATAAGGACGGCACGTATAGCGAAGCAGTTAAATACGCCATGACGGGTGTTATCATCCACGAGGTAGGTCATAATTTCTTCCCGATGATCGTTAACTCTGACGAGCGCCAATGGACCTGGATGGATGAAGGATTGAATACTTTCTGCCAGTTTTTGGCAGAGCAGGAATGGGATAACCACTACCCCTCTCAGCGCGGGCCAGCATATAAGATCGTTGATTACATGAAGCTGCCGCCGAACGAACTGGAGCCGATCATGACCAACTCTGAAAACATCGTTCGCTTTGGCCCGAATGCCTACTCAAAACCTGCAACTGCCTTGAATATTTTACGTGAGACGGTTATGGGCCGCAAACTGTTCGATTATTCGTTTAAGACCTATTCGCACCGGTGGGCATTTAAGCACCCAACACCTGAGGACTTTTTCCGTACCATGGAAGATGCATCTGCCGTTGACCTGGACTGGTTTTGGCGCGGATGGTTTTATGGTATCGATCCGGTCGATATTTCGCTGGACAGCGTGAAGTATTACCGCATGAATACCAAGAACCCGGAAGTTGAAAACACTTACGACCGCGCACAATTCGATCGCAACCTCGACAACATTAGCTCAAAACGTAATAAAGACGAGGGTATCAAATTCGCTGTAGAGGCAGACACATCTTTAAAAGATTTCTACGGTAAATGGGACCGTTTTGCAGCAACACCGCTAACCAAGCAAAGCTACCAGGCCATGTTTGACGCCTTAACCCCTGCAGAGCGCGCTATGTATCAATCGAAAAATTATTTCTACCAGTTAAGCCTGAGCAATAAGGGCGGCTGTGTTATGCCATTGATCATCGAGTGGACGTACGCGGATGGCACAAAAGAAGTTGAGCGTATCTCGGCCTACATATGGCGTAAGAATGAAAGCAATATAACCAAGGTGTTTGCAAAATCTAAAGAGGTAAAGAATATAAAGATTGACCCTTACCGCGAAACCGCGGATATCGATGAGAACAACAACTCATGGCCAAGGGAATACGCGCCATCAAGGTTCGAGCTTTTCAAAAGCCAGGAAGGCATAAGGGGCGCATCATCAGGCACCAACCCGATGAAAGAATCTATGAAGAAACCATAACAAGAAAGGCCGCTGATCAGCGGCCTTTCTTGTTTAATTAGAAATTGTCTTCCTAAACTTGTTTCGGGATCTCATAAGCAAGTTTTTAGATTCTACTTTGGGACGCCGGGTCAATCTTGATAATTATCAGGACGGCATGACATTTAAAGTTAGGAAAGCCCTTTCCTTTAAAGCAGGCACTATACAGTCGGATTCGTTGTAAATATCGGCTTGTAATATTTGCCGTAAGCAAATCCTAAAAACAAATGGATCAGCAATAAAACTACGCCCATCGGCATACCCGCAGGTGCCAATATGGTGTGGTACAGAAAGATGTTAACCGTTATTGGAAAAAGCACCAGAAGAAAGAACGCGGTACAACGATTGATCAGTAGAAAGATTCCGCAAATGATCTCAATTACTTTCATGTATTGAAAGAAGTACCCACTGCCAAATAATCCGCCCGAAAATGCTGCGGCTTTGGCAGGTAACACCGGCTGCGGCATTGGTAAAAAGTGAAAAAAGAATTGCAGGCCGAATACAAGAAATACCAGCCCCAACAGTGTTCGCAAAATAATTACAGTGATCTTCATGTCGAAAAGTTAGTAGTTGTTAGTGTTAATTCTTAAAGGTAAAAAGAACTTGCTGTAAATCAATATATTTGGTTGCCATGGAAAATCAAAAACCCTACCGATCTAAAAGAAAAGACATTCCCGCAGGCCACCACCCAAATGAAGTTTATGTGCTTCGGGACTGGAAAGAATATATCGGCGAGTCGCTGCTTATTGTATTCAGCGTGCTGCTTGCTTTAGGCGTTACAGAAGTGATCAACTATTTTCATGAAAGAAGTGAACGGCATGAAATGCTCGTTAACATAAAAGATGAGTTGATCAAAAACAGGCATAACACAAAACTTCAATATGCCTATCAGACCAAAGTTTTGGCGACGATAGATTCGGCATTAAAAGATAAAAGATTTCAGCAGGAGATTGTAAATGACGACCATTTTTTCGTCAATAAGATCGCTCCGGAAGGCATCATGTACAAAGACCTGGACGATGTTGCCTGGCAGGTCGCCAAAAGCCATAACATTGCTTCAAAAGTGAGTATCAATACAATGACCATGTTTTCTGACATCTATGATAACCAGGCTAGGATAGTTAAATTGGAAGATGAAGCTGCTCACGTATTATTAGCTCCCGAGTCGAGAAACCCTGCCAACGCGCATCTTACCCTTACAATTTTGAGAGATGAGTATAAAGGCTGGTCTTACGAGCGTACACCGTCGCTCATAAAAAAATATGACGAAGCGATAAAATTACTGGAAGACAATCTTTAAGTGTTTGCCCCTGGCAATCATTATCTTTGCATCGCGTTATGGATGCAACATCAGTAAACATACTTCCCGGCAAGTACTGCAATTCTTTAACAGATTATTCGCGCTTTGTTACGCGGGAAGTTAAGATAGGCGATGTGGCAATGGGTGGCAATAACCCTATCCGTATCCAAAGTATGACCACTACCGATACCATGGATACCATTGGTACTGTAGAGCAATCCATCCGGATGATCGATGCCGGCTGTGAGTATGTACGTATTACCGCGCCGAGCATAAAAGAGGCGCAAAACCTGGCTAATATTAAGGCCGAACTGCGCAAACGCGGCTACTCCACTCCCCTTGTTGCCGACATTCACTTTACCCCTAACGCTGCAGAAATTGCCGCGCGCATTGTTGAAAAGGTGCGGGTAAACCCGGGCAACTACGCCGACAAGAAGAAATTCGATCACATTGAATATACTGATGCCGAATACCGTGCGGAATTAGAGCGCATAAACCAGAAGTTTACGCCGCTGGTTAACATCTGTAAGGAATACGGCACTGCGATGCGCATTGGCACTAACCATGGTTCGCTAAGCGACCGCATCATGAGTCGTTATGGCGATACCCCGCAAGGTATGGTTGAGTCGGCGATGGAATTTATGCGCATGTGTGAGGCGCTTAACTATTACAACCTGGTCATTTCCATGAAAAGCAGCAACCCGCAGGTGATGGTACAGGCATACCGCTTGCTGGTGCAAACCATGGTTGCCGAAGGTATGAATTATCCGCTGCACCTGGGCGTAACAGAAGCCGGCGATGGTGAGGATGGCCGCATTAAATCTGCAGTTGGTATAGGTACTTTGCTTGAAGATGGTTTGGGCGATACCGTTCGCGTTTCTCTTACAGAAGAACCCGAGGCAGAGGCGCCTGTTGCCATTGCGCTTGTAAATCGTTATTCATTGCGCGCTAAGAAGATTCAAGAATTAAGAAACAAGAATCAAGAGGTCAACTCCCTCCCTCCTGGGGAGGGATGGGGTGGGGCTAGTCACTCTCCTTACGAGTATAAAAAACGCGAAACGTACGAAGCCAACGCTTTCATAGGTGATCACATGGTTCCTCGCGTGGTGCTCGACTTATCTAAAGCACATCTTAAAGACCCGGCAGTTTTAAAAGATGCCGGTTATCTATACTCTCCTGTTCTTGACAAGTATAACATGGCCGACCAGTCGGTAGATTTTGTTTACATGGCCGACGAGTTACCCTCGTTTAACTTCCCGGGCAATTTAAAGCAGCTCTATAATTACGCAACCTGGAAAACACTTAAGAACAAAACCAATTGTCACCCGCTGTATACACTACAGGAGTTTGTTGACGCGGATGACAGATGTTCGGCGTTAAACTTTGTCCGGATAACCAATGCTGATCTGGATAATGACCTATTTGGCCGCATACCACTCGCTAAAAATCTGATCTTCGTTTTAGAGACCACCGAACTTCATGGCATGGCAGACCAGCGTCAATTCTTTTTCAAGCTGGAAGAGTTTGGTTTAGATTTACCGGTGATCGTAAAACGGAGCTATGCTTTTGAGACGGAAAGACCGGAAGACGGAAAGACGGAAAGCAATGAAGCCCTCTCCTTCAGAGAGGGTTTGGGTGAGGCGGTTACAGAACTTCAACTCTTCGCCGCTACAGACCTCGGAGCTTTATTGATAGATGGTTTTGGGGACGGTATTTGGATAGACGCACCGCAGTTGCCTCCATCGGTTATCACATCAACTGCTTTTGGGGTATTACAGGCTACCCGATCAAGAATTTCTAAAACAGAATACATCAGCTGCCCAAGCTGCGGCCGCACATTGTTCGATCTGCAAGAAACTACTCAACTGATCCGCAGCCGTACCAGTCATTTAAAAGGACTGAAGATCGGCATTATGGGCTGCATCGTAAACGGACCAGGCGAAATGGCTGATGCTGATTATGGCTACGTAGGCGCCGGCCCGGGTAAGATCACCCTTTACCGTGGCAAAGAAGTGGTAAAGAAAAACGTGAATACAGCAATCGCTGTCGATGAACTGATAGACATCATTCGTGAGGATGGCAATTGGGTTGAACCGGCAATTTAACATCCTGAGTTCACTTACTCCTAATCATTCTGCAATATTCAAAACCCCATCCTGCTTTCCGGGTTGTTCTATCAAAGAATAACACATGGCACAAACAGTTGCAGAGCAGTTGGTAGATATGCTGGTTAAAGCAGGCATCAAACGCATATACGCCGTTACAGGCGACAGCCTAAATGAAGTTAATGATGCGGTTCGCCGTAATGGCGAGATCCAATGGATCCACGTTAGGCATGAAGAGGCAGGCGCTTACGCCGCCGCAGCAGAAAGCGAATTGAGCGGATTAGCCTGCTGCGCCGGCAGCAGCGGCCCCGGCCATGTGCACCTTATTAATGGTTTATATGACGCGCACCGAGCAGGGACACCCGTTATTGCCATCGCTTCAACCGTAATGTCTACCGAGTTTGGCACCGAATATTTCCAGGAAACCAATACCATAAAGCTGTTTGAAGATTGCAGCTGCTACAATCAAATAGCCACAACGCCCGCGCAATTGCCACGCATGCTTCAATCGGCTATTCAAAACGCCTTAGGAAAAAAAGGGGTCGCGGTGCTTGGCTTGCCGGGCGATCTGACTAAGATGGATGCCGCTGAGATCACATCGTCCACCATAAACTTTGTAACAAAACCGGTGATCCGCCCCGCTGATAGCGAACTGGCTCAGCTTGCCGCCCTGATTAATAAATATGATAAGGTGACTATCTTTTGCGGCATTGGGGCCGTTGAAGCGCATGACGAGGTGGTGGCTTTATCTCAAAAGGTTCATGCACCGGTAGGTTATTCATTCCGCGGAAAAATGGGTATCCAGTACGACAATCCAAATGAAGTGGGCATGACCGGCCTTCTTGGCCTACCATCGGCATTTCATGCCATGCACGAGTCGGAGTTGTTGTTACTTTTGGGTACCGACTTCCCATACGCGCAGTTTATTCCGGATAACATTGCTATCGCTCAACTGGATACCAAGCCCGAGCGTATAGGCCGTCGCGCAAAAGTTGAATTAGGTTTGTGCGGAACAACAATTGATACTTTGCAAGCATTACTGCCACTCATCGAACAAAAAAGCGATGATAGCTTTTTAAAAACGCAATTAGAGTTTTACGGCAAGGTAAAGGACAACATGCAAACTTACGTGGATGACAAGGGCGGAAAGGAATTGATCCATCCCGAATTTGTTGCCGCAACTATTGATAAATTGGCTAAAAAGGATGCTATCTTCACGGTCGATACGGGCATGTGCTGCGTATGGGGCGCAAGGTACATCAACGCTACAGGCGGGCGAACCATGTTAGGTTCTTTTAATCACGGCTCGATGGCAAACGCTGTTCCTCATGCTATTGGGGCGGCGTTAACCTGTCCCGACAGGCAGGTAATTGCCCTTGCGGGCGACGGCGGCGTGTCTATGCTCCTTGGCGATTTAGCAACAATAGCGCAATACAAATTGCCGGTTAAGATCGTGGTATTCAATAATCGCTCTTTAGGAATGGTTAAGCTGGAAATGGAAGTTGCAGGTCTTCCCGACTGGCAAACCGACATGGTTAACCCCGACTTTGCATTGGTTGCCCAAGCCATGGGTATTAAAGGCGTTACTGTAAAAGATCCTGATCAGGTTGAACAAGCCCTGCGTGAAGCGTTCATGTACCCCGGGCCAGTTTTATTAGATGTCTACACAGACCCTAACGCGTTGGCCATGCCACCAAAAATAGAATTTGAGCAGGTAAAAGGTATGGCGGTTGCCATGAGTAAAATGATATTAAACGGTGATATGAAGGAGGCACTTGATACCGTCAAGTCTAACTACAAGCACATAAAAGATTTGATCTAAGCTTTCTCGATGAGGCATACCGCGTAAGCAACAACGCCTTCTTCACGGCCTATAAAGCCAAGTTGCTCATTGGTAGTAGCTTTAATTGAAATATCTTCGATGTCAATTCCTGCAGCTTTGGCGATGTTTTTTTTCATGGCATCGGCGTGAGGATTTATCTTCGGGGCCTCCAGGCAGATCATGGCATCTATATTACCAATTTGCCAGCCTTTGTCGTTTAGCAAAGCAACAACGTGCTGCAGCAATATTAAACTGCTGATGCCTGCCCAACGCTCATCTTTGTTAGAGAAATGGTAACCTATATCGCGTAAGTTGGCCGCGCCTAAAAGCGCATCACAGATGGCGTGTAATAAGACGTCCGCGTCCGAGTGCCCAAACGCTCCCTTGTGGTAATCAAGGCGTACCCCGCCTACAACAAACGGATGATTTTCTTTGAGCTGATGAACATCAAACCCAAAACCTACACGTATTTTACTCATCTGTTACGTCCCGAAGGGAAATTAACCAGCAGGGTAAAACGCAAGGTGGAAGCAAGCGGACTTTTTTGCTGGCTTGCAGCTATGTAAGCAAAATCAAGGTTGAAAGCATTGTACCTGAAACCTGCGCCAAGGGTTAAGTATTGCCCTGTTCCTTTCAGTGGATTTTGATAAAAGTAGCCTGCACGTAAAGCAAATTGCTTGTTGTACCAATACTCTGCGCCCGGCGATATGGCAATCTCTTTTAACTCCTCGCTAAAGCCGCCTGGTGCATCGCTGAATGAGCCGAAAATACCCGATACCACAGAACGGTCGTCGTTCTTACCGCTGGTAATGTTGCCGTTCGCATCGCGGATCGGTGGCGTTGGCACCAATAGCTTGTTGATATCAAAAGTAAACGTAAACTGGTTGTCCTCGTCTATGTCCAAAGTTTCTGCCGCACCAATTTTCAGATTAGTTGGCAAAAAGTATTTTGGACCGTTGCTGCTATAGCTTATACGGGGGCCTATATTAGAAATATTTGTCCCAAAAGTAAATTGCGACGGCACGCCGAACAATTGCCCCGGCTTACGATAATATAACGAAACATCGGCAGCCACATCATTACCCGGCGTAGTTTGCGGGCCACCGGTGACAGAATTATTGTACAAGCTGGAGTGGATATAACGCAGCGTTAAACCTAATGAAAAGTTGTTGCCAAACTTTCGGGCAAAGGATCCATCAATAGAAAACTCATTAGGTGTATATGTACCCTGATCCTGCTGAAACTCATCTGTTAACTGTATCGCACCTAAGTTGAAATACCTTACAGACATGCCCAAGGTATTGCGCTCATCCAGTTTGTGGGCAAAGCTTAAAAAAGAGAGGCTGATATCGGGTACCAATGTGCGCAACCAGGGATTGTACGATAAAGATACTGCATTGTTATCTTCCAGAAAAGCGAGTTTAGACGGGTTCCAAAAGTTGGCATTTACATCCGGTGAAAGTGCTACGCCGGCCTCGCCCATAGCTCCGGAACGTGAATCGGGGGTAACAGCTAAAATAGGCACGCCTACAGCAATCGCGGTTGGTGTTGTACCAGAAGTTGTTGTACCTGTGGTTTGCGCGCTTGCCGCAAAAGGAAATGCTGTAATAACAGCTGCAACCAAACCCTTAAAATTACCTCTGTAAAACTTTTTCAATGACGATCAAAAATTTTTAAGCCGCGACAAACAATATTATCCTTAATTGTTCAGTTTATCAAAGATAAATTAAACAATTAACTTTCGTACACGGTAATTTATTGTGCTTTAATAACTAAATGTAATATTTTCATATTGGTCGGTGCAATGTCACCGTTCATCGCAGCTATTAATTAATAATTGAAATTTGACTATCTTTACGTTCCGATTGATCATATATAAACTATGAAGATTCAATTTACAAAGCTTGCCATAGTGCTGTTAGGAGTGGTGGCCTTTATGAGCAGCTGTAGTAAGAAACAAAGTTCGCCTAAAACCGGCATGCGTTATAACGACCCTAATAACGGCGGTTTCCAGGTTTTCAAGAAAACACACCCGGCTCCCGGTCCGGGTTTGGTTGCGATTGAAGGCGGTACATTTGTTTTAGGTGGCAGTGCCGACCAGGATGTAACTTATGAATACAATAATGTGCGCCGCAGAGTAACTGTAGGTTCTTTTTATATGGATGAAACTGAGGTTTCTAACGTAGATTGGTTAGAATACCTGCACTGGGACGCGATCAATTTCCCTCAGGACCGCGAATTGTATTATGATGCTTTGCCTGATACGTTAGTATGGCGTCGTCCGTTATCTTATAATGAACCTTTTGTGTATAACTATCTTCGTCACCCTGCCTACCAGGATTATCCGGTTGTAGGTGTAACCTGGGACCAGGCACAAGAATATTGTATATGGCGTACAGACCGCATGAATGAAAACATTTTGCGTAATGGCGGCCAGTTAGCAAGCTGGAAAGACGCTGCCGGTAAAGGCGGTAACGGCACACAAGCTGCGCCCGCAGGTGGTACACCTTTTAACACAGACATCTATCTTAACGGCCAGATCAAAGGCCAGGGCATAGATGGCAAAAAAATGATGCCGGACCTTAATCCCCGTGCGACAGCGGGAACGGCAGGTGGTAAACCTAAACGTACAGTTATTATGGAGGATGGTATACTTAAGCAAGGCTATCGTTTACCTTCTGAAGCTGAATGGGAATATGCCGCCTTAGGTTTGATAGGCAACACCGATTACGAAAACATTACTGATGGCAAAATGTACCCTTGGAATGGCATGGGTGTACGCTCGCCAAAGAAAAAGACACGTGGTTTAATCCTTGCTAACTTTAAACGCGGCGAAGGTGACAATATGGGTGTTGGTGGTTACTTGAATGATAAAGCCGATATCACTGCCCCTGTACGTTCTTATGTACCTAACGATTTTGGCTTATATAACATGGCCGGCAATGTTAATGAGTGGACAGGTGATACTTATCGCCAAACGTCATTTGAAGAGGTTGAAGATTTTAACCCTTTCCGTGGTAACGAATTTAAGGATAAACGCTTAGAAGATCCAACCAAAGGTCAGTTAGCAAAAGATAAATACGGTCGTCCTATTTACGACCCGGCGAAGGCGGGTAAAAAGCAGAAATGGAGTGAATTAGTTGCTCAGCAAAATGGCACCGCTACCCAAAATAATGCTACTAATTTGCCTGCAGGTATTGCTACAAATCCGGTAGGTGCTGCAGGTACCTCGCCGCAGGCAAACAAAAGTGACTTAGCCGGCAAGCCTTACAATCCAGACTTCAGAGGGTATGCTGATACCGTAAGTTCTGTGCTTTACGGCACTACAACTTTAGCTAATGATCATTCTAAAGTTTATAAAGGCGGTTCATGGAATGACCGTGCTTACTGGTTAAACCCGGCAACCCGCCGCTTTATGAATGAAGATGATGCCAGTGCCGAAGTTGGTTTCCGCTGCGCCATGTCTATGGTTGGTGCAACGCAGATCCATCCAAACTCGGGCCCTAAGTTTAAGGTACGCAAAAGCAGATAAGCCTGCCTTTACATATAAACAAAGAAGCCCGTTCAATTGAACGGGCTTCTTTGTTTATAATAGTCTGATTATTGATTGAAGGCGATAAGCACTTGCCCTTTCTCCACTTTGTCGCCCGGTTTAATTTTGACAGATCTTACAACAGCTTCGCCCGGCGATTTAATGATATTTTCCATTTTCATCGCTTCAAGTACAAACAGGTTGTCGCCTTTTTGTACAGTATCACCTTCGGCAACCAGCACTTTCAATACCAGGCCTGGCATCGGCGCCTTCAGATCGTCAACCTTGGCAGAATTTAGATTGCTCATACCCATTTGCTCCAGCAGCAGATCAAATTGGTCTTTAGCTGTAACCGGGTAAGTATTGCCATTTACTTTTATTACGGCTGTTTTTTGAGTCGTGTCGAAGCTTACCACCTCGGCATTGTAAGATTTGTTATGACTGATGACATGAAAGCTGTTATTGCCCGTTTGAGCGATGTCTGTCAAAACAACTTCGTCGTTTATTTTAAGAACGCTGTTATTTTTTTCAACATCAAACTTCCGATCATTGATGGTAATTTGTAGCATACTATTTTGTTAAAGCATATTGAACTAAATTAGCACCCATTTTGAGAGCCTTCGTACGTGTCTCCTGCGTATCACCGGGATAGGTGCCATAATCTTCCCAACCATTGCCTAAATCGCACTGATAATCATAAAAGCAAACTATTCTGCCTTTGTATATCAACCCAAATCCCTGCGCCCGTTTGTTGTCATGTTCATGCACTTTAGGCAAACCGTTTGGAAAATCATATTGCTGATGATAGATAGGGTGATTTAGTGGAAGTTCCACAAAATCCAGTTCGGGAAATACCTTTTTCATCTGCGGGCGGATGAACTGATCCAGGCCGTAGTTATCGCAGATGTGCAGAAAGCCACCACCCGTTAAATACTTGCGCAGATTGCGCACCTCCAGGTCAGAGAAGATCACATTGCCATGCCCCGTCATAAATATAAACGGGTAGTTAAACAGTTCGGCACTGCCGGCATCGACTGTTTCTTCCTCAGCAGCAAAATTTGTACGCAGGTTTATGTTACAGAACTTAATGAGGTTGGTTAAAGCGGTGCGGTCACCGTACCAGTCGCCACCACCATTATATTTCAGGCGTGCCAGTTTGTACGACGGCTTATTCGTGAAGCTTAGCAATGATAAACACGCTATTGTCGATATAATAGCAAACTTCCTCATCGGTTTAAAAAATTGACCTCGAAACAGGCTTCCAGCGCAGCAGTTTCGGTCCGCAAGCGGCTTGTTCCTAAAGTTATGGCTTTGTAACCGTTCTGCAATGCTCTATCTATTTCGGTCGGGCTAAAGTCGCCCTCCGGCCCTATCAATATTAATGACTTGCCTCGGGGTTGTAGCACATCGCGCAAATTAAATTTTTCACCTTCTTCGCAATGTGCGATAAATTTTTGACCCTCAAATTTTGTGTTTACAAATTGATTGAATGCTAAGGCCTTGTTTAACACCGGGTGGTACGCTTTCACCGATTGCTTAATAGCCGAAGTGATAATTTTGTTAAGGCGTTCGATGTTTGCTTCCTTACGTTCCGACCGCTGGCAGATGATAAGGGTTATCTCATCTATACCAATTTCGGTAGCCTTTTCAAGAAACCATTCCGTACGCTCAATATTTTTCGTTGGCGCAATAGCAATGTGCAGATAGTGGTTGCGCTTTTGATATTCTTGTTGTTGAGCGGTAATTTGCAGCAGCGTGCGTTTTGGGTGCGGATCCTGCACAACGGCTTCATAAAAACCACCTTTGCCATCTATTAATTGCAACGCGTCGCCTGCAACCATGCGCAATACACGTATAGCGTGTTTACTTTCTTCTTCGCTAAGCTGACAATGAGATTGAGAGGGTGTAATATCCGGCGTGTAGAACAACTGCATCAAAAGTAAATATAGACTTTATCCTAACACCCCGAGCGTTTAGGAGAGTATTAATGCTCGTCGTTAGTATCTTCTTCGTTAAGGAGCAACTCCAATTTAACCGACTCTATATTCTGTTCAGATTTACGCAATACAGTTATATTGTAGCCGTCCGCTTCCCGGTGCTCACCCACATCCGGTATCTTACCAAACACCTCGCCCAACCAGCCCGATACAGTGTCAAAGTCGCCGTCCTCGGGTAGATCATGTGGCAGGTGGCTGTTCACATCATATATAGATGCAAGCGCGTTGATGATAAACTCGCGATTGTTGATCTTCTCAACAATGGGCTTCTCTTCGTCAAACTCATCCTGGATTTCGCCGACCAATTCTTCAACGATATCTTCTAACGTCACCATACCCGCAGTACCGCCAAATTCATCGAGTACGATGGCAATCTGTATGCGCTTTTGCTGCAATTCGGCCATCAGATCATTTATCTTCTTAGTCTCCGGAATAAAATACGGCTTGCGGATGATCTCTTTTAATTCTACAGGCTGGTTGCGTGCCAGTAGGGCAAGCACATCCTTAGCATGTAAAATACCGATGATCTTATCGATAGTCTCATCATAGACAGGCATACGCGAGTAACCTTCTGTAATGATCATTTCTAACAGATCTGTGCCTGAGCTTGTGCAATTGATGCCCGAGATCTTGGTACGCGGCACCATGATATTCTTAACTACACGTTCGTTAAAATCAAACACGTTTTTGATCAGTTCGTGCTCATTTGAATCCAGCGCACCACTCTCTTTACCTTGTTCAAGAATATATTGCAATTCTTCGTTGCTGTGATGCGCTTCCTCACCTTGTATCGGTTTTACACCAAATAGACTGAGAATAAAATTGGCAAATGTATTAAGTGCCCAGATAAACGGCCTGAATACCACAAAGAAAAATCTAAGCGGTAGCGACACCGTCATTGCGGTGCGTACAGAACGCTGTATGGCAAGGGTTTTAGGTGCCAGTTCGCCAAATACAATGTGCAAAATCGTTATAGAAATAAACGCCACAACATGACTGGTACTAATGATAAATGACGACGTAATAGTTAACCCAAATAATGAGAACAGGTTAAGCATCACATTTGTGGCAACACTTTCGCCGGCCCAGCCCAAACCAAGCGAAGCGATAGTAATACCCAACTGGGTTGCAGCCAGATAGCCGTCCAGATTATGTACAATACCACGGGTAATTTTGGCCAGCCGGCTTCCGGCCTTTGCTTGTATCTCTATCTGCGAACCGCGTACACGAACGATGGCAAACTCCGCGGCCACAAAAAAGCCGTTGAGTAGCACCAGGAAAATGGTAAGGAATATCTGAAAACCGCTTATCTCGAGGGGGCCCATTAACTTATTTTATCGGTGATCAGGATAAGTCTTAGTGTACAATTCAAGACTTTCCTGTATTACTTTATGCGCGTAACGCCTGCCTAGCAGATGTTCAATGGTCACGCTCTTGCCTTCTAAAGATTTATAATCCTGGAAAAAGCGTACAATTTCTTTCATAGTGTGCGGCGGCAACTCGTTCAAGTCGTTAATATAGTTAACAGACATATCATTTTTAGCAACAGCGATAATTTTATCGTCCTGCTCGCCATTATCTACCATGTGCATCACACCAATAACCTTAGCCTCTATCATAGACATAGGATAAACATCGATAGAGCATAGAACCAATATGTCTAAAGGGTCATGGTCATCGCAATAAGTTTGAGGGATATAGCCGTAATTGGCCGGATACATTACTGATGAAAAAAGAACACGGTCTAACTTTAGTAGGCCCGACTCTTTGTCTATCTCATATTTCGCTTTAGATCCTTTCGGGATCTCGATGATTGCATTTACTACTTCGGGTAATTCTTCGCCCGGTGAAACCTGATGCCAGGGGTGTTGTGTACTCATTTATATATTAAAACTGTTATTATGCGTGTTCTTCATCCTTGCTTGCAAACCCTTTTCTGAAGAATGTTAGCAAGAGCGGGATGGTAGTAACTGTAATCAATCCCAGCACTATGTACTGCAGATAATTTTTTAATTCGGGGTATCGCTTACCTAAAAAATAACCTGTAAGTGTAAGCGTTACTACCCAGGCCAAACTTCCTATAATGTTGTATAAAGTAAATTTCCCGAATTTAACTTTTACAACACCTGCAAAGATAGGCGCAAATGTCCTTATTATAGGGAAAAATCTGCCCAATATTAACGCCATGCCGCCATACTTCTCGTAAAAATGCTCTGCTGCCACAACGTATCGCTTCTTAAAAAAAAGTGAATCATCGCGCTTAAATAGCATCGGCCCGGCCCTGTAGCCAAACCAGTAACCCATATAATTGCCTAAAATTCCTGCTATGATCAGCGATGATACCAGTACATAAACTGATACATCTAACACACCTGTGGCGCAGAAAAGGCCTGCCATAAACAGCAAGTAGTCGCCCGGTAAAAAGAAACCGAAAAACAAACCTGTTTCTGCAAACACAACTATAAGTACCAGGTAAAAACCACCCTGGCTTATAATAGTTTTGGCATCGGTTATATTATGCAGGTGTTCCCAGAAGCTTTCCATTCACAATATTCGTAAAACTACAAATATTAAATCGAAATGTTGGGTAAGCTATTGTTAAATGAATGACGCGATGAAGCCGGGATATACACCAATGATAAGCGTAAGCAATGCCGATAGGCCAAGCACGAAGCTGAAATAACCGGGCACTTCTATCTCTGTTTCATTACCTACCCTAAAGTACATGGCTATGATAACCTTAAAATAGTAATAGATACTGATAATCGCGTTTAATACTGCTAATACTACCATCCATACATGCATACGGCTAAGCGCCGCAGAGAACACAAAGAATTTGCCGATAAAGCCGGCTGTAAGCGGTATACCGGCAAGGGACAGCATGGCAATGGTCAATACAGCTGCTAAAAAAGGATTGCGTTTGCCTAGGCCATCAAAGCTTTCGAAGTTATCATTACCATGATTCTGCTGAATAAGCAGCAATACGCCAAACGCAGCAATAGACGCTATAGAGTAAGCAGTTGCGTAGGTAAAGACAGCGCTGTTAGAACCCGAACTTATGGAAACCACCGCAAATAATAAATAGCCCGCGTGCGATATACTCGAATAAGCTAGCATACGCTTGAAGCTATGCTGATACAGCGCAGTGATGTTGCCGACAAATAAAGTAATAACGGTTATGCCTGTTAACACGGGTACCCAGTAATCGGACACGGTTACGAAGCAAACGGTAAACAATCTCAAAAATGCTGCTATGCCTGCGGTCTTAACAACTGTTGACATAAAGGCTGTAATCAAAGTAGGCGAACCTTCGTAAACATCGGGTGTCCAGAAGTGAAAAGGCGCTGCGCCCAGTTTAAAGCTTAAGCCGATGATGATCAGCAATATGCCGGTGTAGAAAAGATATACAAATTCGCCGTCGCGCGGATGGGTGATGATCCAATCGCGGATTACCGTCAAATCAAAAGAACTGGTTGCGCCATAGATAAGCGTTATACCGAACAGCAAAAAACCGGTTGAAAACGCACCCATCAAGAAGTACTTTAATGAGGCCTCGTTAGATGCAATGTCGCGTTTACGGATACCTGCCAGGATATATAAACTCACAGACATGATCTCGATACCGATAAACAGCATCACCAGGTTGTTATATGATACCATTACGATGATACCCGCTAAAGCGAAAAGTATGATGGCATAATACTCGGCAACATTGCTGCTTATCTTCTCAAAATAATCTTTTGATAGCAATAAAATTAGTACGGTACAGAAGATGGTAATTACAGAAAAGGCTATCGCGTAATTGTTAAACAACATCATACCGCTGTAAACAGGTGCCGGGAAGGTATTCCACTCTTTGATGGCCAAACCTGCAGCCGCAAGCAAGCCTATCACCGTAACAGGCAGCAATGCATTTTTGGCTTTATACAAACCTAAATACAATAACAGTATGGGTAAAACAGATATCAGTATTAAGGTATTCATTCTATAATTTTCGCAACAAGCTTTATCTGTTGATTTCCTTATTTAGTAATTGCCTCAAGGGCGCCATTAACAATCTTAGTATTTACGGTCTTCACCAGGTCCATAACAGCAGCGTCTGACAGGTGCATTACCGACTGCGGGTAAATCCCTAAAAAGATGATCAACGCGCTGATGCAGCAAAGCACCAATTTTTCATTTCCGGTTAAATCTGTGAAAAGCACAGTTAATTCATTCGTTTGGCCCTGCATTACATTTTTGTACATGCGCAGCATATAAACCGCACCAAAAATGATAGTTAAGCCGGCAGCTGCACTTAAAAATATGTTGTATTCGTAAACGCCGTTAAGCAGTAAGAATTCGCCGATAAAACCATTAGTTAAAGGCAGGGCTACAGTTCCCAGAAGGACGATCAAAAACGCGATAGCAAATTTAGGCGCAGCAGATGCGATGCCGCCCATTTGGCCAATATCGCGGGTATTTAGCCTGCGGCTGATGATGTCCCAGATGAAGAACATGCCCACAACGTTTATGCCGTGGTTTAAACTTTGTATCAATGCACCTTGTACGCCCGACGCGGTCCATGCAAAAATACCGGCAGCAATAAGGCCAACGTGCGCAATGGACGAGTAAGCAACCAGGCGCTTACCGTCGCGCTGTTTAAATGCGATGATAGAAGCATATATAATACCAATAACGGCGAGTGTAATGATGATATACTGGTATTTATCAAAAGCATTTGGTGCAACGGGTATCATCCAACGGATGGCGCCATAAACACCCATCTTTAGCATAATGCCTGATAGCATCATAGTGCCGGCTGTAGGTGCTTCAGTATATGTATCGGGCTGCCACGTATGGAACGGAAACACAGGCATCTTTATAGCAAATGCCAGGAAGAAAGCCCAAAATACAAACGACTGTTCCTTTAATGATAAATGCAGGTCATAGAAATGATTGATATCATATGTACGCTGCGGGGTTTGCAAGTGCAGGTAAATAATTGCCAGCAGCATAAATAGAGAACCGGCAAATGTGTAGATAAAGAACTTAAGTGTGATCCTGATCCTGTTCTCGCCACCCCATAAAGCGCAGATGAAGTAAATTGGTATCAGCGCGGCTTCCCAGCCAACGTAGAATAGGAAACCATCTAAAGCAGTGAATACAACCAGCATGCCGGCCTGCATAAACAGTATCAAGGCATAAAAGATATTGGCGTTCTGCTGCGGGCGGTTAAAGCTTGATAAGATAATAATGGGCACTAATAACACATTAAGCAGCACCATTATTAAGCTGATACCATTCACACCTGCAGTAAAATAAATGCCCAGTTTAGGCATCCACTCTGCATCAGTAACGAACTGGACACTACTATCCGGAACAAACTTAGTGATCATTACCCCGGCAACAACCAGCTCTGCTACCGCGAAAAACAAAGCAGCGTATTTGGCCGCGTCATTCTTCAGCAGGTAAACTATTACAGCTGCTACAAGAGGTAAGAAAATTAATATACTAACTGTCATTTCTAATACGCGTTTCTAAAATTTTAAACGGTAAAATAAAATGGCAATGATACCTATCACCATCATAAATATGTAAAAGCCCACATTACCGGCTTGCAGTAAACGCAATCCCTTACTCGACTCTACGGTACCATTTCCTAAGCCGTTCACCAACCCATCGATACCCATTTTATCAACCACTTTATAGAAGAAAACAGATAAAGCATCAAGCGGCTTGCGGATCAAGAAATCATACAGTTCGTCTATGTAAAACTTATGGTAAGATAAGTTCGCCAAAAGCGGGCGCTCTTCTGTATCAGCAACAGGCACGTGCTTGTTCTTTATGTATTTAACATAGGCATAGAACAACGCTATAAACGCCGCGCCAACAGAGATACCCATTAAAAGCCACTCTGTAGATGGCTCGGTTTCGGTATGTGCCAGCAAAGGTTCAGACAGTTTGAATACAGGTTCAAGCCAATTTTGCAGCCAATGGTTGCCCCCCATAATGTGCGGCACGTTAATGAAACCACCAACTACCGAAAGTATAGCTAACACGATCAACGGAACAGTGATGCTCCACGGCGACTCATGCAAATGATGTTCTTGTTCATGCGTTCCGCGGAAACTGCCTGAGAATGTCAGGAACAACATCCTGAACATATAGAATGATGTAAGCATAGCACCAATAACACCCAGCACATACATGGTATGGCTGCTCTCAAACGTATGCGCTAATATTTCGTCCTTAGAAAAGAAACCGGAGAACGGCGGGATGCCGGAAATAGCAATAGTTCCCATCAGCATCGTGGCAAAGGTGATGGGTAATTTAGTACGTAAACCGCCCATTTTGCGTATATCCTGCTCATTGCTCATGGCATGTATTACAGAGCCTGCGCCCAGGAACAATAAAGCTTTAAAGAACGCATGGGTAATGACGTGGAAGAACGCCCCTGTATAAGCTCCAACACCCAAACCCAAAAACATATATCCCAACTGCGACACCGTTGAATAGGCCAATACTTTTTTAATATCTGTTTGCGTAAGCGCAATAAGCGCGGCTAATAACGCTGTTGCTAAACCAACAATAGCTATTACATGCATGGTAACCGGCGACATGCTGAAAATCACGTTCGCTCGAGCGATCATATAAATACCCGCGGTTACCATGGTAGCAGCGTGGATCAATGCCGAAACAGGCGTTGGACCAGCCATCGCGTCGGGCAGCCAGGTGAATAACGGTATCTGTGCAGATTTACCTGTTGCTCCTACAAACAGCAACATACTGATCAGCGTAATACCCAAAGCAACATGCGGACCTTGCAGGCCACGGACTTTAGGAAAAATATCAGCGTAGCTTGCGCTGTTAAAGAAGTGTATCAGCAGGAATATAGCGATGAGAAAACCCAGGTCGCCAATGCGGTTCATTACAAAAGCCTTTTTGGCTGCATCAGCATAATCACCGCTGGTAAACCAAAAGCCAATAAGCAGGTAAGAGCATAAGCCTACACCTTCCCAGCCGATGAACATTACCACAAAGTTTGACCCCAATACCAGCAGCAGCATGAAGAAAACGAAAAGGTTCAGGTAAGCGAAGTACTTACCAAAACCTTTGTCGTGGCTCATGTAACCGGTAGAATACAGGTGGATCAAAAACCCAACTCCTGTAATAATCAGCAGCATAATAGCGCTTAACTGATCTACCAGGAACGCAAACGGAATATTGAATACGCCAACCTTTATCCAGGTAAAATAGGTTACGTTAATAGGCTGACCTGTTGAGTTGATCTGTGCAAATGCAGAAACGCTTAAGCAAAACGACGCCAGGATCACCAGACTACCAATAGTACCAATTACGCCTTTAGAAAGCACATTACGCCCAAGTCCGTTGATCAGGAAACCTGCCAACGGCAAAATAGGTATAAGCCATAGATAATTGTTCATTTGTATATGCTGCGCGTATTACTTTTATTTTATTCTCTTAACTGTCATCCATATTCTGTAAGGAATCTTATGCATAAATGCACTTACTGAATAAGATTCTTCACTCAGTTCAGAATGACAAACTTTTATTTCTCACTTGGCTCCCTCTCCTTCGGAGAGGGTTGGGTGAGGCCTTACCATTTTAACCTGTTCAACACATTTATATCTGTCGAATTAGTGTTGCGGTATATCATTACAATTATGGCTAAGCCAACCGCAACCTCCGCGGCAGCAAGCGCCATTACGAAAAATACAAATACTTGTCCCGATGCATCACCCTTATACACCGAGAATGCTGCTAAAAGCAGGTTCACCGCGTTCAGCATCAATTCAACCGACATAAAAATCACGATGGCATTGCGGCGGATCAATACGCCTGTAACGCCTATCGCGAATATGATAGCGCAAAATAAAATATAGTGATTAAGCGGAACGGCCTGTATAGTTTGTGTGATGTTTCCCATTATACAGTTGCTTTTTCTTTTTTAGCTAATAAAACGGCGCCCACCATTGCTGACAGTAACAGCACCGATGATACTTCGAACGGCAATAAAAACTCGCCGAATAATACTTTACCTAAATTCTTAACCAAACCCAAATCGGGGTTGGTTAATATTACCGGCTGCGATGCGCCTAAAGCTTTAACAGACGCGATGATAGTTACAAGTAAACATCCGCCTGCTACAACACCTGCAATTTTTGCCAGATAGTGCTTACCGGGCTCTGTATCTTTGTTCAGGTTTAGAAGCATCATTACAAATAAGAATAACACCATAATGGCGCCCATGTAAACTATAAAGTTTACAATGGCCAAAAATTGCGCGTTCAACAAAATGTAATGGATGGTGAAAGTAAAGAAGGTGAGGATGAGGTACAGTACGCTATGCACAGGGTTCTTGGCAAAAATTACCAGGAGTGCAAACACGATAGATAAAAACGCGATGACGTAAAATGTACTCATTAATCCTATTTAAAACTCAACTCGCCGCCTTTTTAAAAGACGGGCAAATTTATAAACTTCTTATTGATTTAGCGGCGCTTCAACCAATTTGTCTTTTCCGTAGATAAAATCTTTCCTTAAAAAATCTGTCGGCACTATGTCGCCGTCTAAATATATAGCCTCTTTTGGGCAAGCTTCTTCGCACAATCCGCAGAAAATGCAGCGCAGCATATTTATCTCATACACAGCCGCGTATTTTTCCTCGCGATATAAATTCTCTTCGCCAACCTGGCGCTCTGCAGCCGTCATGGTAATTGCCTCAGCCGGGCAAGACAAAGCGCATAAGCCACATGCGGTACAACGCTCGCGGCCTTCTTCGTCGCGTTTAAGTGAGTGCATCCCTCTAAAATTTTCAGAGAACTCACGCTTTTGCTCAGGATACCGTATGGTCACATCCTTTTTAAAGAAGTGGCTAATGGTGATACCCAAACCCTTTAATATAGCAGGCAGATAAGCACGCTCCCAAAAATTGAGCGGCTTTACATCCAATACTTTTCGTTTACTGCTTAATGGTTCCATCTATGCTATTTAAGAAAAGTAATTACTAATCCGGTTAATACAATGTTAGCGATAGCCAACGGAATTAATGTGCGCCAGCCCAAATTCATCAGCTGGTCATAGCGGAAACGTGGTATTGTCCAGCGTATCCACATAAAGAAGAAGATAAACGCGAACACCTTCCCGAATAAAATAACTACACCCAGTATAGCAGATATATTGCTACCAGCGTGCGCTGCAACCCAATCCATAAACGGATAGTTGTAACCACCAAAATAAAGCGTCGCCATTACTGCCGATGATATGAACATGTTGATATACTCAGCAAAAAGGTAGAAACCTAACTTCATTGATGAGTATTCGGTATGGTAACCGCCAACCAGTTCAGTTTCGCACTCAGGCAAGTCGAACGGGCTGCGGTTAGTTTCGGCGAACGCGCAAACCATAAATATTAAAAAGCCAAGCGGCTGTTTAAAGAAGTTCCAGCTGAAGTAGCCGTTTTGCCAAAAGCCATGTTGCTGCTCGGTGATCTCTTTTAAGCTAAGCGTATTTGTCACCAGCAATAAAGCTATGATAGACAAACCCATCGAAATCTCATAGCTGATATTTTGCGACGCTGCACGTATAGCCCCAAGTAAAGAGTACTTGTTGTTTGACGCCCAGCCACCTATCATAATACCATAAACACCCAGCGATACAACTCCAAAAATGTAAAGAATGCCTACGTTAATGTCTGTAACCTGCAGCGGGATCACCCGGCCTGCAATTTCAATCGACTGCCCCCATGGAATAACCGCGGAACCGATACAAGCCGTCATGATGGCTAATGACGGGCCCACAATGAAAAGCAAACCGCTTGCGCGTGTAGGGATGATCTCTTCTTTCATGAACATTTTAGCACCATCTGCCAAAGGCTGAAGGATACCAAACGGGCCGGCACGGTTAGGGCCTACCCTGTCCTGAAGAAATGCTGCAACTTTACGCTCAGCGTAGGTAGAGTACATGGCTACCAGTAAGCTTATCAGGAATATAACGATGATAAGCCCGAATTTTATAAGAATATCTGCAACTTCCATTATAGCCTGGTCTCCCTGTCAAATTGTTCTTTATTTGCCTCTTGCAGCAGCGGATTGGTTTTCACCACTGGCAGCGGCTTTAATGTATCGTAATGGTTAGATGAAATAACCGACTTGTTTGAAATCTTACGCGGCCCTTCAATTACCCAATCAGCTGTTTTCTTTTTGTCGAAACGGCACTCATTGCAAATGAATTCCTCGACCTCGCCGTAAACATCCTTGCGGGCAGTAACGCGGATCACATCCTCCCCTTTGTACCAAAGTGTAACCTTACCATTGCATTTTTCGTGATTGCAATCGCGGTGTGCCTCAACAGGTTTGGTAAACCAAACACGGTTTTTAAAGCGGAAGGTTCTGTCCGTTAATGCGCCTACAGGGCAGACATCGATTACGTTACCGGAAAAGTCGTTGTCGACAGCCTTTTGTATATAGGTTGATATTTCTGAATGGTCGCCGCGGTTTAACACACCATGTACGCGTTGCTCTGTAATTTGGTCTGCAGTAAACACACAACGGTAACATAGGATACAGCGTGTCATGTGCAACTGTATCTTATCGCCGATGTCTATTTTTTCAAACTTGCGGCGGTCAAACTCATAACGGGTTTTAGCAGCACCGTGCTCATAACCTAGATCCTGTAAGCTGCATTCACCTGCCTGGTCGCAGATAGGGCAATCCAACGGGTGATTGATCAGTAACATCTCTACCACACCTTTGCGCGCTTCGATCACTTCGGGCGAGGTAATGTTTTTCACCTCCATGCCGTCCATAACAGTTGTACGGCAGCTGGCTACCAGCTTGGGCATAGGGCGCGGGTCTTTTTCAGAACCTTTGCTTACCTGCACCAAACATGTACGGCATTTACCGCCACTGCCATCCAATTTAGAATAGTAGCACATGGCCGGCGGCACCACATCGCCACCTATTTGCCTTGCAGCATTAAGGATAGTTGTGCCCGGCTCAACTTCAACAGGTATACCGTCTATTGTTACTTTCATTATCTTAATTCAAAAGGAAAAAATCAAAATTCAAAAGCTTCCTTTATCGTTGTGTATTTATGACTATCGAAGCGATGATCTTTGAAAGCTCATCGGCTTCTTCAATCAATATATTTAACTCTTGTTTTCTCTCTTTAAGTACTGTGTCTCTCACAAGACAAAGCCAATATTTAGTTTCATTGGCAGACTTCAAAGCAATGATGTAAAACTTTACAAAGTCCCTTTGCGAACTGCCGGATTTCGCTTCCACTATGTTAGCTCCTATCGAAGTTGCACTCCTAAGAAGCTGATCAAACATCGAAAAGTAAATTCGATCATAACTTAACGTTGAAATGAAATTTACAATGTCTTTCGAAAATCTGTAGCACCGGTGCTTTATATCGAAAGGCTTTTCACTCAATGTTTATGCTATTTTGAATTTTTACTTTTTAATTTTAAATTTCCGTTACCAACGGATCTGCGTAATGCGCTAAACCGTAATTGCGCGTTGTCGCTTCCGAAGCATTGGTCACATGCCATTCAAACTCGTCCCTGAAATGGCGGATAGCACTGGCCACCGGCCATGCTGCCGCGTCACCCAGCGGACATATTGTATTTCCTTCTATTTTCTTTGATACATCAACCAGCAGGTCCATGTCGCTCATTCGGCCTTCACCATGTTCTAAACGGTGTAGTACCTTCTCCATCCACCCCGTGCCCTCACGGCATGGCGAACATTGTCCGCAACTCTCATGGTGATAAAAACGGGTAAAGTTCCAGGTATTGCGCACAATGCACTGGTCTTCATCAAAAGCAATAAACCCGCCCGAACCCATCATGGTACCGGTAGCAAAACCACCGTCGGCCAGCGACTCGTAGCTCATTAAGCGTGCTTCATTGTTCGCCGTTTTGAAGAACAAGTTGGCAGGCAAGATCGGTACTGATGAACCACCGGCTACAACTGCCTTTAAACGTTTGCCGTTGGCAATACCACCGCAATACTCGTCAGAGTAAACAAACTCCTCGCAAGATAAGCCTAGGTCTATCTCGTAAACGCCCGGTTTCTTCAAATTACCACCTGCAGAGATCAGCTTGGTACCTGTGCTGCGGCCGATACCTAATTTTGCATACTCGTCGCCGCCATCACGAATGATAGGCACAACGGCCGCGATCGATTCCACGTTATTTACCACAGTTGGGCAACCATATAAACCTGCAATTGCAGGGAACGGGGGCTTAATGCGCGGGTTGCCACGTTTACCTTCAAGCGATTCTAACAAAGCCGTTTCCTCACCGCAGATGTAAGCACCACCACCCGGCTGCACGTACAACTCAAGGTCGTAACCGCTGCCTAAGATATTTTTGCCTAAGAACCCCGCGTTTTTAGCTTCAGCTATAGCCTTTTCAAGGATGCGTATTTGCGGCATCATTTCGCCGCGTACATAAATGTAAGACACATTAGCGCCCAACGCAAAGCTCGATATGATCATTCCCTCTATCAACAAATGAGGGATATAGGTCATCAGATAGCGGTCTTTGAAAGTGCCGGGTTCAGATTCGTCAGCGTTGCAAACCAGGTAACGTGCTACACCTTCGGGTTTAGCCAAAAAGCTCCACTTCATACCCGTTGGGAAACCTGCACCACCACGGCCGCGTAAACCGGATTTTTTAACCTCCTCTACGATCTCGTCCGGACTAAGCGTTTTCAACGCTTTGTCAACGGCATCGTATCCGCCTTTAGAGCGATAAACATCAAAAGTATTGATGCCGGGCACATTGATATGTTCAAGTAATAATTTGCGTGCCATCAGTTATTCGCTTTTGCTTTAAGATCAACAATTAACTGGTCTACAGACTCAGGCGTTAAATTTTCGTAGAACGTATATTCGGGGCCTATCTGCAACACAGGGCCAAAGCCGCAGGCTGCAAGGCACTCCACACCCCGCCAGCTAAACAAACCGTCGGCGGTAACTTCACCTTCCTTAACACCCAGCTTTTCTTCCAGGTGGTCCATTATCTTTTCGGCGCCCACCAGGCAGCAAGGGCCGGTACGGCAAACTTCTAATAAATATTTGCCTTGCGGGCGCAACAGGTACATAGTGTAGAAAGTAGCAACTTCATACACTTCTATAGGTTCTATTTGCAGATATGCGGCAACTTTATCCATTGCCGGAACGCTAAGCCAGCCAAATTCGGCCTGTACATCGTGCAGTATTGGCAACAAAGCAGACTTCTGCTGCTTTTCGGGATAACGGCTTACCTTATCTGCAAACTTGCTTAACAGATCTGCCGAAAACTCTGCATTAACATTTGTATTGTGTTCAACTTTAAGCATCTAATTCTCCGGCTATAACGTTTAAACTACTCATGTTAATAATCGCATCAGATAATAGCATACCACGGCTCATTGGCGCATACATCTGGTAATTTATAAAACTTGGCCTACGGAAGTGCAAGCGGTACGGTGTACGGCCGCCATCATTCACCAGGTAAAAACCTAACTCGCCATTAGCACCTTCTACGCTGTGATAAACTTCGCCAACAGGCGTTTCTATCTCGCCCATCACAATTTTAAAGTGATAGATCAGCGCTTCCATGTTGTTGTACACTTCCTCTTTTGGAGGCAGGTAAAACTCCGGCACGTCCGCGTGGAAAATAGCAGGGTCTTCTTTAGCGATCTTGTCAAGGCATTGCTGTATCATGCGCATGCTTTGCCACATTTCTTCGTTACGCACCAAAAAGCGGTCGTAAACATCGCCGGTATTGCCTACGGGAACTTCAAAGTCCAGATCGTCATAAGAACAATATGGATTCATCGCCCTTACGTCATAGTCTACACCTGTAGCACGTAAAATCGGGCCGCTCCAGCTGTAATCCAAAGCAGTTTCCGCACTTGTAGCTGCGACACCGCGCGTACGGTCTATAAATATCCGGTTACGGTTAAACAAGTTTTCAAACTCCTTTAATACTTTCGGAAAATCGTCCAGGAACTTGCGGATCTTGTTAAAAGCGATATCATTAAAGTTGCGCTCGAAGCCGCCTATACGGCCAATATTGGTCGTAAGGCGCGAGCCGCAAACCTCTTCGTAAATTTCATAGATGGCCTCACGGTACTCCATCATATAGAGGAAACCGGTAAACGCGCCTGTATCTACACCCAATACACCGTTACAAACAATGTGGTCTGCCAAACGGGCCAACTCCATTACAATAATGCGCAGGTAATCTACACGTTTTGGGGTTTGAATATTCAATAGCTTTTCTACAGTCATGTGCCAGCCCATGTTATTGATAGGCGACGAACAGTAGTTTAAACGATCTGTAAGCGGGGTGATCTGGTAAAAAGGGCGGTGCTCTGCGATCTTTTCGAAAGCGCGATGTATGTAACCAATGGTAGATACGCCGCTCACGATGCGCTCGCCGTCTAACTGGATCACGTTCTGGAAAACGCCGTGCGTAGCCGGGTGCGTCGGGCCCAGGTTAAGGGTCGATAGCTCGGTCTGCGGGTCGTTATCGTTAAATACGAGTTGGTTTTCCATTTATATTATCTTCCGAAAAAGTAATCTTTTTTATCAACACGGTTCGGGTCTTCCAGCGGATATTCGCGACGCATCGGGAACACTGTCATATCGTCTACATTCAATATCCTGCGCAGATCCGGGTGGCCTTCAAAATTGATCCCAAAGAAATCATAGGTCTCACGTTCCATCCAGTTGGCGCCGCGCCAAACCCGTGTCGCCGAAGGGATGTTCAGGTCGCCATCGGCCATAAACACTTTTATGCGTAAACGTACATTATTTACCAGGCTATGCAGGTGATAAATAACGCCTATCTCTTTACCGGTTTGCTCGGGCAGGTGGATAGCGGTCAAATCTGTGAGGTAAATAAATTGCAGAACGGCATCTGTTTTTAACCAGGCCAGCAATTCAATAATATTTTCGCGTGTAGTTTCAAAGGTAAGCAGGTCATACGGCATGCTTACGTTGGTAACAGTTTCACCAAATTGGGCGGTAACTTTTTGCAGTAATTCTTCGTTAGTTATTTTACCCATTTTACTGTATCCCGTATTTAGCTAGTAAGGCCTGGTATTCAGGCGTGTCGCGGCGGCGCAAAGATTCGGTCTGTACCAGTTTCTGGATATTCATAAAACCATCGATAATCCCTTCGGGACGCGGCGGGCAACCCGGAACGTAAACGTCTACAGGTATAACTTCATCAATGCCCTGCAAAACAGAGTAGGTATCAAATATACCACCGCTTGATGCGCAAGCGCCAACGGCCATTACCCAGCGCGGTTCTGCCATTTGCAGGTATACCTGACGAAGAACAGGAGCCATTTTTTTAGAAATGGTACCCATTACCATCAGTAGGTCTGCCTGGCGCGGCGAAAAACTTAAACGCTCTGCACCAAAACGCGAAAGGTCATAATGGGAACCCATTGTGGCCATAAACTCTATACCGCAGCATGATGTCGCGAATGGTAAAGGCCATAATGAATGTGAGCGCGCCATGCCTATTGCCTTATCCAGCGATGTGGCAAAAAATCCTGCTCCCTCTACTCCCGGTGGTGCGTCAACTATTTTTATATCACTCATTGAAATGTTCCAAAAACGATATTATACCTCAAAAAAGGCATGCCAAAATTACGAATAATAAGAAAAGATAACGGCGGTTTAGCCGTTGTAACTGATATTTAGAATTAATCTAAACTTACTCCCAGTCGAGCGCACCTTTTTTGATGATGTAGATAAAACCCAGCAGCAAGGTGGCCATAAAGATGAACATCTCGATGAGCCCGGTCTTACCCAAGTCGCGAAAATTTACAGCCCAGGGATACATGAAGATCACCTCGACATCGAATAATACAAATAAGATGGCGACCAGGAAATATTTGATAGAAATAGGTGTGCGCGCGTTACCGATTACCTCGATACCCGACTCAAACGGAGTCAGTTTATCTTGTGTGTTACGCTTTGGACCAAGTTTATGGGTAACAAACATGGTGGTAACCACAAAACCAATAGCCACCAGCATTTGAAATATGATAGGCAGATAATTGATCGGTAAACTTTGTACTTCCATGGGTGCAAATATAGCAATGCCTTGTAACAAAAAAAGGCCTCTTTTCAGAGGCCTTTAAGATTATATTGATGTTTTATTTCTTCAGGAAAGCTTTAGCCTGACGATTGGTTGGATCATACTCGTAAGCTTTATTAAAGTTCTCTGTGGCTTTGGCCATATCTTTTTCTTTGTACTGAGCAAAGGTACCCAGGTATGCATAAGCATTAGCCAGATTTTTCTTATCTGCATCAGTAACACCCTTTGTAGTTACTATCTGAATGTATTTTTCGTAGAACGGCTTAGCCAAACCTTTGATGTTCTGACGATCTGCATCCTTAGTATCATTTACATAGGCTCTGTAAAGCGCCACAGCCGCGATAGGCGTAGTAGCCACTTTTTCGATATGTGAAAAAGCAGAATCAGCTTTGGCTAAATAAACTGTATCGGCCGGTTTGTGGGTTTTGTCGTCATAAGCGTAATAATAGCTTAGGCCTTCGTTCAGGTAATCCTGCAGTTTGGCACCTTTAGTATTATTGATATAGCTTTCATAAGCCTGGCCGGCTTGTGCATATTGTTTTTTCCCGTAGTAGTTCTTCGCTATTTCGGCAAATACATCAGCGTTTGTAGAATCCAAGCTGTAAGCCTTACGCAGTGACTGTATGCCTAACGAGTCGGCACCAGTTTTAAGTTGCAGGCGGCCAAGGTACAAGTAGTCGCGCGGGATTACACGTTTTGGATCTGCCTTGCTTAACCAGTTGTTCATGGCGGTTAAGCCGGCCTGGTAGTCACCATTCTCATAAGCTGAATAACCTAAGTAACGATAGATACGCAAGTTAGAGTTAGCAGATGATGACAACGCGGCCGCTTCTGTTTGTAAGGTCTTGTAATCACCAGACAAAAGCAAGAAGTCGGCATAACGCATACGCGATTCAACCGAAAGGTCTGTCAAGCTTAAATATTTACGATAGTTGTCAGCAGCTTCCTTGATCTTAGCAGATGCCATTTTAGGATCTGTTTGCGCCCAGCGTAAGTCGGTTTCAGCCCATTCACGATAAGCCGGGCCAAAGTTTGGATCAACGCTCAGCGCTTTTTGAAATTGCTTTTCAGCATCTTCAAAGTTGTTTGCGTATTTCCAAAGCACACCCACAGATACGTTAGCCACTGCAGAATTGCCATTTAAAGTAAGCGCGTCTGAATAATATTTGTAAGCCTCATTGCTTTTTAACTGGCTGCGGTACGCATCGCCCAAGGCAATATCAACGTCGGCGTCTTTGCTGTTTACTGCCAATCCTTTTGATAATACCGCAATAGCCGCGTTAGCATCAGCTGCAGGAACAGCGGTTGCACCTGCAACAGGTAGCAGGTATGCTTTGCCTACATAAACAAAGGGCTTGCTGTCTTTTCCTGCCAGGGTTGTTGCCTGGTTAAAGTTAGTGGTCATAGCCGCACGGTCTTTCTCCAGACGTGCAACTGCACCTAACCCTGCATAGTTAAGCGCGGATTTTGGGTTGGCAGCTATACCTTTATTGAACACTGCTTTTGCAGAGTCTGAGTAGTCTTGCAGTGCGTAAACCCAGCCTAAGTAAAAGAAATTATCTGCGTTTGTCGCTTGTGTATTGGTCAGGTTTTTAAGCATTGATTTAGCCTTTTGATACTGTTCTGCATCAATGGCTTTCTTTGCATCGTTAAGGCTCTGGGCGCTAACGGTAGAGCCTGCCAAAAGCAGGGACGCCGCGCTGTAAGCTATTTTACTGTTTAGTTTCATGTTTCGTCCTTGTATGTATAGTTAGTTGTTAGTTCTCTTTCACGTTTATGTTTCGCTGCGGAATGGTTACCGGCAGCAAGCCCGATTTCAGGATGATACGCTGCCCCCTTTCGCCTGAAAGGAAATCCTGAAAACCGCGGCCCAGGCCTAATTTGCCTGTGCAATTTATCACATATAATTTACGGCTAAGCGGATATTGATTAAGGTCGAGGGTTGATTGCGAAGGTTTATAATATTCCTTGCCAAAATCTTTGCTGCCTTCATCCTTAACGCCCACGATCTGGACGTTGTCTACCGCTTGCTTATAATCTTCGTCGGGGTCGTTTAACCAGCTAAAACCAATTATACCAATAGCATCGGTATGTAAGTTTACATAGTTAAGCACCTCTTTGTTTGATTTTAACGCGTAAATATTTTTACCGTTAAAATTGATATTTCCTGCAAACGTCTTTAAATATCTTACCAAACTTCCGTTCGGGTTATCAAAAACGATATTCTTAGTTCCTTTAGTATCACCGTTCAGCATCTTTTTAAGCTGGCTGACAGTGATGGTGGTATCATTTGAATTTTTGTTGACAATTAATGCCACCGCATCCACCGCGAACGGAACAACCTGCGCCGTTAATGTGCGCTTCTTTATAATGTGCACTTCATTGCTGTCCAGCCCACGCGAAAGTATACCCACCCTTACACTATCATTGAGCAACTGACGGAGAACGCGGTTCTCTGTCATGTAGTTTATTCTAGGATCCGCTGCGGTATAAATGGCCTTGAACACATAAGCCTCTTCATCCAATATGGGTTTAAAAGACTCATCAGCAGCAATGGCTACAGAGCCACTGTTTACGGTATCTTCCGCGTCAGACTTACTTTTCACCTTCTGTGTACAGCTAATTATTACTGTTATGACAGTTGCGAAAGCCAGTAGTTTAATTCCCTTATTCATCGGGGTCTTTCTTAAGCAGGCGTGAAAATCTAAGTATTGCATAAATGATAATGAGTATACCAATGCCTACACGCTGCCAGGTTTTAAATGGCAAACGGTCTGCCATTGGCCCCCAGAATATTACCATAAGGCCAAATGCTAGAACGCAGACAAAAGTAGTTGCGCCTAAAATAAGCAAAAATCGCCTTTTGAGCGATTTTTGCTTTTCATCCATTCTGTATGACATGAAGATTTTATTACTGATCCTGTAGCGCGAAGCTGATAGGAATAGTATACTGTTGCCTTACCGGCTTACCGTTTTGGATACCCGGTTTCCATTTAGGCGATGATTTTAATACACGTACGGCTTCCTCGTCGGTACCGCTGCCTAAACCTCTTACCACTTTAATGTCTGTAAGAGAACCGTCGCGTTCAACAACAAACTGGCAGATTACACGGCCTTGTACGTTATTTTCGCGGGCAACGGCCGGGTAGCGGATGTTATTACCCAAGAATTTGTAGAACTTATCCATACCACCTGCAGGTTCTGCAGATTGCTCTACCGAGGTAAAGATCTTGTTAGGGTCTTCTTCTACAACTTCTTTGATGTCTGATTTACCCACCGGCTCGTCGATACGGATCTGCGCGTTAGGATCACCTTTAACATCCTGCTGACCTGGATCGGCAGTTTTTAACTCTGTGATAGTTGGTGGATCTTTCTCACGCACCTCATTATCCGGCTTTACTACCGGAGGCGGGAAACGCACCTGGTCTATCTTCGGTTTTGGTGGTTCCGGAGGCGGCGGAGGTGGCTTTTTGGTTTGATCTACCGGTGGCGGCGGCTGCAGCACCACGTCTGTTATCTTTACTTTTTCATCCGGTTTTGGGATGAACCCCTTAATGATATTTATAATGGTTGGCGCAGAGATCAACAGCACAAATACAACTATCGCTATTACCAAAGACTTGTTGGTGTTCTTTGGGTTTTCTTTACGTAGTTCATATGCGCCATACTCCTTGTTCCGACCTTTAAATACCACATCAAGCCACTCGGGGTTTAATATGTCTAATTTTGATCCTAACATGTTTTAGGCTTTTAAATTTTATTGTTAACTGATACGGTTAGTATAACCCTTGTTTTTTAAGCTCGGCAACCTCGGGTTCTGATATATCAACTATACCATAGCTTTGGATGTTGGTGATAGCCATCTCGTCAAGTATGTTAACCATGTTCTTGTAAACAGATTTATCACTTGGTTTAATGATTACAAACATGTCTTTGCCAGACGCCGCTTTTACTTTAGCTATATTATCTAACAGGGTTTTACGGATACCGTTTTTCCCAAAGTTATCAACCGTTGGTGCAGATTTGCCTGGCTCGCCAATGTACCACTCTATCTTGTCATTGCTGCCAAGTAAGATGGTCATGGTGCGCGACGCTGCTACAGCCAGCTGGTCTGTTTTCTTCTCGTCCTTATCAGGCATGGCAAGGTCCATTGCTTGCGGCTTGTTAAGGGTGGTGGTAAGCATAAAGAAGGTGATAAGCAGGAACGCTAAATCCACCATAGCGGTTAGATCCACACGTGTCGAAGCTTTTTTACTTCTAACCTTACCGCCTTTATTGTCCTTGGAGGAGGTGTCTAATTCTGCCATGTCTTTATTTTTTAGGAGCCTGTTTTAAAGAGGTAATTAAACTAAACTTGTTAACTTTTTGCTTTTGCAAAATGTCTATTACCTTTTTAATGGTAGGATACTCTTCTTTACTGTTACCTTTTATAGACAAACGCATCTCCTGGTTGTTCAACGCAACGTTGGCAATGCGCGATTCGCGGATCCAGTTAAACAACTCGTTGCTTACAGAGTCTGTAGGGATACCCGGTTGCTTATAAGCTTCTGCCTTGTCACTTTCCAGGTCAAGGTATTGTTTCATCTGGTTCATTGGTACGCCAACCGCCTGTAAGTTGCTATAGCGTCTTTTTTCGGCATCTGTAAAAGTGATACCATATTTAGACCCCATTTGCTCAAGGGCTTGTACACGTACCTTAGCACCGGTAATGTCATAAAACACTTTACCAGAGCCTACAACCAGAGTGGCAATATTTGTTTCGGGCAGTTTAATGGTAACCGATGAGTTTGGAGTATCAACCGGCACCGGCTCTTCTGCCTTAGGTTTTGCTGTTAATATGAAAAACGTAAGCAACAAGAACGCAACGTCGCACATGGCAGTCATGTCTGTTACCGTACTTTTTCTTTTGATTTTTACTCTTGGCATAATCTCTTTAGTTAAATATTAGGTTTAAGGATAAAATATCCCGCCCCGCAAGGGGCAGGATCAAACTAAACTCTAATATTATTTTTTGTGAGACGCAGCAAATGTTTGAACGATGCTGAAACCTGTCTCGTCAATTGCGTAAGTCAATTTATCAATTTTAGATGTAAAGATGTTATACATGATAATTGATAAACATGAAGTTAAGATACCGATAGCGGTATTGATCAACGCTTCTGAGATACCAGATGCTAACTGGGCAGAGTTACCGGCACCACCGCCGCCGCCTAATGAAGCGAACGCCACGATCATACCACGTACTGTACCTAACAGACCTGTCAATGTACCAATTGATACCAAAGTAGCAAGGATAGTTAAGTTTTGCTCAAGCATTGGCATTTCTAACGCAGTAGCTTCTTCAATGTCTTTTTGGATAGCCAAAGTTTTTTGGTCAACGTCAAGATTTGGCTCTACTTCCATTTCCTGGTATTTTTTAAGACCTGCTTTGATAACGTTAGCAACAGAACCTTTTTGTTTGTCGCATTCAGCTTTAGCAGCTTCGATGTTACCGGTGTTTAAGAAGCCCTGGATACGTTTAACGAACGCGTCAACGCTGCTTGTACCAGATGCTTTACCGATAACGATAAAACGCTCGATAGAAAAGATAAACACTAATAACAGGTACGTGATCAGTACCGGTACAATTTGACCACCTTTGTGTATAACGCCAAAGTAATCGCCTTCTGCCGGCTCACCTTCCGGGTTACCGCCTTTAAAGTGGCTTGGATCGCCAAGGATGAACATGTAAATTAAGATTGCCACAACTAAGGCAATAGGGATAACCAGTGTAGCGAATGCCGCCGATGTTCCTGAGCTTTCCTTTTTAACCGGTGTAGTTGGTTTTGGTGCGTTTGCCATTACTTTTAATTTTAGTTTAGTTTTTGTTTATAAATGTGTAGTTAATTAATGTGCCGTTTATAAGGCCGAATAACAAATCTAATATTTTAGTGCGATAAAAGTTGCAAATGAAATTTCTTAATAATTATTTATCACAAACTTAAATCGGGCACAAATAGATAAACATACCGGCCTGCAAAAAATTGTTTGTTACATCAATTTTTTACAATGAAAACTATTTTTTTTAAAAATAGCAAGCTAATAGAGATAAAAACTCTGTAACTATGGTGATATAGTTATCCGCCCGCTTTTTTAGCCTTATATTTTTCTTGTACCAGCATGTTGAGCACTTTATCCCTAAAGTCGCCCTGTATCAATATCTCGCCGTCTTTAACAGCGCCGCCTGTACCACATTTAGATTTTAGCGCTTTGCCCAATGCTTGCAGATCATCGTCGGCACCAATAAAACCGCTTATCCTGGTTACCAGTTTGCTGCCTCCCTTTCTGTCGAGATATATTTTAAGGTTTTGCTGTTGCGGAGGTAGTGTCTCCTGATCACCAGTATGTTGTTGCTGATAGGCAAAATCCGGATCGGTGGAATAGATAACTCCCGTAAAGTTCTTGTTTTTGGCCATTTTTACTTAACTGAAATCTTTACCAACTATTATATTGAGTGATGCGGGCTTTATTTGCACTTCAATTTCCTTGCCCAAGGTTATTGGCTCGCCGTCAATATGTACCGGACCAGGCTCATCGCGTGTTACCGTGATCTGTTTTCCCTTTATCACCTTAACATATTTAGAACTTTCGGCCTTTTTAAAAAACATACGCAATCCCATTTCAACGAACCGGTAAAGCGGGAAGGGTTTGATAACGCATACATCTATCAATCCGTCTTGTACAGATGCTGTCGGCGATATATGCGCGTTATTGCCGTATTGTGAAGAATTGGCAAAGCTGAGCATAAACGCATATGTGCTTTGTACATTACCATCTATATTGATATTATACCTGTGCGATTTATAATTAAGCACTTCGCTGAATGCCGAGCGTACGTAGGTAAAAAAACCGCGGTGTTTATGGCGCGCAAATACATCTGCAATGTGCGCATCAAAGCCCATGCCCGCCACATTGAAGAACCACTTGCCGTTCAATTGTGCCCCGTCTATAGTTTGGGTATTTAAGTAATTAAAGCTTTTGATAGCCCCGGCCGTGTCCATTGGGATCTCCAGAAACCTGGATAAGCCGTTGCCGGACCCGTAAGGCAAAATGCCGAATGTTTTACCGGTACCAACCATAACAGATGCGATTTCATTCACTGTGCCATCACCCCCAACAGCAACTATGATGTCAAATTTGTAAATATTTTCTAATGCGATTTTTCCGGCTTGCTTTGGTGCATTTGTAAAAATAATATGATGTTCAAATATATTACTATCAAGGTTTTCACTGATCAATCCCGGCACCTGATCTTTAGATTTACCGCCCGATATGGGATTAATAATGAATAAGATATTTTTTTTCAAGGGATATATTTAAGCGCCAAAAGTAAACCTTATTTGGGTTTAAATAAAAGTGTTTTAATTTTGCCCACGGAAGTGGACTGATTTAAGTGTAAAGGCTGTTACAACGCTTTGCCCGAATTGCAACCACATTAAAAAGTGCTAAAATCGCTTCTTTTTCAGATTGCCCTGCAGATCTCTTCCCAGTTTTTTTCGTATATCTGATTTATTAAAATTATGCCGTACTTATTTACCTCAGAGTCTGTATCAGAAGGGCACCCGGACAAAGTAGCCGACCAGATCTCAGATGCTTTAATTGACAATTTTTTGGCCTTTGATACAGAATCTAAAGTTGCTTGCGAAACGTTGGTAACCACAGGCCAGGTTATCCTTGCCGGCGAAGTAAAATCAAAAGCTTACTTGGACGTTCAAAAGATCGCGCGCGAAGTGATCAACAAAATAGGCTATATCAAAGGCGAGTACATGTTTGACGGCAGTTCTTGCGGTGTATTATCTGCAATACATGAACAGTCGCCCGATATCAATCAGGGTGTAGACCGCCAGGCAAAAGAAGAGCAGGGTGCGGGCGACCAGGGTATGATGTTTGGTTATGCCACCAGCGAAACTGATAATTATATGCCTTTGGCCTTAGACATAGCTCACGCTTTGTTATTAGAACTTGCAGCCATCCGCCGCGAGAATGGCGAGATCAAATATCTGCGTCCTGATGCTAAATCGCAGGTAACACTGGAGTATGACGACAATAATCAACCTGTACGCATCGACGCGATTGTGATCTCTACCCAGCATGACGACTTTGATGAAGAGGCTGCGATGCTTAAAAAGATCAGTGACGACATCATCAGCATCCTAATCCCACGCGTAAAGGCACGTTATCCAAAATACGCGCATTTCTTTAATGACGCGATCAAATACCACATTAACCCAACCGGTAAGTTTGTGATAGGTGGCCCGCACGGCGATACCGGCTTAACAGGCCGCAAGATCATTGTTGACACTTACGGTGGCAAAGGCGCTCACGGTGGTGGCGCGTTTTCTGGTAAAGACCCGTCAAAGGTTGACCGTTCTGCAGCTTATGCTACCCGCCACATTGCCAAGAACCTTGTTGCTGCCGGCGTAGCAGAAGAGGTACTGGTACAGGTGTCTTACGCTATCGGTGTTGCACAGCCAATGGGTATTTACGTGAACACTTATGGTACAGGCAAAGTTGGCCTGTCTGACGGCGAGATCGCTAAAAAGGTAGAGTCTGTATTTAATATGACGCCTTACGCAATCGAAACCCGCTTTAAACTGCGTAACCCGATCTACAGCGAAACTGCAGCTTACGGCCACTTTGGTAAACCAAGCACAACAGTTACCAAAACCTTTACCAGCCCCGACGGCCAGTCTGTAACAAAAGAGGTAGAATTATTTACCTGGGAAAAATTAGACTATGTTGATAAAGTGAAAGCCGAGTTCGGTTTGTAATTTTATCTCTGTTGATATAGAAAAGGCACTCAGAAATGGGTGCCTTTTTTGGTTTAGTTGAATTGGTCGAACCAATTACCGTTAATTGTTATATTTTCAATAAGTTCAATTTCAACACCTAATTTTAATTCCTTTAATTTTTCACACAATAAATCGCCGTTTATCAAATCAATGGCAGGTGCTCCATCCCGAGTTGCTTCTTTTTCAGCATCGCGAGTAAAAGTTCCTGTAGTAATAAATAATCCTTTATCTGCGCGCCCTTGCATTGCACCTCTAAAATCTCTTAACTGGCTTGCGCTTACGGAACTTTTATATCTCTTGCATTGAAAAATTACGTGAAAACTTAAAAATCCGTTAATTCTTACAATTCCTTTTCCATCTATCCCTCCATCACCGGTTTTGCCCTTTACTTCTACCTGAATAAATCCACTTTCTCTTAAAAGGCGTTGAGTTAATCTTTCAAATGCGGATGGTGTGATTTGATAAAGCTTATTTAATAACTCACCTTTCCAATCTAAAATCTCGTTGTCGGATTCGGTGTCTAATTTGACTTTTATTAGGGCATCATCTACAATAGTGGTTTTATCATTTGATCGCCGCCTCTTCTCAATATCTAAAATATTAATATCACTTAGTTTTATGTTTGGATTTTTTAAAGCCCAGACACTTCTCGCCGAATTTTCTAAATATCCATCCATTTTTAATACCGACCTTGCCCAAGCAAGACGATATTCTAATTTAGTACGTCCGTCGGTATGTTGTATCGAGAGAACGCGTTCGGGCAGTTTCATATCCTCATATACCTTTTCATTAATCTCTTCAATGCTACCTGATCCTCCTAATTGCATCAAGGCTTTCACAACGGGTTTGTATAAATCATGAACTTGTGGCAATCCGGGATACTTCTTTTTCATAACAGTAAATATATATCTATCTTTTGAAATGGCTACTAACAGGACTTATCTTCGCCCCATGCATCACCTTAAAGAAAACCCCTGGAAGATCAACAGCGAGAAAGTTATTTATGACAACAAGTGGATCGGTCTTACAGAATACGATGTGACCAACCCCTCCGGCAACCCCGGTATTTATGGCAAGGTGCATATGAAAAATAAAGCCATTGGTGCGCTCCCGCTCGATGAAGAGATGAATACTTACCTGGTTGGTCAATACCGCTTTACGCTGAATCAATACAGTTGGGAGATGCCCGAAGGTGGTGGCGATTTTGATGTGCCGCCGCTGGAAAGTGCAAAACGCGAATTACTTGAGGAAACAGGGCTGAAAGCCAAATACTGGACCGAGATACAGCAAATGCACTTGTCAAATTCGGTTACCGATGAACATGCCATAATATTTCTTGCCCGCGGGTTGGAACAGTTTGAAGCTGAGCCTGAAGACACAGAACAATTAATTATTAAGAAGATTCCCTTCGCCCAGGTATACCGCATGGTTTGCAACGGCGAGATCACCGACAGTATGACCGTAGCTGCTGTGCTGCGTGTGCAATTATTAATACTGGAAAACAAGCTTCCATAAATACTCGATTTCTAAAAAGGAACTGTTTCAGCAGGTGTTTCACTGGCAGCAGTTTGTCAGTGTTTCACTGCGTTAAAAGTGCGGGTTTTGTGGTCTAGTGACAAAGTAGTGCTTGCAGGTAAACGCTGCAACAAACTGTTAATCAATAAAAAGCGATATAGTGTCACATACTTAAAAGTAAGGACACATGTGTTTCAACTGTTTCAGGTGAAACAGTGAAACAGCAAGGTGTTTTACAAACGCTTATACTCTTTTTCATTTAGTACAAAAGCATAACTTTGAGCCGTCGAAATGAGAAGAATTGCCGGAATTATACTTACGCCGATACACTACCTGGTGTTTGGTTTGCTGCTGGGTATTTTTGAACCTGTGCAACGCCTGGTTTATAAGTTTGGTGGCTATAATGCACACAAAAGGATTGTAGATACGCTTAACGCCTGCCTAACGTCTACTTATTATATCCTTTTCAACAGGGTAACATTTAAACGGCTGGAGTTGCCTAAAGGCCGTTCTTTTATATTTGTAGCCAACCACCAAAGCATGTATGATATTTCGCCGTTGATCTGGAAACTGGGGCCTTACCATGCCAAGTTTATTTCTAAGATAGAGTTGGCCAACGGCATACCCTCTATATCCTATAATCTGCGTGTGGGCGGTGGCGCGAACATTGACAGGAAGGATCCGCGCCAGTCGATCAATGAATTGATGAAACTGGGCAGCCGTATGAAAGAAAATGGCTGGTCTACCATTATATTTCCCGAAGGCACCCGCTCTAAAACCGGAAAGGTAAAAGCTTTCCAATCCGCAGGTATCGCTACCATCCTAAAAAAATGCCCCGATGCATTAATCGTTCCCATCGCTGTAGAAAACTCATGGAAGATGGTGCGTTACGGCATGTTTCCACTCAGTACATTTGAACATTTAAAGTTCACCATGCTGCAGCCTATAGAGCCTCAAAAAGGCGCTGTAGAAGAAGCCGTTAAACATGCAGAAAACCAAATCAGGGAGTTTATCGGGCAAGCTTAGCCCTCAATATATCCGTGCAATCACTTAAAAATCAGTGAAATCTTAATCAGATATTCCTGTCCTCTATCTGCTTGAAGAACAGGTCGCGGTAGGTATCGCCAATAGGAATAATTTTATCGCCGATGCTGATGCGGCTACGTTCAATGCTATCGATCTTATTGAGCGCCACTATGTAAGACTTATGCACACGGATAAAGTGCTTTTCGGGCAGAGCATCTTCCATCTTCTTCATGTTCTGAAGGGTAATGATGCGTTCGTCTGGAGTAAATATCGAAATGTAATCTTTCAAGCCTTCTATAAACAGGATATCGTGCAGATAAACCTTTTGAATTTTATGCTCGGTTTTGACAAAGATAAAATCGCTTAAAAAATCATCATAAGCGGCGGGGCTATCGTCTTTAGATTTAACAACTGCCGGGCTTATCACCGACTGTGCCTTTTGCGCAGCCTTGTAAAAACGATCGAAAGCGATAGGCTTAAGCAAATAATCAATAATGTCCAGTTCGTAGCCGTCAAGGGCATATTGCGGGTAAGCCGTGGTAAGGATCACCTTAGTTTTACCATTGGCTATCTTTAGAAATTGCAGGCCGGTTAGTTCGGGCATTTGCACATCCAGAAATACCAGGTCAATGCCGCCCTCTTGTACCAGGGTAAGCGCCTCTATAGGGTTGGTCATCGCTTTAACCAATTCCAGAAACGGCACTTTGGCGATATAATCCTCCAGTATGTGCAGCGCAAGGGGCTCGTCGTCAACAACCAGGCATTTTATCATGGCTATAAAACTAAAGATAATTCAGAAGAATAAGTGTCGTCGCCGTTCTCAATATCTAATTGGTAGCGGCCGGGATACAAAAGCTTCAGCCGGCGTTGTACATTGTTTAAACCAATGCCCCCCACCGCGTCGCGGTTGTGCGCATGCTTTTTGTTAAACACGTAAAATGTGAGGTGCGAATCGGTCACCGTTAAACGGATAAATATAGGGTGCTGCGGGTCATTCACAATGCCATGCTTAAAGGCGTTTTCTACAAAGGAGATAAGAATGAGCGGCACTATTTGCTGGCTGGTGATCGCCCCTTCGACGGTATATTCTATAAATGCTTTTTGCCCATAGCGGATCTTCTGCAGTTCGATGTAATTTTCCAGGTATTTTAGTTCCTTGTCCAGCTCCACTTTATTGTCATTGCTTTCATAAAGCATATACCGCATTATTTCAGACAGTTTCAATACAGCCTCGGGCGTAGTTTCAGACCTTTGATAAGCCAGCGAATAAATGGTATTGAGCGAGTTGAAAAGAAAATGCGGATTGACCTGCGATTTTAGAAAAGAAAGCTCAGCTGTTAGGCGCTGGTTTTCCAGGTCACGCTGTATACGCTCGTTGGTAAACCAATCTGTACCGAATTTGAGCAGTACGCTAAAGAAAATAAAAGTTAATCCCGTTAAAACCGTGTTGAGCATATAAAAGCCCATGGTGATCACTTTACCTCGCTCTGTGATCAGCAAGTAAGACCTGAATGTTAGCGCAATTCCATACTTACCAAATCCAAGCAGTATTAATGTAACCAATACTACCAAGGCATACTGACCAAATTTTTTGCGGTTGAAAAAGAATGGGATATATACCAGCAGGTTTAAATAGAAAAGACCAATATTGATAATGCCGAAGCCTACAAAAACTATCGCAGTTTCTTCCCAGCCCATCTTGCTATTGCCATGGATCACCAGGGAGAAAAAAGAAACTATGGCGACCCAAAAGAGGCTGTGCCACGCAACCTGCTTACCTGCTTTCATTGGTTTAAATATACGTTAAGGCCCTTAAGCACGGTTTTATATTATATCTACCACTCGGTTTGACCGACGAACGCCCCATTTGTTACGACAAACCTTTTTGTGGTTGCTGGTGCCCGTTCATCTATAATTAGTGGCTGTTGGTATAATAGATTTTAGCAGGAAATTATTTAGAAGTTCCTTTGTTGAGTCAAATCACAACAAACAAAATGAAAAAGTTTATTAGCTCTCTTAATCCATTTATCCTTTTACTGATCCCGGTATTGGTTGCATTGGTTATGGGTATCAACTACCAGTTTGAGCAAGCTAAAGAATTTACCGCCGGCAGTAACATTGCACACGCAACATCACTTTTCCAGAAAAGTGTAGGAGTTGTTAAATTGGTGTGCGAAGTTGCTCAGCAAAAAATGTGGTAACTATATCAACCTACATTTTTTGATAATATCATGTAGAGACGCAATAACTTGTGTCTCTTTTTTATTTCATCTTTATTTAAACTGCGGGTCGTTTTTCCCTTTTTCTAACCAATTGCGAGGGTTTTGATATATATAATGCTTTACATTTTCATGTTCGGCGGCATCTCTTATAATTCTGTCGTAATATTTTGATTGCCAGCTAAAGTCGATATTATTTTTTGTAGCTTATGTTTTAATGGACGCTTTGTATCCTCTTACGATCGATGCAAGATTATTACTTTGGCTACCAAACTTGTTGACATTCCAATTTGCTTTATGAGGTTTATGATGAATAATATGCCATGCAGGTGATTCGGCATAATTACAAAATCATCCAATTCGACAAATGAAAAATGTTTAGGAATTTCAAGCCAGTTTTTAAAGGCAATATTTGCAATTTCCGTTTTCTGTAGAGACACAATATGTTGTGTCTCTACGATGTCTCCGAAATAATGAGTTTTATCTTTTGTACAAATGGTGACGAAATACAATCCGTTTGATCCATAATCCCAGTTAGGTCTTCTAAAAGATGTAGTTCTATATTTATCACGAAATTTTTCGCCCATTTCTTGTAGAGACTTAATATTTTGTGTCTCGTAATTTGAATTTTTGAATGCGGTGACGTGACACGCAAGGTATTGCGTCTCTAACGCTCGGGTTTCGGGTAAACCATCTGGCTTTCATGGCCTTCGGCGTCTACCGCCTGCACCGCGAACAAATAATTATCTTTAGAATAATCAACTGTGGCGGTATTACCTGTAAAATAGAATTTCTTTTCCCAATACGGGCTTATCGTTTCGCGCATCAGTACATAATAGCCTGCAGGCTTTTTGCCGGCCACCGGCGTTTCCCATTTTAGGGTAGTTTTATTAGTGAGACCTTTAGTTGTGACCACAACGTTTTGTGGCTGCGCAGGTGCCATAGCCAGGTTGGCTAGTACCGAGAGGTTCATTCGCGCCACTTTCTGAATATAATCATAATCGGCAGCATCCGGCACATCGCCGTAGTCCACTCCGTTCTCTTTGCGCACGTTCTGGTGCTGGCGGTTAAAGTCTTCATTCATTTCCGTAAAGCGCACCGCCGCGAAACCGTTTTGCAAAAAAGGTGTGTGGTCGCCGCCGCGCAAAAAGCGGTCGCGGCGGTAGATCATCTTCACGTCCAGCTGCTGTACGTAACGTTCGCCAATTTCTTTAATGTAACGGGCCAGTTCGCGTGAGGGGCTGTCATTCTCGCCGCCGTTGCTGATCAATGCCGCGAGTGCACGGTCATTCCCCGGCTGACTCAACACAGAGGGCACACCATCGCTGAACACACGCACACTGCGGTTATCTTTCAACCCGGTTTCAAAGCCATAAGTATTGCCAACTATATCGTTGTTCAGCATGGCGTCAATCATCCAGCCCTCGGCCTTGGCACGCTTAGCCAGATTGCCCGAGCCATTCAAGCCCTGCTCCTCACCCGCCACAGTGACGAATATGATCGTGGCCGGGAAACTATGTTTGCTCAACACCCTTGCGCATTCCATTGAAACTGCTGTACCCGAGGCGTCGTCAACAGCGCCGGGGGCGTAAGACTTCGCGTCCATCACATCATTAACCCGTGAGTCATAATGACCGGATACCATAAAAATACGCTTGTCATTTGGGTCAGAACCCTTTAAAATGGCCAGCACGTTTTTCAGGATGGTTGGTTTGTCGAACCTTCCGCCTGCCGGCGTCTCGAATGTATCAAATTCTACATGCATGCGCCCGCCCGATGCTTTGGCGTATTGTTCAAATTCGCTTTTTATCCAATTACGTGCGGCACCAATTCCTTCTGTTTTGCTGGTAGTGTCGCTCAAGGTACTGCGGGTTTTAAAACTCACCAGTTTGCGCACTGTAGCTTCTATGTTTTTTGACGACACCTCATCTACCATTTGTGAAATGGCAGCATCGGGCTTAATAGTAACAGGTTGCGCAAACGCAGGTGCGGCAAACAACAGCGGAAGTAAATATTTGAATTTCATGACTTTGCAAAGATTGATCTGCAAAATAATATTTACGTTTCAGAAACGCTATCCGAAACAAGAATTTTACCAAGCCTGCAAAACAAAAAAGCCAGGCACCCTGCCTGGCATATACCATACTATTAAAGGTTAATTGCTATTTCTTCAGCGTGATCCTGATTTGATCTTTTGTAACGTCACTTCCTGGTTTAGCTTTAATGATATTTATACTTTCAATATGATTCGGGTCGATGTCTTTCATGCTTTTCACTTCAACACCATCAACAAAATAAACCGGGCTATATGGGCCTGTAAGGCTCATATTATATCGCTTACCTGTAGTGTCAACATAAATGCTCATCGGCACTCCTGAAGGTGAGGCAGGCGGCGGAGGGGCATCACGACGAATAATGGTTACTATCTCGGCGGGTCTTCTGTTTGTCGGTGGTGCAGGTGGCGGCGGCGCATCATGAGTGTTATTTGTCGAAGGCTTAGGCATGTCCTGTAGTGAAAATTGAATTGGGATGGTGTATTGTTGACGAACAGGCTTGCCATTTTGCTTGCCTGGAGTCCATTTAGGGGCAATTGATAGCACGCGGACCGCTTCTTCATCTGTACCGCCACCAAGGCGCCTTACTACTTTCATATCACTGAATGATCCATCTTTTTCAATAATAAATTGACAGATTACCCTTCCCTGAATATTATTCTTTCGCGCTTCAGCCGGGTAATGTATATTACTACCTAAAAAACGGTAAAACTCTTCCATGCCATTTGCTGGTTGAGCTGATTGCTCAACAGAAGTAAAAACACGGTTATCTTGAGTGGTATCTGCATCGGCAACAGGCTCTGCGAGACTTAACGTTTCATTGGCGTCGGTAACAAGTTTTTGCTCGGTTAACTTAAGAGGTTCGTCAGACAACAAAGGCGCTATAACTTGCTGCGTTACTGCTTGTGGTTTAAGGTTTAACACTTGCGTGGCCCTTTGCGAAACTTTATTAACGATAACATTTGTTTTAGCTGTTGCGGATGACAGGATCACCATCAGGGCAAACAGCGGCGCAGACAGCCCGTATTTAAACAAGGCTGTGCGCTGCGAAGGATTTTTGTGTAACATCATGATACGTTGTTTTAGTAAACTATGGTTAAAAAAAGAGTTAGCTAATTGGTTAACCGGCAGCCCCACGGTCTGGCTAAGCAGCAGCATGGCATAGGTTTGCTTTTCTGTACCGCTATTCACTATTTCGCTGTCAGCAATAAATTCATGGATGGTTTTTATAGCCTTACGGTACAGGTATACTATCGGGTTAAACCAGTTAACGATGGCAACAAATTCTATCAACAGCACGTCTGCAGAGTGCCATTGCCGGGCGTGCACATTCTCGTGGTCAGAAATTATGCCGGCCTCGGGCAAGTTCTTGTCCAGTTTCACTTTATTAAAAAATGAAAAGGCGGCACCGGTCGAAAGCTTATTGAAGGCATACCTTAGTTTCAGAAAATATACGCACAGCCTTGTGATTAGCACCAATACGCCAGCTACGTATAAAGCGGCAAGGGCCTGGCCTAAGCTAAAACTACTATCAACCTGTGTATTACCGCTAGTAATGTTCACCACATTAAGCATGTATATGGTCTGGTTAATGCGCTGCGTGATGAACAGGTTTCGCAACCAGTCAGCTTGAATAACAGGTATTACAAACGACAGCACAGCAGAACCGATAAGGTAAAGCCGATTGAGCCTAAAAAATGTTTCGCTGCGCAGCAGCAATGCATAAAAGCCGTAAAACAACAGCAAATACACATTCACGAGTAAAAGATATTGCCACCAGGTCATGATTATTTTTGTTTAAGTTCTTCAATCAGTTTTAAGATCTCATCGGCCTCTTTCATGTCAATCTTTTCCTTTTTCACAAAAAAAGAGAACATGCTCTGCACCGAGTTGTCGAAGTAGCCGCTCAGCAATTTATCCGTCGCGAAATTCTGATACTGTTCTTTACTCACCAGCGGATAATACTCGTGGCTTTTGCCGTATGCTGTATGGCCTACAAATCCTTTGGTTTCCAATATGCGGATGAACGTCGAAACCGTATTGTAAGCAGGCTTTGGCTCGGGCAGTTGTTCTATCACATCTTTTACATAACCTTTTTCAATATCCCAAAGCACTTGCATCAGTTGCTCCTCGGCGCGCGTTAATTCTTTTAGTTCCATAGCTTTAAGTATGCTGTTCTTTAACAAAAACCGAATCTACTAAATAATTAGTTAAAGCTAAAACTAATATTTTAGTTGTGCAAATTTTTTTTCACAGAACTTTTATTTCGCTGTGCAGTTTAATACAGACCAATTTCAACCTATGTATATAACTTTTCATGGCGCCGCGCGGCACGTAACCGGCAGCAAACATTTAATACACTTAAATAACGATACCCAAATACTATTAGACTGTGGCATGTTTCAAGGCATGCAGAATGCCGACGACCTGAACGGACATTTTGGCTTTGTGCCCGAGAAGGTAGATTATATGGTACTCTCTCACGCGCATATTGACCATTGCGGATTGATTCCGCGATTGGTTGCCGAAGGTTTCAAGGGCCCAATATTTTGCACCCCGCCTACCATGCACCTGGCCAGGATATTACTGGCCGACTCGGCACGGATACAAGAAAGTGATGCCGAGTTTGATAACAGGCATCGGCATGGCGGTGACGAAACGCCCCCACTTTATACCGAAGAAGATGCCATGAACGCGCTGCACCAATTTAAGGTAGTTGAGTATGGTGAAGACTTTGACATTTCGCCGGATATAAAACTGCGCTTTACAGACGCGGGTCACCTGCTGGGCAGCGCTGCTGTACACCTTTCCATTAATGAAGATGGCAAGACTACCAATATTACTTTTAGTGGCGATGTAGGCCGTTATGGTGATATGATACTGCGCAGCCCGGCTAAGTTTGAGCAGGCTGATTATATACTATTAGAATCAACTTACGGCGATTCGCTGCATAAAGACCTGAAGCCTATAGAGAATGCTCTGCACGATGTGATACAACACACTTGTATGGTTAGGCATGGCAAGGTGATCATCCCGGCTTTTAGTGTAGGCCGTACCCAGGAATTGCTTTACGCTTTAAACGCGCTGGAACTTGATGGCCGCTTGCCCGATGTGCCTTACTATGTGGACAGTCCGCTGGCTGATGAAGCTACGCAAGTACTTAAAGAACACCCAGAGGTTTATAACAATGAGGTGAAAAAGGTAATGCAAACCGATGCAGATCCTTTCGACTTTAAAGGCTTGCACTTTATAAAAAGCACGCAGGAATCTATAGCGCTTAATGACGACCCGCGACCATGTGTCATCATATCCGCGTCGGGTATGGCAGAGGCCGGCCGGGTGAGGCACCACATCAAAAACAACATCGGTCAGGAAAAAAATACCATTCTGATTGTTGGCTACTGTGAACCATCATCGCTGGGCGGGCACTTGCTTAACGGCGACAAAGTAGTGCGCATTTTCCATGAAGAGGTTGATGTGAAAGCCGATGTGCGATCCATAAAATCTATGAGCGCGCACGGCGATTATGAAGACTTGCTAAAGTTTGTATCGTGCCAGGATCCGGCTAAAGTAAAGCAGCTGTTCCTTGTTCATGGCGAATACCCTGTGCAGCAGCACTTTGCAGATAAGCTAAAAAAGGCAGGTTTCGAAAATATAGAGATACCATATCAGCATCAAAAAATAGAATTGGAGTAGGCATTCGCCTACTCCAATTCCGTCTGTTAGAATTTCCGCGCTAACAGCCTTTGGCTTAATTCGTCAAATCTTATAACCGCTGCTATCCAGATCACGGCTTCGATAGCCATTGGAAAAAGGATGTTTTGCTGATGCTGCAAATGGGTAGCTATGGCTCCGCCCAGGTAAGACGATAGCAGCAAGGTGCCTAAAATCCCGGTACGCGGTATAGCAAACAGGATAACGGAACTTATCTCGATCAGTCCGAGGATACGATAGGTTTCTGCCGAGATACCAAACGATTTGGTCATCACTAAAGCATGCTCACTCCCAATTATTTTATCAGAAGCAGAGGCAGTCAGCATAAACGAAATGATTGCGGTTAATACCCAGCCTGTAATTTTCTTCGTTTTCAAATTCATGATAATCATATTAAAGGGCCATACCGCCGTCGATAAAAAATTCGGCGCCGGTAATAAATGATGAGGTGGTGTTATCAGATAAATATGCAACCAGCTTGGCCACATCATTTGGCGTACCCATTTTGGCCAGAGGCACCTGGCCAATGATCATGTCGCGCATACTTTTTAGCGTAGCATCGTCCATACCAAATTTGCCTTGCATCTCTGTTTCGGTTGGCCCCGGATTTACTGTGTTGACCCTTATTTTACGAGGTGCCAGTTCCTTTGCGGCTATCTTTGCCAGATGGCTCATTGCCGACTTACTTGCGGAATAGACCGAACTATTTGGCATATTGAGTGCTGTATTGCCAGATGCCAGGAAAACTACAGACGCGCCATCGTTTAAAATCGCCAAAAACTTTTGAAGCGTGAAAAAGCTGCCTTTAAAGTTTACATCCATCATTGTATCAAATTGCTCTTCAGATGTATGCGCTATCGGCATGAAAAAAGCGACGCCGGCATTAATGAATAGCACATCTACTTTTCCAACAGTGTTGCCAACTTCTGTTACTAGTTTGTCGATGTCAGTTAGCTTAGATTGATCTGCCAACACGCCTTTTACACCCAATGTTGCTGCAGATGCATCAAGCGCATCTGCGCGTTTGCCTGTGATTATCACTTGGGCGCCTGCATCCTTAAATTCTTTTGCTGTTGCGTAGCCTATACCGCTGTTGCCGCCGGTTATTACAACCACCTTATTCTCAAAATTTTTCATATCTGTAAATTTTATACAAAGATGCAAGACGGGTAGTGTATACTTGTAATCAATTACAAAAAGGTAAGTAGTTACACAGAGGATAGTATATGAAAGAAAAAGGTAAATCGCATGATGATTGCAGCCATGTTCATTTGGCAATTCAAGACACGTTATATGTGGTTAACGGCAAGTGGAAGCTGCTGATACTCTCCATTCTGATAAATAACGGCACAAAACGTTTTGGCGAATTATCACGCGAATCGGGCATTTCACCACGCATTTTATCTAAAGAATTACAAGAATTGGAATTGAACCAACTGGTTACGCGCAAAGTGTGCGATACTAAGCCTGTTACCGTAGAATACAGTGCCACCGCCTATGCCGGAACATTGAAAGAAGTAATAGATGCCATGATCCGCTGGGGCGAGAACCACCGGAAAAGGATATTGAGCCAATAACCCGTGTACTTACTCCACAATCTTGCTCAGCATGCCTTTAAATATAAAATGGTGAAAAGGCAGCATGCTGTACCAATACAACCTGCCGGCAAGCCCTAACGGGCGAAAGGTTGCGGTTTGGGTCATGCAGTTGTTTTTATCCATCTTAAACTCAAGCCAGGCTTCGCCGGGAAGTTTCATTTCGGCATAAAGAAGCAGGCGTTTGTCTTCACGGCTGGATAATATTACCCGCCAAAAATCCAGGGCATCGCCCGGCGATACCTCTGCCGCGTTTTTGCGCCCGCGGCGCAGGCCTACCCCGCCAAACAACCTGTCCAAAAATCCACGGAAACGCCATAGCCAGTTGGCATAGTACCAGCCGTTACGGCCACCGATGGCGAACATGCGGTTCAAAGCCTTTTGCGGATCTTTTGCTTCCTGTATCTGGTTATCAGTAAAAACCCCGAACTTGGGTATTTCTATGTGCTTGCTCAAGCCTTTGGCAAATATGCGGTTATCGCCCGCGTCATTCCAGCTGGACAGCACCAGGTTTTGCTCAATCTTTTCGAACGCCATGTTAATGGCTTCTTTATAAGGGATAAGTTCGATATTCAGACGACTTGCCAGGTCGTTCTCTTTAGGAATAACATCTACTTTCATGCTATCGACCAGATTTTTAGCCAGCGTGTATGAAGTAGATGTAATAAAATACAACCAAAACGAGGACAACTTTGGGGTAAAAAACGGCACGGTTATGATCCTCCTTTTTAGCTTTCTCACTTCGGCAAACTGCATAAGCATTTGCTTATAGGTAAGCCTGTCGGGGCCGTAAATATCATAGTGCTCATTGTAAGTATCCTCTTTATTCAACACGCCCGATAAAAACTGGATTACGTTGCGTATCGCGATAGGCTGGCACCTGGTCTCTATCCATTTTGGTGCGATCATCAAAGGCAATTTTTCTACCAGGTCGCGAATGATCTCGAAAGATGCACTGCCCGAGCCGACAATAATGCCTGCCCTTAACGCGGTAACTGGCACCTTGCTCTTACGCAACTCTTCTTCAACCGCTTTGCGGCTGGCCAGATGCTTACTCAACTTATCTTTATTAACAATACCGCCCAGGTAAATGATCTGCCGCACATTGGTCGAATCTATAAAATTTACGAAGTTCTGCGCTGTTTTTTGCTCTTCCTCGCTGAAATCGCCGCTTGCAGCATCCATGGAATGCACCAGGTAGTAAGCCGCGTCTATGTTTTTAGGCAGATCTTTCAATGAAGACGGATCAGAAAGGTTACCTTCTGCAACCTCTACCTGTTCTGGTTTGTATTTTTTGACGTCGAGACGGTCCTTATCGCGCACAAGACAAACTACCGTGTGCCCGTCTTCCAATAGTACCGGCAATAACCTACGGCCTATGTAGCCGGTGGCGCCTGTAAGCAGTATCTTCATAACTGATTAACAGCGGGATGCAATAAATGTTAACACGTGGCAGATTATTGATTTTTATGTGTAGTGACCGGCTATCTTAGCGGTACACATTTATTATGCTACCAAACTATCAGATAAAGCTTCGCTGGTCAGACCTCGACCCTAATTTCCATTTACGGCATAGCCGTTATTATGATCTGGCATCGCAATGCCGGTTAGAGGTACTGGCTAACTACGGACTGACCGTGAAGGTAATGGAAGATCAGCATTTTGCACCGGTGCTGCTCCGCGAAGAATGCGTTTTTATGCGTGAGATAAAATTTACAGACACCGTCTATATCAAGCTGACGATTGTAAGCGTATCCGAAGATGGCTTGAAATGGACCATCCTGCATGAATTTATTGACGATAAGAATAAAACCAAGGCCAAACTCACTGTCGATATCACCTGGCTTAACGTACAAACCCGCCGGCTGGCTAAACCGGTACCGCAACCGGCTTTGGATATGTACCACGCCCTGATGGCGGATCAATAATTGTAGTACCAACAGGAATGGTAAGCTGATGGGGCATTTATCTACATAGGCATAGACATACCCATCTGCTGTATCTTCGACTTAAACGTTAGCTTATTCAATTTTATCACCTTAAAATTTGATTCGCCTTCTACCAGATGTAAATATTGATTCGGCTTGATGTTTTTAAAATGTTGCGAGGTGTTGCTGCCCGCCCAGGTAATGTCGATCTCATCTATGATCTTAGCCGTGCCGATGCCAATTTCTTGCCGCAACGGCGACGAACCGAAGCTGCCACCGGAGTTTACGTCTTTATAAACAGAACGCTTTTTACCGTTTTCTGTAAACGTTACTTTAATGTGGCTCCCAATTGCTGCCTTATTTGCCTTTTTCCCTTCTAGCTTCAGACTAATCCAGTTATTATTATTTTGGCCGGGATTTACATACAATGAGCTGGTATAAGAGTCGCCTTTATAAGCACCGCCCATTTCAATAAAAATATCCTGCAGGCCTGTATTACGTAGATCTGCAAACGCGACAGCGTGGCCTTTTTGCAGGTTACCGATGCGCGATGATGTGGTTACATCTGCAAATTTTTTTCCATCTATGTTCATGAACAATTTATTTGGCACAAGTGATTTGAAGCTGGGGTTACCGGTTCCGAAATACATATCCGGCCACCCGTCGTTATTGATGTCACCAAAATTGGTACCCATTGCAAATACCACTTTATCAAGGCCGGCGCTTTTTGTAACGTCTGTAAATGTGCCGTCGCCATTATTCTTAAAAAGATTTTCATAACCAGCGCCAGGTACCTGATCTCCACTTGCCTCTGCCCCGGCAAAATATCCAAGGTTTTTTTCGTTATTGAAGTCCCCGGCAATGATATCGGGCCAACCGTCATTATTGTAATCAAAGAAAAAAGTGCTGAAGGTTTTAGACACGGTATTATTTATACCTGCTTTAACAGTTACGTCTTCAAAATCTACCAGTTCACCTTTCTTTCTTTTATTTTTAAGTAAGCGTTTACCATCAAGGCACGATAAAAAAATATCGGGCCAGCCATCTTTATTAAAATCAGCAGACACCGCACCTTTCACATACATCAACATATCGCAATGCGCCTGCGCCGCCTTATTAGTGAAAGTCCCATCATGGTTATTTATAAAAAGCGCACACGGGTGGGGGCCGCCCTCGTCTAACCATCCCAAATTTTCGTAACCCACAAAAAGATCAAGCCACCCATCGTTATTAAAATCGGCCCAGGCACACGTTTGCGTAGGATGAAACGCAAGCAACCCGCTCTCAATGGTGACATCGGTGAAGGTGCCGTCACCGTTATTTCTTAGTAAAGAACTTGGTTGGTTCCCATACCCCTGGCCGCGCCATGCGCCACGCATTACGTAGATATCAATGTTGCCGTCGTTATTATAATCTGTTTGGGTAATATTTAGTCCACCGGTGATACCTGTAAGCCCGCTATTCTTAGTAACATCTGTAAACGTCCCGTTTTTATTACTTCGGAAATAATGCATTGGGTCGCTCAATCCCCAGCCCGAAGTAATAATGTCCAGGTAGCCGTCATTATTAAAATCATCAACTATAACACCACCAGACATGCCGTTAATATCAAGGCCAAGGTCTGCAGCCATATCCTTATATGGCTTTACTTTATAAGCGCCATCGTTGTTCAGGCCTTTTAACAGAAATTGAGCGGGTACGTCTTGCGGATAACCACCCAGCGTCATGTATGCAATATTCAGCAGCCACTTTGACTCATAGTCCTTAGGGTTATCTGTGAGCAGTTTCTTGTAAATTTCTATTGCCTTGCGCGATCCGGTTTGGATTTTATGCAGCCCGCCGTCTTTGATCGGGAAAATACAGGACGAACCATTGTGGTTTTGCATACAATTGGTACGTTCGCCTAATCGCATGTATGCAATTGCCATATCAGAAAGTGCCTGCGTTTTGTACATAGGCGGCACCTTATTTATTACACTTTCATAAATGTTTACGGCGTCTTGTTCACGGCCCGCTTTTAGCAATAATTGGCCCTTTGTAAGCTTTAATTGAACGTTATCCTTATTTTTTGCTAACATTAACAGCGAGTCTGTTTGCTTTAGCAAACTCTCATAATTAAAAGGATTTTTGGGATTAGCATCTAACGCAGCCTGGTGCTTCAAGATCGCGATCATTTGCTCATGCGATGATTTTTTACAGCTGAACAAAATGCCCAAAACAGCTATGCCTGCCAGGATAAAAAATTTATTACAAATGCCTTTCACGAGCGATTGCATGGGGTTGTACAATCCGCTAAAAATAACGGCACGGCGAACGATATTAAAACAATTGAGGTAACAATTTCATAGATGAAATTTTGAATTATAAAAAGTTATATTGAAGAGAAGGCATAAAAAAACCCCTTAGTGATAACTAAGAGGTTTGCGGTTGCTGTGGTACCAACTGGGATCGAACCAGTGACACAAGGATTTTCAGTCCTTTGCTCTACCATCTGAGCTATGGTACCGCCCTTTTGGGGACTGCAAATGTAGCGTCTTTTTTTGTTTATCTCAATTTTTTTTGAATTTTCATCAAATCACAAATCAACGCGTATCTGTTAGTGTTGGCAAATTGGGGCTAATAGTTAACTTAGCACATTGTAAACCTTTTGATGATAGGCCAGATCCTGTTTTTATTAATCCTTGCTGCTGCCGTTGCGTTTTTTACGCGTAATGCCGGTAAGATACGTCGTAACATTAAATTGGGCCGGCCGCTTGACCGAAGCGACAACCCTGCCGAGCGATGGAAAACAATGGCGCGTGTAGCCCTTGGACAAAGCAAAATGGTTAAGCGCCCTTTTGCGGCTTTACTGCATGTATTTGTTTACGTGGGCTTTGTGATCATCAATATAGAGGTGCTTGAAATATTGATCGATGGTGTATTTGGTTCGCACAGGGTTTTTTCTCAACCATTAGGCAGTTTATATGGCTTGCTTATTGGCGGTTTTGAGGTGCTGGCATTATTGGTGCTGATATCATGCCTAATTTTCCTGGCAAGGAGAAACATTGTAAGATTAAAACGTTTTACAGGCATTGAAATGACGGCCTGGCCAAAAGGCGATGCCAACTATATTCTCATAACAGAAGTATTGCTCATGGCCGCGTTCCTGACCATGAATGCCGCCGACCACAAGCTTCAGCTATTGCATTTCGGCCATTATTTACAGGCGGGCAGTTTCCCGGTAAGTGACCTGCTGTCGCCTTTGTTGCCTGCCGATACTAAAGCTTTGGTGATTATAGAGCGCGGCTGCTGGTGGTTCCATATTATCGGTATCCTGGTATTTTTAAATTACCTGCCCTACTCTAAGCATTTTCACATCCTGCTGGCATTCCCAAACACGTACTACTCAAAACTGACACCTAAGGGCCAATTCAATAATATGGCATCGGTAACAGGCGAGGTAAAAGCAATGCTTGACCCATCATTCGTTCCGGAAACCGCAGAGGCATCGCGTTTCGGCGCAAAAGATGTTACCGACCTTACTTGGAAAAACCTGATGGATGCCTATACCTGCACCGAGTGTGGCAGGTGCACCAGTGTATGCCCTGCAAATATTACGGGCAAACTACTTTCGCCGCGAAAGATCATGATGGACACCCGCGACCGTGTTACCGAAATTGGAAATAACATTGACAAGCATGGCAAAGACCATCAGGACGGGAAAACATTATTGCATGATTATATCACTGCCGAGGAATTATGGGCCTGCACAACCTGCAATGCATGCACAGAGGCTTGCCCCGTGAATATAGACCCGCTAAACATTATCGTAGAGATGCGCCGTTATCTGGTAATGGAAGAGTCACAAGCGCCAACAGGTCTCAATAACATGTTCGGCAACATTGAAAATAACGGCGCGCCATGGAAATACGCTGCCGCGGATAGGTTTAACTGGAAACCCCTTTAATTCCCCTAAAGGGGAGGTCATAAAATGGATAATATTATAAAATCCGAAATTGCGAACAGCCCCCTCTCCTTTGGAGAGGGAAGGGGTAAGGCCCTAACTGTTCCCACCATGGCCGAAATGGTCGCGGAAGGCAAAACGCCTGAAATTTTGTTTTGGGTGGGTTGCGCAGGCTGTTTCGATGAGCGTGCGCAAAGTATTACGCGCAGCATCTGTAAAATATTGCAGCATGTAGGCATCAGCTACGCGGTGTTGGGTACAGAAGAAAGTTGTACCGGCGACCCGGCCAAACGCGCCGGTAATGAGTTCTTGTTTCAGATGCAGGCCATCACCAACATCGAGATACTAAATGCTTACGAGATCAAGAAAATAGTAACGGGCTGCCCGCACTGTTTCAATACCATCAAAAATGAATATCCGCAATTGGGCGGAAGCTATGAGGTGATCCACCATACGCAGCTGATACAGCAGTTGATAGACGAAGGCAAACTTAAAACCGAAGGCGGCGAAAGCTTTAAAGGCAAGCGCATTACCTATCACGATGCTTGTTACCTGGGTCGCGGCAACAACGTTTATGAAGCACCCCGCAGCGCATTAGAAATTCTGGATGCCGAACTTATTGAAATGAAGCGCTGCCGCAGCAACGGCTTGTGCTGCGGCGCAGGTGGAGCGCAGATGTTTAAAGAACCCGAACGCGGCAACAAAGACGTAAACATTGAGCGTATGGAAGACGTGCTGCAAGCTAAGGCAGATATAGTAGCCTCTGCCTGCCCATTTTGCATGACCATGTTGCGCGATGGTGTGAAAAACAAAGAGAAGGAACAAGAAATACAGGTACTGGATATCGCTGAGATAACTGCGCAGGCAAACGGTTTGTAGCTATCTCCTCTCCTTAAAATAGATCAACGCCTTTCTTAAGCTATCTAACCTATCGGGATCCATATTTTTTACAGGAATGCTGAGCGTAGTTGCCATTGAATCTACGTTACCTTTAGGATCGTCGTAGGTTTGAACGATGATGTCGTCTGCATTTGCCTTTAATTTTAAGACACCCTCATTTACGTTACCAAGGTAGTCCATATCCTTAAAGCGGTGCAGCTGAAAAGAATAGTACTCCTGCTTCCCATTAGTGTAGGTTTTACGGAAACGAACAAAAGCGTCACTAGTAAGCGTTAGCTCCCACTTCTTTAACTTTACTTCGGCGGCGGGGTCATAAGCGTAAGTCAGACATTTATTGCCCCAGGTGATCCACTTCTGCTCATCGGGGGTTACAATAAATGATGCAAACGATACTCCAACGCCCAAAATGAAAATGGTGTAGAACAGGTAGTTGTATCTGCGTAAAACTTGCTTCAGCATGGTCATGGACACGATAAGTCCAAATTAATAATTTGATAACTTTGCGATATGGAATTTTCTCAACAATCCAGGGTTTGGGTCTACCAGGCAAACCGCGAATTTACCGTTACCGAAACGAATGAAATTCAGCAGTATCTTAACCAGTTTACTGCAGGCTGGGCCGCGCATGGCAATCAACTTGCCGCGGGTGCAGAAATACGCTACAATAGGTTTATTTTGCTTTTTGTTGATGAAACACAGGCTGGCGCAAGCGGCTGTTCCATAGATAAGTCGGTTAACTTTATAAAGCAATTGGGAGAGCGCTACCAGATCGACTTTTTCGACCGGTTTAATCTGGCGTATCGCGATGTGGATAAAATCAAGTCGGCGTCGCGTGATGAGTTTGAACAGATGGTAAAAGATGGTACTATTACGCCGGATACCATTGTCTTTAACAACACCATCCAAAACGTTGACGAGCTTCGTACGAAATGGGAAGTGCCTTTCAAAGAAAGCTGGCATGCCCGTCTATTTGGCAACCTAATCCCGGCTTAATCATGTTCATTATCAGCATTACCTACGTTAAACCGCTCGAAGAGGTAGACAAGCATATGGATGCGCATTGGGCATTTTTGGAGAAGTATTATGAAGCAGATGTGTTTCTAATATGGGGACGCAAAGTCCCGCGCGTTGGCGGTATCATAATCGGTCAGGCTGATAGCCTGAAGATCATGCAGAAGATCGCGAATGAAGATCCGTTTGTTACAGAGGGCGTGGCCACTGTTGAAGTAACAGAATTTAATGTTTCTAAAGCCAAGCCTGGTATTAAAGAATTGCTTAGATAATATGTCTGGGCAGCATACTTACTCAATAAGCACTAATTGGACAGGTAACAAAGGCATCGGTACCAGCGGGTATCGCGATTACGATCGCAACTTTGCCATTTCCGCAGAGAATAAAGCCGTCATCAACGGCTCCTCGGATCCGGCGTTCTTGGGCGACCCGACCCGCTACAACCCGGAAGAAATGCTGCTGATGTCGCTCTCAAGCTGCCACATGTTGTGGTACTTGCATTTATGCTCTGCGGCCGGTGTTGTTGTAACCGATTACCAGGATAAGGCCACCGGTATTATGGAAGAAACTGCTAACGGCAGCGGGCACTTCACTTCAGTCTTACTAAAGCCGGTTGTTACAGTTGCAAATGAGTCGATGGTAGTTAAAGCGAATGAACTACACCACAAAGCCAATGAAATGTGCTTTATTGCCCGGTCGGTAAACTTCCCGGTGAAGCATGAAGTGAAATGTATGGTTAGGATTTAATAAAACAGCCTATAAAATCTATAAGTTCTTTTGTCTTAGCAACAAAAGAACCAAAAGTGCCAAGTCAGCGCAAGGCTTCTTTTGCCGCACAAGGCCTTTGCCCTGCAAAATATTTTTGCAGGCCCTCATCACACAAGCCCTCAGTAGCGCAAAATATTTATCACCGAAGCTGCGCGCTGACTTTTAAAAGATGGAGAATTGTTGGCACTGGCTTTACAGCACCGAATAATGCGGCCTCAGTCTGTGCGGCGATCACAGGCCCTGAAAACTGCAAACCCATTGTAGCACAGGGTGCAGCCGCGAGTTCTTTTGGTTACTTTTCTTGACGGTCAAGAAAAGTAACATTAAAAAAACTATTCAGCAAATGAAGAACATCACAGCGCAATATAAGTGCAATACTAATCTTAAAAATCCAATGGCCCCAATCTTCTCATATTCTTCCTGATCAGATATTGTCGGTGCCGCACATAAGTACTGGGATTAGTGGGCGACCATTTCAGCGGGTCAGGAAATATTGACGCGATAGCCGAAGCCTTGTACTTATCTAACTGGGCAGCGTGCACATGAAAGTAAGCTTGTGATGCTGCCTCCACACCATATATACCGTCGCCCATTTCAATAACGTTGAGGTATACTTCCATAGTGCGCCGCTTGCTCCAGAATACCTCTATCAGCATAGTAAAGTAAGCCTCAAACGCTTTACGCACGTAAGACCGGCCCGGCCATAAAAAAACGTTTTTAGCGGTCTGTTGGGTAATGGTACTGCCGCCAATTAATTTATGGCTGTGCTTACTCATGTTGTTGTCAATTGCCCGCTCCATGGCTGCAAAGTCAAAACCGTAGTGATCCAGAAATTTCTGGTCTTCGGCGGCAACGGCTGCACGCTTCATCGGGTCGGCAATGCTATCAAAGGCTACCCACTTCTTGTCAATTTTCCAGTCTTTACCATCGGCCTTGCGCTCAAAACCGCGGGTGATCATTAACCAGGTAACCGGCGGATTTATCCAGCGTGTAAGCACCACCCACAAAATGGTGATGCCGAAAAACAGCAGGAAAAACAGCTTTAGGAAATATAATACTAAACGGCCTATGCCTTTCATTGAGCCCCCTCTAAATCTCCCCGGAAGGGAAGACTTTGATTTATTGTGCTAAAATAAAAAAGGTGCTTAGCAAAATGCTAAACACCTATAATTTTATTTAAGCCCTGCCTCTCGGAAAGATCCCGATGACTATCGGGACGAGATTCGAAATGCTTGCTAATTACTCAGCAACTACCTCGAAAGGAACTTTAACCTTAACTTCTTTGTGCAGGTTTAAGTTAGCGGTGTATTCACCAACCATCTTAGGCTCCTGGTCAAAAGTAATACGGCGACGGTCAACGTCAAAGCCTTGTTTCTTCAAAGCATCAGCCACCTGGATGGTGTTGATCGCACCGAAGATCTTACCGCTCTCGCCTGCCTTAGCACCAATAGTTAATTTAACATTCTCCAGTTGAGTAGCCAACGCGTCGGCATCCTTGCGGATCTTGTCTTGTTTAAATTGTGCTTGTTTAAGGTTTTCTGCCAAAACTTTACGAGCAGATTCTGTTGCCAGAATAGCTACACCCTGAGGGATCAAAAAGTTACGGCCATAACCTGGTTTTACTTTAACGATATCGTCTTTTTCGCCCAGGTTTTTTACATCTTGTTTTAAAATAACGTCCATTTTGTAATCCTCCTGTTTATTTTAACGAATCTGTAACGTAAGGTAATAAACCAATATGGCGTGCACGCTTAACAGCTTGTGCCACCTTACGCTGAAATTTTAAAGACGTACCTGTTAAACGGCGTGGTAATACTTTACCTTGGTCGTTAACGAATTTTAATAAGAAGTTAGCGTCTTTGTAATCAATGTATTTAATGCCATTCTTTTTAAAACGGCAATATTTTTTACGGTTGTCCTCTACTTTAGGGGCGGTAACGTATTTAATTTGCTCTGCCATTAGTTTGCCTCCTCAGTTTTAGCCGGTTTTTTGTTGAATGCACCACTGCGTTTTTTGTCATTGTAAGCAATGGCATGCTTATCTAGCGCAATAGTTAAGAAACGCAAAACGCGCTCATCACGTCTGTATTCAACTTCAAGTTTGTTAATTAAATCACCCGGAGCCTTAAATTCAGTTAAGTGATAGTACCCTGTAGATTTTTTCTGGATAGGGTACGCTAGTTTTCTCAAACCCCAATTATCCTCCTGGACAATTTCGGCTCCGTTATCTTTTAAAAGTTTGCTGTATTTGGCTATTGCCTCTTTAGCTACTTCTTCTGATAACAACGGGGTAAGAACGATCACGGTTTCGTACTGTTGCATTGTGTTGCTATTGTTTTTAATTATTTACCCGCTCTAAACGGGGTTGCAAATGTAGGCATAAGTTTTTATTTCTCAAAGCGTTGCTTAGAAAGGTGAACGGTAAATGGCAGAACGGTGAACGGTTTGAAAGGTAAAGGGTAAATGGGTAACGGTAATATTCTATAATCATTAAGACGAGCTCATGTCATGTAACCCTTCTCAACACTTCGACAGACTAAGTGTGACATTCCCGGGAGGAAGAGTTCTAAAAAGCGGCTATTCCCCTCTCGAGAGGGGTTAGGGGTATGTTTATTATGGCGTTCCCTTCACTTCGCTCGGGTCGGGCCATCCGCTGTATCTGCTGCGCAGGATGCCGCTCCTGTCCCTAACGCAAATTCCCTTAAATAATTCCCTCTCCTTTGGAGAGCGTTGGGGAGAGGTCAAACCGCCATCTATTAATTTTGTATTTACTTTATACTTGCTACCCAAACTCCCTATGAAAGCCATCGTTCTGGAAAGTGCCGAAAACCCTATCGTTTATAAAGACGTAGAAACGCCAAACCTTACGCCGGGCGAAGCATTGGTCCAGGTTAAAGCTGCGGCGTTAAACCGCCGTGACTTCTGGATCACCATTGGCAAATATGCAGGAATAAAATACCCTTCTATTTTAGGGTCGGACGGTGCTGGTATCGTTACCGAAGTTGCCGACGAGAAAGACAAGAATTGGATAGGCAAAGAAGTGATCATCAATCCGGGTAATGACTGGGGCGACCACCCCGAATACCAATCCAAAGACTTTAAAATATTAGGTTTGCCGGATAACGGCACTTTTGCGCAGTATGTAAAAGTTAAGGTCGACAATCTGTATGACAAACCGGTCCACCTCAACTGGGAACAAACAGCCGCATTGCCCTTAGCCGGGCTGACGGTTTATCGCGCTTTATTCACCAAAGCCCGCGCTAAATCAGGCGACAGGGTTTTAATAGTCGGCGTGGGCGCAGGTACCGGCAGCGTCGCTTTGCAGTTAGCTGTTGCCGCGGGCTGTAAGGTTTTCGTCACATCTGGCAGTGGCGACAAAATAAAACAAGCCCGCAAACTAGGTGCGGCAGCAGGCGTGAACTATAAAGCGCAGGATTGGGCCGAAGAGTTGAAACATCTTGCGGGCGGTTTCGACGTGGTGATAGACAGCGCCCTTGGCGATGATTTTGAAAAAGTGATAGGCTTATGCAATCCGGGAGCGCGTATCGTTTTCTTCGGCGGTACGGCAGGAAACATACCGTCTATTAATGCCCGTCCGTTGTTCTGGAAGCAGATTCAACTGATCGGTACCACCATGGGTAACAAAGAGGATTTTGAAGGCCTACTGCAAATGGTAAACGACCATAAGATTATACCTGTTGTTGATGAGGTATTTGCGCTTAAAGATGCAGCGAAAGCTTTTGACAAAATGAAGGAGTTAAGCCAGTTTGGGAAATTGGTGTTGACTGTTTAAAATTGCGAACCAATATGTCATTGCGAACCAACGAAGTTGGTGTGGCAATCCGAGCATAAATTAATGTCCTTAAAGATTGCCGCGTCTCTGCGCTCCTCGCAATGACAAATAGGTGGTATCCCCGTTCGTTACATCTTCGGCATCCTACGCATCATATTCGCCATAGCAGCCGGGTTGCTCATTTGCTTCATCACTTTACGCATATCTTCAAACTGTTTTATCAGGCGGTTAACTTCTGTTAAGTCTGTACCCGATCCTTTTGATATACGTACGCGACGGCTTTGATTGATACTGTCAGGGTTTTCCTTTTCGAATGGCGTCATTGAATTAATGATAGCTTCAATTGCTTTGAACGCGTTATCGTCAACTTCAACATCTTTCATCATTTTACCTACGCCCGGTATCATACCCATCAGATCTTTCATGTTACCCATTTTTTTGATCTGCTGTATCTGACCGTAGAAATCGTTAAAGTCGAACTTGTTCTTACGGATCTTCTTCTGAAGCTCGGCTGCTTGTTTCTCGTCGAATTGCTGTTGGGCGCGCTCAACCAAAGAAACCACGTCGCCCATACCAAGGATACGCGAAGCCATACGGTCGGGGTGGAAAACGTCAAGCGCTTCCATCTTTTCGCCGGTACCAATAAACTTAATTGGTTTGTTAACGACAGATTTAATAGACAATGCAGCACCACCACGTGTATCGCCATCTAGTTTGGTTAACACCGCGCCGGTAAAGTCAAGGCGGTCGTTAAATACTTTTGCAGTGTTTACGGCATCCTGCCCTGTCATGGCATCAACCACAAATAATATCTCGTGCGGGTTAGTGGCAGCCTTAACGCGCTCTATCTCCTGCATCATGGCTTCGTCAACAGCTAAACGGCCGGCAGTATCAATGATCACTACGTTGTTACCATCTTGCTTCGCTTTAGCAATACCTTCGAGCGCAATGGCAACTGGGTCTTTAGATTCGCGGTTGGCGTAAACCGGCACGCCAATCTGGCCACCTAAAACTTCTAATTGATCTATCGCTGCAGGGCGGTAAATATCATCAGCAACCAGTAGCGGCTTCTTTTTTAACTGCGTTTTAAGATAATTAGCCAGTTTACCGGTAAAGGTGGTTTTACCTGCACCGTTAAGGCCGGCTATAAGTATAATGGTTGGTGATGATTTAAGCTCAAGTTCTGCCGTGCTGCCGCCCATCAGTTCGGTCAACTCATCGTTCATGATCTTGGTAAGCAACTGGCCCGGCGATATGGAGGTAAGTACGTTTTGGCCCAAAGCCTTTTGTTTGACGTCATCTGTAAAGGCCTTTGCGGTTTTATAGTTAACGTCGGCATCAAGCAATGCCTTGCGGATCTCTTTCATGGTCTCTGCCACGTTGATCTCGCTAATAGTACCCTGACCTTTTAATACCTTAAACGCCCTGTCGAGCTTATCCGAAAGATTTTCAAACATATCCTAGAACCCTAATTCACTAATTTTTGGCTTGCAAAGTTATCATTTTAAATCAACCTGTAACGCAGCCAGTGTCGGGGACGCCTCAGATGTTAAATTTTACGCACGCTGTAACTTTCTCATTCGCAAAAGCATCTTATGGACACATTGTCCATGAAGCTGAAAATATCTCTCACTTTTTTGCTGACACTTTTTATAGCAGCGGCTTTTGCCCAAACAGGCAATAGAAAGTATGCTGCCGTGAAAACTTCGCTTGTGCCTAAAATTGATGGTGTTTTAGACGATGAGGCTTGGAAAAATATTCCAATAGCTACCGACTTTGTACAGCTACAGCCTAGTGCCGGCGTTCACGAAGCGCATGACGAACGTACCGAGGTGAAGATCATGTACGATGATAAGGCTGTCTACGTTGCCGCGCGCATGTACGAGAAATCGATGTCGGCTGTAGCAGCCGAGTTATCCGCCCGCGACAGCATCGCCAATGCGGATATTTTCGGGATATTTTTGGATACCTATCTTGACCGCATCAACGCCAGCGGGTTTATTGTTTCTTCTTCGGGCGTGCAATTCGATGCCAAATATTCGCAGCAGGGAAATGAAGACCCATCATGGAACGCCGTTTGGTACAGCGCCACAAAAATAGACAGCCAGGGCTGGACCTGCGAAATGCGTATCCCCTACTCAGCTTTGCGTTTTTCTGAAAAAGATGTGCAAACCTGGGGCATGAACCTGATCCGCCGCAGGCGCTTTGCCAATCAACAGCAATTATTCTGGAACGACATCGACCCAAAAAAAAACGGCTTCATCAACCAGGAAGGCGAGATGACCAACATCCAGAAAATACACCCTCCTGTACGTCTCGGCTTTTACCCCTACGCTTCAGCTTTCGTAAATCATTATCCCTATAATACGGCAGGCATAAAAAACACCACCAGCTCTATCGGTGGTGGCATGGACATCAAATACGGCATCAACGCTGCCTTCACGCTCGACTTAACGCTCATCCCCGATTTTAGCCAGGTACAGTCTGACAACAGGATCTTGAACCTTACGCCCTTCGAAGTGAAGTATGCAGAGAACAGGCCCTTTTTTACTGAAGGCACAGAGTTGTTTAACAAGGGCAACCTATTTTACTCCCGAAGAATTGGCGGCCAGCCTATAGACTATAATACTGCTTATAACAACCTGGGCAAGAATGAGGCTGTGCTGAGTAACCCTTCGGAAACGAAATTGTATAATGCCATCAAATTTTCCGGGCGCACAGCTAAAGGTTTGGGTATCGGTGTGTTTAACGCCATTACGGGCACCACAAATGCTGTTGTACAAGACACGGTTACAGGCAACACACGCCTGGTGCAAACAAGTCCGTTGGCAAATTATAATATCATCGTACTTGATCAGAACCTGAAGAATAATTCGTCGGTTACGCTTATCAATACCAATGTTAACCGTTTTGGCAAGGATTATAATGCCGATGTAAGCGCGTTCCTGTTCAGCCTTAATAACAAAAAGAACTCATACAATTTTAGCGGTTTCGGCAAGATGAGCAACCTTTTTTATCCTGACCATACATCGACGGGATATGCTTATGAACTTGGCGCAGCGAAAACCTTAGGAAACTTCACCTGGACATTTAAGCAGGACCTTGTCGATAGCAAGTTTAGCCCTAATGATCTGGGCATCTTGTTTAACAACAATTTCCTGGACCACGACCTGCAGTTTATCTATAGCAATTACCATCCGAAAAAATATTTTACGAGCTGGTACATTTACACAGAGCTATATTATTCGCGCAGGTACTTGCCAACTGCCTACCAAAACTTCAACTACTTTAATGAGCTGGGGCTGACGTTCAAAAATCAATTGCAGGCCTATTTAGATTTGAGTATAAAAGCCGCGGGCAATGATTTTTATGAGCCCAGGGTAGCAAACTTGATGTTTATACAACCGGCAAGCCAGGGAACAGGCATCACGTTAAGGACCAACGCTGCTAAGAGATTATCCGGCGGCATGCAATATTTTTATCGTGCGTTTAATACGTACGGTGCGTACGGTTACGATGCGCGATTATACTATTCTTACAGGGTAAACAATCACTTCTCCTTTGGGCAGGATGTTACTTACAGTCCGCGGGTCAACAATACCGGTTTCGCTACGCTTGATTCTGAGGGCACAAATCCAATTTTTGCTTTGCGCAACGTACAAACTATCCAAAATATTTTTAAGGTGAAATACACCTTTACCAGCACCATGGGCATTACATTAAGGGCACGGCATTACTGGTCTAAACTGGATAACAAGCAATTTTTGAACCTGGCTTCAGATGGCAACCTTACCGAAATCGGCCTAGCCAAATTCAATCATAACGTAAACCAGAACTATAACATCTGGAATGTTGATATGCTGTACTCGTGGGTATTTTCGCCGGGCAGCGAACTAAGCATCTCTTACAAGAATTCGTCTTTGACAAATATCCTCAACCTCAGAAACAATTACTTTTCTAATTTAGGTGACACCTTCACCGCCCCATCAAACAATAACTTTTCCGTTAAGGTGCTTTATTATATAGACTACCAGGATCTGCGCAAAAGGAAACATTCCTGATCAGGGGAATTTATAGATCACGCCCAAAGCTAAACTCTCTGAAGCCTGTATCCGTTCTGATGTATTTTTATCGTAAAGCGCAGTTCCGTTTATTGTTACAGCGATCAGCTTGTTAACATTTGCTGTAAGCACCACATCCAGGCGATGGTCAATATTCTCGGGTAACCGGGCGTACGGGATGAACAAGGTATACCGGGTGTTAAGGTGCATATTGGTAGCAATGTTCTTGTCAAAAATAGCCACAGCCTGAAAAGCCAGTTCATTTAAAAAAGTCTTACCCGGCGTAACACCGTAATTAGCAGGCTGATTATGATAAATGGTAGTATCTAACACGAAAGTTTGCCTGGCAGTACCGGTGCCTAAACGCAGATCGAAAACCTTACTGGGTTTATATTCCACACCGACAGATTCTGTAAGATAGCCGGGAGCCATGAAACGCGAAATGAGGGCGGGAGGTGTTACGCCGTCATCAAAATAGGTAAAGCCTTTATCAAATTGCGATTCAAAGCTTACAGAACCGAAAAAGAACCACGTTTTTGACAGTTGCGATGAGAACTTGTTATCAAAAAATATCCTGTCGTTTGTTTTGCGGCTCTCACTGCCCGCGTTGCGCGCGCGGCCATAAAGCAATAGCAGTTCGCCGGTATAATCAAAAGACCCCTTTTGATACTCTGTTTTGTAGTCAAAGTTGCCGCTAAGTGCAAGGGAGTTTACACCGCCGGCAGCCCAATTGTCGCTAAAAGCCGCCTGGTTAAAGTTTAAGCCAAAAATTATCCATTTGCGCCAATAGGAAACTTTGTAGTCAAGCAGCGAAACAGGAATGAGGTTGGGTTCTACCTTGAAGGGCTTTACAGGTATTGGCAACCTGAACTTGCTAATATTGATACGGTACCTGTTGAGCAAGTTGGTGTCTATCTTGACCGTGTCGACACGCTTCAGGCTATCCACAACGCGCAAACTATCTGCCCGGCGAAGACTATCCGCAATCTGGGCGTTAGTTTTAATTGAGAAAAAACACAGAACAACAAAAAGTAAGGCAGTACTTTTTAACATTAAGGCAAAGAAACGCAAAAACAGGTTTTATTAAAAGTTAAATTCAAACTTCAGGGTTTTGGCGCAGGTTGTGGGGTTACTAATTTAGGCAGCGTGAACGCGCGCGGGTTACGCTGATACCTGCGGTAATTTATCTTGATAGCTTGTATATAGTCGTAATCGTTGGCGCTCATGGTTAAGTAATAACTCGGGCGGTATTTTTGCATAAAGTCGGTAAGGCGGGGCTCCTTTAAGCCGGTCACATTAGCCACCAGTGTTTTGGTAAACCGATAATCAACTAAATTGTCGTGGTAATCGCGCTCAATGATTGTTCGCAGATGGGCCGCGTTTCTGCCGCTGCGGCTCAAGGCATTCCAAATCGCGTCAATACCTATACCCGCTCCGCCATAAGGCGATACATTCAGATAATCGTGCGTATCCAGGGAGCCGTAAACCTTATTGTACTCCTTTTTGGTAGCAGCTAATCGCTGCTTGGGCGATGCCATGGTATCAAATATGTCTACCTGTTTCAGCATAATACTGTTAGGCTTCAGAAAAACCAATAAAGGGCCGTAGCTTTTTACCGTTACCGTATCGGTAACGTAGTTAGTTTTGAAAAATGCAAGTTTATCGCCGGGACGGGCAACAATATGAAATTCTGCTTTAAGACTGTTATAGACAGCTGTTTTTGTACGAAGATTTGTGATGTTCACCAGCGCGATACGACCCTTGGTGTCGGTATCATATATAATGCCATCTATCTGCTTATCCTGCGCAAGGGCCTTAAAAACACAGCACAGAACACAAAACAGAAGAACGTATTTTCTCACGGCACTAAGCTACTATAATGGGGTAAAACGTTATCAGCTTTTAACAATAATTAACAGGCTATGGCGCTACCACCAGCTTTTGACCGAGTTTGATATTGTTATCGGTCATGTTATTCAATGCTTTTAGCTGATCAATTGTAACACCAAAACGGCGGGAAATGTTGTATAGTGTATCTCCTGCTACAACTGTGTAAACTTTGTTGGCAGGCAATGGCGCATTGGCTGTAGCGATGGAATCTTTGGCAGCCTTGCCGATATTGTTGTTGATCTGGCTAAGCACACGGTCTTCGCGTCTTATCTTTTGGATCTCACCTTCCGGACGGTCGTACGCGTCGAGGTTGTATTTCTGGATAATGTTGGTGATCAGCTTTGGATAGTTTGGGTTGGTTGCATACCCGGCATCTTTTAAACCTTGCGCCCAGCCTATGTAGTCGTTTTTGTCTAGCTCGAACAAGTGCGCGTAACGCTTTCGTTGTAAAAATTCTGAATGATCGCGGAAAGAAGATTCGGGGTTTTTGTATACCCGGAAACAATCGTTATGCTGATCGTCATCTTTATAGTAGCCTTCTCCTTTCCAGTCGGTAGTGCATTTAATACCGAAATGGTTATTTGCATAACGGGCCAGGTCGCCATTACCATTACCCGATTCAAACAGGCCTTGTGCCAGTGTAATACTTGCGGGTATGCCATATTGGTTCATCTCCTGAATGGCGATGGTCTTAAAGCGGTCGATATACTGCAGGGCGGTATAAGTAATATAGCCGCCGCTTGGCTTTTCGGCTTGCTCACGGATGCGCTCATTATTCTTTTCGGCAAAGTTATCGGCCACAGGAGGCTCTGCCGATGGATAATTTGGCCTGTTGGTATGCACCAGTTTGCGGTGCGACGAGCAGGAGGTGAAGAGGAGAAAGAGACAAATAACTGCAACCCCCCAACCCCCTGAAGGGGAAGTATGTTTTATAGATAAATCCATTTATTGAAAATCACGCCCCGGCAAATTAAAAACAAAAAATGTCATCTCGAACATGGTGAGAGATCTTCTAAAGCAGCCTAAGCATTTTCAGAAGATTTCTCCTCATACTTCGTCAAAATGACATTGTGTTATAATAGCAAGCTATGTTCCCCCTTTAGGGAGTTAGGTGGCTCTTACTCCACGTTCTTAGCCGGCTGCTCTGCTTCCGGCTTCTCATCGTAGTCGTTAAGGTTATACTTGCGAATCAAACCTAAAACCTGCGCACCCCATTTACGGCTCGCAGCATAACCACTGTGTTGTATGCCTTTAACCCAACCTAAATAATCATAATGGGTAAATTTATCGGCCAGGTGGCTAAATTGCTTACGCTGTGTCATTACACGGGCAAAGTCTGCAAAAGAGTCGTCGTCAGAATCATACTGCTTGTATGACGAATGGATCTTCTTTTTACCTACAAGTGAGGCCTGGCTTTTACCCTTCATGCCGAAGTGATTATTCATGGTACGGGCAATTTTGCTGTTACCATTACCACTCTCATGCATGGCAATTGCCAACACGATACTTGCAGGCACACCACTTTCATGCATAATGCGCACCGCATTATCCTTAAACTTTTGAATGTATGACTGTGAAGTGTTTTTTTGCGCGAAAGCGCCAAATGAGGTTACTAATAGAAATACAAACAGTAAGATTTTCTTCATAATTTACTTTTTTCGAATGAGCAGTATGCCATCGCGGACAGGAAGTATCAGCTTCTCTACCCTTGTGTCTTTGGCTACCAGGTCATTCAGTTTGCGGATATTTTGTGTATCGGCATCATTTGCTTCGCCATACACCTTTCCCTTCCACAGAACGTTATCAATTATAATTAAACCTGCCGGTTTTACTTTTGGTATAACGCTTTCAAAGTAGTTGATATTGTTCTTCTTATCGGCGTCGATAAAAACAAAGTTAAACAAATTGTCTTCGAATTTCAAAATCCTGGGCAGCGCTTCGCCCATGTGCAGCCTTATCTTGTCGCCGGTTTTGGCCAGTTCAAAGTTCTTACGGATCAGCGGTTCCATCTCCGCATTCGCCTCTATCGTATCTAAAACGCCGTTTTCTGCAAGCCCTTCAGCCAGGCAAATAGCCGAGTAACCGGTATATGTTCCGATTTCTAAAATTCTTTCGGGCTGCATCATTTTACTCAGCATACTTAGCAGCCTGCCCTGGTAATGGCCCGACAGCATGTGCGGCTTAAGCACCTTCACATACGTTTCGCGGTTGATGGTCTGCAAAGCCTCAGGTTCAGCGTCACAATGGTTATCAAGATAGTTTTGAAGATTTAGATCGAGGATTTCCATCCTACAAAGATAAAGCCCCGTCCCGCCTGCTTCAAAGGAGAGGGCTTTAATTTATTTTGGGACAGCGTTCAACTCCCTCTCCTTTGGAGAGGCTCGGAAGAGATCTCTATAAATATGCTTTCCTCTCCAACCACCCCTGCAGCAATATCGTCGCCGAAATATTATCCACCAGCGCCTTGTTCTGCCGGGCTTTTTTATTGATGCCGCTTTGCAATATCGCTGCCGATGCCATTTTAGAGGTAAAGCGTTCGTCGAACATTTGCACCGGAATATCGGGGAAGGTTTTCTTTAATAAATTCACAAATCCCTTAACATGTGGCGCCGACTGTGAGGGTGTGCCATCCATTTGTTTCGGATCGCCCACGACAAAGGTTTCTACCTGCTCTGTTTGCAGGTACCGCTTCAAAAAATCAATGATCTGATTTGGGTGAATGGTATCCAATCCGTTGGCTATCATCTGCAGCGGGTCTGTCACCGCTATGCCTATGCGCTTTGTGCCGTAATCAAATGCCATTACTCTCATTAGAGAAGATATGAGATTTGAGATGTGAGATTTGAGATAGCTATCGGCATGCTATCAAAGATAAACAACCATTGTATCGTAAACTAATTTTTGTCTTGGTTCCCGGCTCTTGATTCTTGGCTCTATTTGCTACCTTGCACCAATGCAGTTCAAAGAAATAGTCGGTCAGGATGCAATTAAACAACGTTTAATTAATTCGGTTACAGAGAACCGGGTAAGCCATGCGCAGCTATTTTTAGGTCCCGAAGGTGCGGGCGCTTTGTCGCTGGCCGTAGCGTACGCGCAATATTTATCGTGCGAAGACCGCCAGCCTGGCGACTCATGCGGGGTATGCAATTCGTGCCGCAAATACCAGAAACTGGTACACCCCGACCTGCATTTTTCTTACCCGTTTTTTGCCAAACATAAAGAGGATACGGCTATTACTTTCATCGAGCAATGGCGCGAAGCTTTTTTAGCCAATCCGTATCTTAATCTGGATATCTGGCGGGGATACCTGGATGCCGAGAACAAGCAAGCCAACATCAATATTGCCGAGTGCCATCAGATCATCAAGAAATTAAGTTTTAAGCCGTTCGAGTCGCAATACAAGATACTGATCCTGTGGTTGCCCGAGTACCTGGATAAAACCGGCAACTCACTGCTGAAGATCATAGAGGAGCCCCAGCCAAATACCTTGTTCTTGCTGGTTGCCCAAAACCAAGACCAGATATTGAATACTATCCTGTCCCGTACGCAACTGATAAAGATCCCTTGCTTAAGCTACGGCGAGGTTAAAGATTATCTCGTAGAGAACGGTCAGCCGCAGGGATTGGCAGAACAGGCAGCTTACCTGAGTAATGGAAACCTTACAGAGGCTATCCAATCGCTGCAAAGCCATGACGATAACCACCACACCTTATTTTTACAGTGGTTGCGTTTATGCTTTGCCAACAAGGGTTTAGAGATGATAAAACTGGTCGATCAGATGGCAAAACTTGGCCGCGAAAACCAAAAGAACTTCTTGCGTTACGGCGTCAGCTTTTTGCGTGAGTGTTGCCTGTTGCAAACCGGTGGCGAAAAATTAGTGCACCTGCCGGCAGAAGAATTAGATACGGCACAAAAAATGGCGAAAGTTATTTCTGTCGACGCGGCTGCGGCTATCACTAAAGAATTGGAAAAGGCGCATTATCACATCGAAAGAAACGCTAATCCAAAAATCTTATTTTTAGATGTATCTTTACAGATTGTAAAGTGCTTACATTTTAAATCGCTCCCGAAAGGGACTCAATATATAACCTAAATATGGGATGTGGAAGTTGCTCAACAGGCGGTTGTACGCCTGCAGGGTGCAAAAGTAACGGCTCATGCCTCACCAATGGCTGCAGCAAACTGGATGTTTACGATTGGCTGTCTAACATGGATATGCCATCAGCATATAAAGCCTTTCCTATTGTCGAGATCAAATTCAAAGGGTCACGCAAGGATTTCTATTTAAATACCGACAACACTTACCTGGAAAACGGCGAACTGGTGGTGACCGAAACGCCAACCGGCGGCTTCGATGTGGGCCACGTTTCTGTGACCGGCGAACTGGTGCGCATGCAAATGGTTAAACGCCGCGTTAGCGAAGAAAGCGTTTCTAAAAAGATACTCCGTAAAGCTACCCCTGCCGACGTTGATAAATGGAAAGCGGCTAAAGACCTGGAGTGGGAAACCATGCACCGGGCACGCAAATTGGCTTTAGAACTTGGCTTGCAAATGAAGCTGAGCGACGTTGACTACCAGGGCGATAAATCAAAGGCAACGTTTTATTATACTGCCGAAGGCCGGGTGGACTTTCGTGAGCTGATCAAACGTATGGCAGAGGCATTCCGCATACGGATAGAGATGCGCCAGATAGGTATGCGCCAGGAAGCAAGCCGTTTGGGTGGTATCGGATCATGCGGCCGCGAGTTGTGCTGCTCTACCTGGCTTACCGATTTTAAAACGGTATCTACATCCGCGGCACGCTATCAAAACCTGTCGCTTAATACCCTGAAACTTGCAGGGCAATGCGGTAAGCTAAAGTGCTGTTTAAACTATGAGTTAGATACTTACATGGATGCGCTAAAGTACATCCCTGATAATGTAAATTACCTGAAAACTAAGAAAGGCGATGCCCGCCTGCAAAAGACAGATATCTTTAAAAAGCTGATGTGGTTTACTTACCCGGGCGGCGAGGATTGGATTCCCTTGCATATTGATAGGGTAAAAGAAATTCAGCGGATGAATAAAGAAGGCGAGTTGCCCGAAGATCTGGGCGAGCCTGTTCAGCTGGAAGAGAAAGCAGCCGTTAAAGTATTTGATTACGAAAATGTGGTTGGCCAGGATAGCCTTACCCGCCTGGATGATCGCAACCGTAACCGCAATAAGAATAACAACAACAACCGCAATGGCAAGCCGGGCAACAACCAGCCCCGCGACGGCCAGCGTAATGACCGAAACCAGCGCGGTGGTAATAACGAACGGCGCGCAGATAACCGCAACCAACAGCGCGACCAACGCCCGGCGGATGGCGAAGCAAATCAGCAACCGCGTCAGCAAGGCGGCGGACAGCAAGGCGGCGGAAATAACCGTAATCAACAACAGCAACGCCGGGGCGACGAAAACCCTAACCAACAGCCACGCCAGCTAAATGCAGGTCAGCAGCAAGGGGGCGAACGCGCAGAAGGGAGCAATAATAACCGACGAAATAACAACCGCAGGCATCGCGGCAACCGTAATAGGCCAAGGCCGGGGGGCGGCGGCACACCGCCTGCAAGCAATTAAATTACTTTCGTCATCCCGAACTCGTTTCGGGATCCCACCAGATATACAAGTAATGTTATCGAGATAAGAATATGGAAGACCTAAGAATGGGATGCCGAAACAAGTTCGGCATGACCTTTATTCCTTGCAAATCTTTAGCAATCATATTATTGTCAATGACAGGGTTCCTTTCAGGCTGCACCGATCCAAACGTGGTTATAGATCAAACCAAAGAAATAAGCAATCGCAACTGGTCTTATGTCAATAAGATCAAATACGATGTAAACATTACCGATGCTGATGCCCGTTATAACCTGTACCTGAACTTGCGGGTAACCGGCGATTACAAATACGCAAACCTTTTTACGCTTGTAAGTCAGCGCGGACCGGATGGCAAGAAAAGTGTTGTCCGTTATGAATTTAAATTGGCCAACCCCGATGGCGAGTGGCTTGGCAAAGGCACAGGCAATATTTACAATTACCAAAAACTGTTTCTGCCCCAATACAAATTCCCTGCAAAAGGTATTTACCATATAGAGATAGAGCAGAACATGCGCGATAATCCGTTACGCGAGGTAAGCGATGTGGGCTTGCGTGTCGAGAAAATAAAGTAAAACTGTTTTCCGTAAATGGCTGTTGTCTTTTGAAATAAACTGCCATGAAAAAGCTGCTGATAATCGCTTCTGCCGTAATTACAATAACTGCCACCGCTTGCAACGGCAGTAATAAAACAGGCGGCGCAACCCGCGATTCAAGCGCGAGCCACGGCTATTCGGGCCCCTCAAATAACGGCGGGGCAGGTGGCAGCAGCGCATCAATAGGAGCGTCGAGCGTTGGTACGGATACCAGCAAAACCGGCAAATCTACCACAGAACCAACTGTTGATACCGCGGTAAAAAAGAAACCATAAACACTACCATTTTGGCAGCACATGTACGGGTGGCCATCGCCATAGGGGCGGCTATTTGTTATGTTAAGTAGCAATTGCAACTCGCTTATAATCAATGATATACAACTACGTTACTGGTTTTGTCGACTACAAATTTGACTTATAAGTCATATTACTTGCGTTCATCGCCATACTATCGCCACCCCATCGCCATGTGCGGCTCCTGCAACCGTTAGGCTACAAAATCTTTACAGACAAAAGTGGACGCTTGCAGAGTGATATAAAATCCTGTATGCCTGAACGATTCCTAAAATTTTTATTAAGTACGATTTATAACTACATTCGTTTGCTAATTTTATTATCAAATGGATGTGACCATACTAATTGTTGCGGCTTTGGTTTTGGTAGCGGGGATAATCCTTATGCTGCGATCTGCCAAGGGTTCTGATAAGGACGAAGCGAGCCGTTTAATTGCCGATAACAATAACCTTCAGATCGCGCTGGCCCGGGCAGAGGAAAAGGCAACTGCTTTTCAAAATGAGCTTATAAAGAATGAAGGGCGTTTTGAAAACGAGAAGAGCAGCCTTATAGCAGACTTGAGTAACGAACGTTCAAAACTTGCGCAAGCATTGCAAGCCATTGAGCGCGCAGAGGCTACACAACAGGCTCAACAAGAAAAACTGCAGGAACAAAAAGCCGAAGTAGAAAACACACGTCTGCACTTTCAGCGCGAGTTTGAAAACATTGCAGAAAAACTGTTAAAGGAAAAATCAAAGGAGTTTACAGATGCTAACCGCCTAAACCTGGATAACGTCCTCAGTCCCCTGAAGCAAAATTTAAAAGCCTTTGAAGAGAAGGTTGAGAAGGTTTACAATGTTGAAGCCGCCGAGCGGAATATCCTGAAAGGCGAGATCAATAAATTGATGGAGCTGAACCGACAGATCAGCAATGAAGCCAGCAATTTAACCAAAGCACTTAAAGGCGATAACAAAAAGCAAGGTAACTGGGGCGAGTTTATTCTCGAGAAAGTTCTGGAACGCTCGGGCCTGACCAAGGACCGCGAATACCGGCTGCAGGCGGCGCACCAATCGGCAGATGGCAGCCGATATCAGCCCGACGCTATCATTGACCTGCCCGACAATAAGCACCTTGTCATCGACTCAAAAGTTTCCCTCATTGCCTATGAGAAACTGGTGAATTGTGAAACTGATGATGACCGTAAGCTATTTGCCCGCGCACATGTAGAATCGCTGCGTGGCCACGTGCGCAATTTGTCAGACAAAAATTACCATGGCTTGGATAAAGTCAATTCGCCCGACTTTGTGTTGCTCTTTGTGCCGATCGAATCGTCATTCAGTTTTGCAATACAGGTAGATGCCGACCTGTTTACCGATGCTTGGGAGCGCAGGGTAGTAATAGTTAGCCCGTCTACCCTATTGGCAACCTTGCGTACCATTGCCGGGATGTGGAAACAAGAGCACCAAAACCATAATGTGATGGAAATTGCCCGCTTAAGCGGCGATATGTACGATAAGTTTGCCGGGTTTTTAAAGGACTTTGAAATTGTTGGACGAGGTATAAGAACAGCACAAGACAATTACGACGAGGCCGTGAAGAAATTATCAACCGGTCGCGGCAACTTGACAAGTACTGCTGAAAGGATTAAAAACCTTGGTGCTAAAACGAATAAACAGATCGATAGCAAGTATCTGATTGAGGAAGCGGAGTAATTGGCTTTGTAAGTTTCATTGTTGGTGACAACACCAACAATGGCTCTGATAGTAAAAATTTGTCATCTCGAACGCAGTGAGAGATCTTCTGCTTAATACATTTTCGCGCTATATTACAGAAGAAGATTGCTCCTCGTGCCTCGTTGAATGACAAATTTAGTGAAGAGATCTTCTGCTTAATACACTTTCGCGCTACACTAGGGACGAAGATTTCTCCTCGTGCCTCGTCGAAATGACAAACTTTATAAGTCATCTATTCACCATCAACCCTTTAACTTCAAAAGTTAAACGTCGCTTTGGGTCGGTTTTATTGTGGTGCTGTTGTTTACCACGCACTGTGTCACCAGCCATGTGCTGCAGGTCGTCTGCTATAAAATCTTTTTGAGCTACGCCCTCAATGATCACTTCGCGCCCTTTAATATCTTTTGGCAGGTTTACGTTCGCATCTTTAAAATGGGCCGCGATAACTTTGCCGTTCCCCGCGTCCATATCAAACCAGCCCCCTGCACTTTTGGCCACGTTCAATATCTTGCCTATGATGACTGTTGTTGTGCGTGTGCGCTTACCCATAAAAGTTTCAATTTTATCAGCTGGCATGCCGCCTGTTACAGATGGCTTAGTGCCAAAAACCATCCCATGAGGCAACGGTGTATGGTGCTGCGCAAATGCGCAGTTTGCCAGAAATATGATGAAAAGGATGAGAAAAGTATTTTTCAAATTCATATGCGGTTAACAACAAGCCATTTAAATCGTTTTTACATTTTAATGCGTCAAACAGACACTTGTTTCCAAAATGTTAATTCCATGTTTTTTTTATGTAACCTACCGCTCTTAATTGTCCGGCAATCTTATCTATAATTTATAATTGGTTAACACACTGTTTATTATGAGCATATACGTGCAGCGTTTCTTTGCGGGTATTAAACGCCCTTATGAAACGTATTTACCCCCTACTAATTTTATTACTACTAGCTACTGTAACTCAGGCGTTTGCCCAGGGAGTTATTAAAGGTAGCGTGATCGACCAAAAAAACGGAGAACCCCTGATTGGTGCTACTATCTCCGTTAAAAATGAATCGACCGGAAAAAAGATCTCAACCAGCGTTGGCCTTGACGGAAGCTTTGTTTTCCGCAATCTTAGCGCGGGCAGTTATGAAGTTGAAGCGCACTATGTGTCTTACAAAGACGAGAGCAAACACGTAACTGTAAGAGACAATGAAACTGCTACCGTAACCTTAAACCTTGGGGTTAAGAGCCGCGAGCTTACAGAAGTAAGTATTAGAGGACGTGCTGCCGGCGGCTCAGACCAATCTGCCCGACGGGTAGAACAACGCTCTGACCAGATGCTGAACGCGGTATCCGCGCGCAGTATCGAAGTATCGCCGGATATTACGGTTGCCAACGTTACCCAGCGTGTATCGGGCGTTTCCATTCAGCGCAGCAACAACGGTGAAGGCCAGTACGCCATCATCCGCGGTATGGAGAAACGGTATACCTATACGTTGATCAACGGTTTTAAGATCCCGAGCCCGGATAATAAGAACCGTTACGTACCGCTAGATATCTTCCCGGCCGACATTATTGACCGCCTGGAAGTAAACAAATCGCTAACCCCAGGCATGGAAGGCGACGCTATTGCCGGTGGCATTAACCTGGTACTAAAAGAAGCCCCCGAAGATTTCACCGTTCGCGCTAATTTGGGCGTTGGCCTTGCACAAAGCAATATTGACCGTGGTTTCACGAAATTTGGCGCTAACAGCAATACATATCGCTCGCCACGTATTTTAAACGGCGACAATTACAATGCTAATATTGGTGATTTCTCAAACGCTGGTCAGCGGTTTAGCACCTCTAAATTACCCATAGGCGCCATAGGCAGCCTAAGTATAGGTGGCCGTTCTGCCGATAAAAAATTCGGTGCATTGGTATCGCTAAGCTATCAGGATGTAAACAAAGATACACGTGGCGTATTCTTCCAGGGCGATGTTGACCCGGTAACAAACGCCCCTGTCTTGACAGATATCATCGCGCGTCGTTACAGCACCCAGCAAGAACGCACAAGCGCCATAGCCCGTTTAGACTACCGTTTTAATAACCGTAACAAATTGATTTTCGACGGTGCATTTATTAATCTGGCACAAAACCAGTACCGTTATTCTTCTGATACCAGCCTAAACCTGGCTCGCACAGGGATTGGTCAGGGCCGTGTTACAGAGGCGCCCCGCAGTATCCGTAACGTGCAAAAGATCTACAATTTCTCTTTGCATGGCGAGCATAAGCTAACCGATAATTTGGCCATTAATTACACCGGTATTTATTCAAAGGCGACCAATATCGAAAACAGGTATTCGCTGGCGCTCATTACCGGCCGTACATTACAGGCGAACGGCTCTGTATTGCAGCAGCCCACAACGATCGACGCGTTAAAGGGTCAAACGCAAACCTTTGCTTATAACACAGACCAGGACAAAAGCGGCTTCCTGAATTTAGTTTACTCGCCGAAAATCGGCAACACTGTTGTTGATTTCACTTTCGGCGGGATGTATCGTAACAAAACCCGCAACAGTACCTATGACCAATATACTTTAGGCTTGCCGCTAAGCAACTCTACCCAAACTTATAACGGTAACATAGATGCAAATACATTCGCGGTATCAAGTTTACAAGGAACGGCGTCAGACGCGCTGAACTACAATTTCACCGAAAATATCGGCGGCGCTTACGCCCAATTCAAATTCCAGGTTGGCAAATTGCAGGCTATAGGTGGCGCTCGTTATGAGCATACCAGTCAGAATTTTGTTGACGGACTTCCGGTTACGCAAGCGGGCAAAACAGGTTCTATCAGTTATTATGATGTATTACCAAGCTTAAACTTGAAATACATGATAGACAGCCGCCAAAACCTTCGCGCGTCTTACTACTCTGCCATAAGCCGCCCTAACCCATATGAGTTAGTGCCGCACACAACCGGCGACCCCGACGCGGATTACCAGGAAGTTGGCAACCCCTCATTGAAACGCGCTACGGCTGATAACTACGACATCCGTTATGAGTTTTTCCCTAAAGGTTTAGACCAGTTCCTTGCAGGTGTGTTTTATAAACGCATTTCAAACCCAATTGAATACTCATTGGTAAAACCGGGTACCGGCCTTGATTACGTATTACAGCCTGGCAACTTCGGTAACGCAAATAATTACGGTTTTGAATTAGATGTGACCAAGTATATCCGCCACTTCGGGGTACGCGCGAACTATGCTTTTACCCAATCTGATATTACTACAAGCAAACAGCAGAAATTTAAAGACGCTAACGGTAATAATACATTCCGTTTAGTTGACCAAACCCGCCCTCTGCAAGGCCAGTCTAAAAATATAGGCAACCTGTCATTCCTGTACAAAGACACCAAAAGCGGTTTAGACGCGCAGGTATCGGCGGTTTACACAGGCGAACGCATCAACAGCGTTTCACCTTACCTGGATAATGATGTATGGCAAAAAGGTTTTGTAACGCTCGACGTTTCTGCCGAGAAGAGGATCACCAAACACTTCTCTATTTACGCTAAGGCTACCAACTTAACCAACACACCTTTCGAGCTATTTATTAAACAACCTTATCCGCCGCTAGGCCCTGCAGGCACTACCGGCCAGGCAATTGAGTTACAATCGGCAGGTAAGAACACATTTGTTCGTAAAGACACCTATCAGCAATACTACATACTTGGGGTACACTATAAACTTTAAGAGTTAACAACATGAAAAAGAATTTACTTTACATTATCGCTGTGCTAACCCTGGGTTTAGCATTCAGCGCATGCCACAAGGCCGAGTTAGTAAACATCTCTCCGGCGTTGGTATCTACGGCAAACGCCATCACTTCTGATACCTTAAAAGGTACCATTAAAGGCACATTGCTTAAAAACAAAACCTATTACTTTAAAAGCGATATCACTGTTAATGATGGTGATACCCTTTTGTTGCAAGATGGGGTGCACCTTATCGCTATTGGCGATGGCCTTACCCCGGCTACTTCGCCCGAGATATTTATGCACGGCACATTCATCAGCTTAGGTACTTCTGATAATCCGAACTTCATTACCACTAAAAATGCAGCAACATTGCACGCCGAGGCTGCCGCTCAAAAGTATGATAACGCCTTATTTGGCTGGTGGGGCGGTATAACTTGTACCCCTGCCGCAGCGACTGCATCGAAACCTAACCCGCAGGGTGGCGACGCGATCATCAAGTGGACGCATATCGAATTTGCAGGCGCGAACGCTGGCAGCGCTGATGATCAGTCTTTTTACGCAACCGGCTCGCCACGTTATAACATGTATTTCGCGAACATTACCAAAAACCTGATCATTGAGGATTCCTGGTTCTTTGGCGCGAAGGATGATAACATCCGTGTGTCTGGTGGTAAAGTGTCTATTATGCGTAACACCTTTGAACTTTGCGGCGGTGTAGGCGGCGAGTTTTTTAACATGAAAAGCGGTACTGTTGGCGACCTTGCTTATAACATGTGTATTGGCGCTGCAACAAACGCTTTAAAAGCATCAGACGCGGGCACTACAGGTGTACAATGTAATGTAAATATGTACAACAACACCATGGTTAATTGTGGTTTCCGCCAGACTAAGACAGGCCGTGGTGGTTCTATCAATTATGAAAAAGCCGCACGCGGAAAGATATATAATAACCTGATCGTTAACTGCCGCTTTGGCATCCGCATTACCAGTGACGCCGACGTGCCAAACGTTGCTTACAACAATACCGGTTTTTACGCGTACTCTGCTGCTATTGCTGCTCAGTTTTATTCTGTGGACGGCATAGGCGTTAAACAGTCAGGCGATATTCTATCAACCACACCACAAGCCAACAACCCAATGTTCTATGGTTACGATGTAAACACCTATAACTTTACAGCTAACCCGGGCCCAATTGTTGCCAACCTGCAGCCTTATTCTTTAATTGCCATTAACACCGGCAACTTTAAGTTGCAAGGCAGCTCGCCCGAAATTGGTAAAGGTAAAACAGATTTTACACCGCTTGGCTCTGTAACTACAACAGGTATTTATGGTACAACCATCACCGCTCCGGGTAAAGACATTGGCGCTTACCAAAATGACGGTACCGGCAATCAGCACTAAAACCTGATATTTGCTTAATGGCAAAATTTAAAATATTAGTGGTGATATTACTGGGCAGCTGCTTTCACAAAGCAACTGCCCAGTCTTGTAATACAGCATACCTGGGTACAAAGACGCTTTATAAGACACCGTCAAAAGCAAAGCGAGATATCCCTTCAGGTTTTAAGGTTGTATTTGTTAACCACCTTAACCGGCACGGTGCGCGGCATTTAACAAAGGATGTAAATACCAGCTTTGCCTGGGGATTTTTAAAAAAAGCAGATAGCCTGCAAATGCTTACCCCCGATGGCGTACGCTTGTGGCAAACTATTGTAAAGCTAAACAAGGTTGAGCATGGCAACGTTAAAAACATATCCGGCGAAGGCAAAACAGAGTTGTATGAACTTGGCGAACGCTTATACAATAACTACTCCGAAGCATTTAATAAGCCGGTTAAGATCAACTTCGCCATCACTAAAGAGATACGCACCCGCCAAAGTGCAGATGCTTATTTAAAAGGCCTGAAAAGCAAAATTAAAGACAGTATAATTATCACCGACCGGGTTGATGACACTAACCTTCGCTTTTATGATCTGTCGCCTGCTTATACCAAATACGAAACTGAAGGTGCTTGGATTGCCAACCTTGACAGCCTTAAAGTACAACTAAAATTGGCTGACATGGAGCAACGCATAGCAGCCCGGTGGCTAAAGCCTGCATTGCTACAGGATTTAAAAATTGCGCAGACGGATAAGCTGATCAGCGATGTGTTTGGCTTTGAAAGCATTGTTTACTCCGTAAAGGATGAGATAGGCGCGGCAGGATTTAGCTTTACTGACGTAGACCTATCGACGTTTTTCACTTGCGATGAACTTACTGCCTTAGGCAAAATTGACGCGGCTGAGGGTTACTATCAAAAAGGCCCCGGCTTGGACAATAATGGCATACAGGTAAAGATCGCTGCCCCGCTGTTGGCCGATTTCATTAAAACTACGGACGCCTTTATCAAAGCGCCTAAATACAATGCCGAACTACGTTTTGCTCACGCGGAGACAGTTTCGCCGTTTGCCGCGATAATGGATGTAGAAAACGCAAGCAAACATGCGGCGTCATCTTTGGACATAGATAAGACATGGAAACCCGGCGATATCATCCCGCTAAGTGCAAACATAGATTGGGTACTTTACAAAAATGCTAAGGGAAAGTATCTTATGAAATTTTTGCTCAATGAAAAGCCGGCTAAGATCAACGGTATAAAGCCCGCCACCGGTTATTACTTTGACTGGCAGATCGCAAAGCAGCATTACCTCAAAAAATTAATAGCCCTGGGCGCTTTTTTAAATGGTAATATGAATGAGTATCTTTCGGGACTCAAATAATTGCTGATGAAGACAAGCTTATTCGGGCGGATAATGCCCGGTAACAATAAGACATTTTTTAACCTGTTTGATGACGCGGCGGCGACGGCGCTGGAAATGGCCAGCCTGCTTTATCAGTCTGTTTCTTCAGCAAACCCGCAGGACCTGAAGATGAACTTTAATGTCATCAGCCGCTTAAAAGAGAAAGGCAATAACATTAAGCGCGAAATGTATGCGCTGTCCGGCCAGGCTTTCATATCTCCATTTAGCCGCGATGATATGTACGCTTTGTCATCAGCACTGAATACGCTTTCAGATTTTATAGATATCGCTTCCCGACGGGTTAACTTTTACAATATTGTTGTGACCGAGCCTGTAAAGGAATTGGCCGGGCTGATAGTGGATTGCTGCAGCGAGTTAACAAAACTAATTGTCGAGCTACAGGACATTTCACAATCTGAAGTGATCGAAGCCCACGTAGAAAACATCAAAAAATTAGAGCACCAGGCAGACATTGTCAACAATAAAGCCATGTCCGCACTTATAGAAAAAGAAACAGACCCGCTGGAGATCATGAAATACAGCGAAATATTCTCGGTCTTAGAGCGCGCTACCGACAAGTGCGAACTTGTGGTGAACGTTATCGAAACGGTTATCGTTAAAAACTCTTAAGTCAGGTTTTCGGGCTGTGGCAGGCTTACGGTAAAGGTGCTCCCCTTGCCAGGCGCGCTTTCAATGCGCATAGTGCCGTCAAGGGTATCAACTAAATGCCTTACCAGGTTAAGCCCAAAGCCGAAACCCTGTTCGCCGCCGGTACCATCTGTAGATTTGCCTTTACCTTGCAGTATTTGCGCAATTTTTTCCTGGCTCATGCCTACACCGTTGTCAGTTATCGATATCAGCAGGGTATTTTGATCTGCCGCGGTTACCATGCTCAAATCAACAGTTATCCGCCCATTTTCGGGGGTAAACTTCATCGCGTTAGAGATGATATTGCCAATGATTTGCAGCAGTTTGTTTTTCGAAAAAGGAATGTTCTGTCCTTCGGGATGTACTACTATTTTAAAGTCGATATTTTTATTCACCGCCTGTGGTTCATATAACTCCCACAGTTTTTCTTTAAGTAAACCTAAATTAAATTCATATTGCCCGGGCTGTGCGGTTTGCATTTTACGCTGGTCGGCAGTTAAAATATCATTAGCTAATTCAAGTACGGAATTGGCGCTTTTATCAATCATCGACACGTATTCCAGCACCTCGTCCATGGTGCCGTCTTCGCCCTGTTCCTGTATCATGTTAGCGAGTCCGATAACACCACTCAGCGGTCCGCGTATGTCGTGTGCCACACGGCGCTTACTCTCATCAACCTCTTTTAAACGGTAATGAAGGTCTTTGATGATCTTGGCGGTTTTTAGCCGCGTTACAATTTCTTGCGCAATGATCTTCAGCATTTCGGCTTTCTCGCCGCTTATCTGGTGTTCTTGTGCATCTAAAACACAAAGTGCGCCAATGTTTTGACCATCAGCAGTGAGCGGTACGCCGTAGTAGTATCGTAACTGATCGCCTCCTTTTACGTAATCTTTATCTGCAAAGCGGTCGTCCCCGGCAAGATCTTTCACTTCAAATGGATCATCACCGGTTATAGTGTATTGGCAAACGCTGTCTTCGCGCGGCATGGAGCTAACGGCAAAACCTTTGCCCGAAACAGACCACTGCGTGTAATTGTCGATAAGATTAATGATGGAGATAGATGTACCGGCAATCTTAGCGGCCAGCGTGCTTAAGTCTTGAAAATCATTTTCCAAACTGGTATAATCAACATCCAGTTCGGCTAGAGTTAGTACCCTGTCCATTTCGTTTAAGGGCATAGGCGCTGTAGTATTCATCATAAAAGGTAGTGTCGTAGTAGCTAAATACTAACGATTGTAAAAGCAAAGTAGTTTCAGCAACACTAATTTACAAAATTTTTAATTGTCCGTGTTCTCTATGTATCGTTTAAAACTCTGATGCACCGCCTCGCAGAATTTCAGCTGCATTGCGGATGGAAGCTCTGCAACGGGTTCAAAATGTTCGGTTATCGTGACCGGATTGTAGCCGCTAAAGTGTACCTCACTCTTGCGGCCGTCTGTAAGTGTGTAGGTTAGTAACTGTTGCGGGATCACCTTATCGTAATAGCCTTCAAAATTAAAATGTTCACCGCCGTCTTTCTTCGCCATCGCAAACAGAAATCTACCGCCTTCGCGAACGTCGTTTTCTACGTGCAAATTTTCCCAATCGGCATCGCAGTTATTCCATTGTTTAATATCGTCGGGATCATTCCAGCAATTCCATACTTTTTCAAGCGATGCTTTAATTTCAACAATGGCTGTCAGAACGTTTCGGCCTGGTTTGTTCATAATTTATGTAGTTTAAAGCAAATATAGTCCGCTGTTCAACCACGATTAGGGGAAAATACCGACAAACTAAGCAGTCAAAAGCGACAAGATTTGAATAATTTGTAACTGATTGCCCAAAACCGTAACATTTTCAATAGAATAAATTGATATATAATCTTTTAAAGCAAATAATTTCTATTTTTCCTAAACACAACTAAACTAACTATTGACAATGAAGCATTATTTACCCTTAACAGCGCTTGCTATACTATCCTTCAGCGCAACAGGTTATTCGCAAAACCGCGGCGGCGGTGGCGAAGGCGGTCCACGTACTACGGAAAACCGTCCGCCTGCATCCATCGGTTCATTCACCCAAAACTTCAAGAAGTATGATGGCTTCTTTAACTTTTATTATGACGAGAAGAGCGGTAAGGTTTACCTGGAAATAGATAAGTTTGGTACAGACTTTTTGTATTTCCGGTCGTTGGTTGATGGTGTGGGCAACGGCGGACCTGAACGCGGACAGGCTTCATCTGTCATCACTCGTTTCACACGCGTGGGCCCGAAGATATTTCTGGAGCAGCCCATAAGCAATTACCGCGCAGTTAATGGCAATGAGGATGAAAAGAAGGCCGTAGAAAACGCTTTTGCCAAATCTATTCTCTGGGGCTTTACCCCTGCGGCGGTTGACGGCGATAAGGTTTTGGTAGATTTCACACCATTCCTGGTTCGCGATGCAAGCGGCATAGGTGCAACTATCGGTACCGGGCGTGGTAACCTGGGTAGCGCGATCGCGGCGGGTAACAGAGGCGGAGGCGGTGCCGCAGGTGGAGGTTACCGTTTAGACGACAGCCGGTCTGCCATTTACATCGACAATACAAAAAACTTCCCCAAAAACAGCGAGTTCGAGGCGGTGCTTACCTTTACGGGCGGTAGTGCCGGCGGTGGTTTTGGGCGCGGAGGAGGTGTAGCCGCCGACCCTACAGCGGTTACCTTCCGTATGCACCAGGCACTTATACAACTACCTGATGATAAGTTTAAGAAACGCAAGTTTGACCCGCGAAGCGGCTTTAACCAGTTTAGTTATTATGATTTTTCTGCTCCCATTACCGAGCCGATCCTTAAACGATTTACTGCACGCCACCGGTTAGAAAAAAAGACCCCCGGCGCGGCAATGAGCGAACCTGTTGAACCGATAGTATACTATATTGACCGTGGAGCGCCTGAACCTATCAAATCTGCTTTAATTGAGGGTGGGTCGTGGTGGAACCAGGCGTTCGAAGCGGCCGGTTACAAAAACGCGTTCATCGTTAAGGAACTACCTAAAGATGCAGACCCGATGGATATGCGCTACAATGTGGTGAACTGGGTTAACCGCTCGGGTAGTCCGGAGAGGGCATTCTCTTACGGCTCGTCATACATAGACCCGCGTACCGGAGAAATACTAAAAGGTGTAGTGACCCTTGGCTCTGACCGTCACCGCCAGGATTACCTGATAGCCGAAGGCTTACTGCAGCCATATGCCGATGGTAAGCCGGTTTCGAAAGCGATGGAGCAAATGGCGCTGGCGCGCATCCGCCAGTTATCAGCGCATGAGATAGGCCATACACTTGGCCTATACCACAACTTCACCAGCAGCACACATGACCGTGCGTCTGTAATGGATTACCCGTTCCCGCGCTTTAGCATGAAAGCAGATGGCACAATAGATGTCTCGAACGCTTATGCGAAAGGCATTGGCACTTGGGATAAGCGAGCGATAACCTGGGGCTATTCTGATTTTCCAAAAGGATCTGATGAAAATGCCGCGCTTGACAAGATCATGAAGGAAACGCTGGCACAAGGACACATCTTTATACCGGATATCGGCGGCGGCGTTCATCCGCTATCGCACCAGTGGGATGATGGCGTAAACTCCGTTGATCAGCTGACTAAATTGATGACCATCCGTCGTCACATCTTAGATAATTTCTCAGAGAAGGCCATCCGCGAAGATGCGCCCATGGCAACCCTCGAAGAAGTATTGGTACCGATGTACCTGCTGCACCGTTACCAAATAGAAGCGGTAGCTAACTCCATTGGCGGACTGTATTTTACACATGCGCTAAAAAACGATGGCGAAACCGTTACAAAAATGGTAGAGCCGGCTGAACAATGGCGCGCTATCGACGGACTTATCGCTACAATAAGCCCAGATGCCTTGGCTTTACCAGAGGCTTTGATCGCTAAGATTCCGCCGCGCCCTGTAGGCTACCCATCTACCGTTGAAACTTTTGGCGGCCATACAGGGGTAACCTTCGATCCTATTGGTGCCGCCGAAACCGCAACCAACGCGACTTTAGGCTACCTGCTCGACGCCAATCGCGCGGCAAGATTAATAGAATTTCAGTCGCGCAACGGCGAGCAGCCGGGCTTTATGCCAATGGTAGATAAATTATTAGCTGCCACCTGGAAGGCACCGCTTGAACCGGGTTACAAAGGCGAACTACACATTTTGGCGAATAACCTTACGTTAAAATATCTGCTGCAATTGGCGGCAAACACCCGTGCAGGTGAAAACGTACGTGGTGAAGCGTTGCTTAAAATAGCCGAGCTAGCCGAATGGATGGGTGGCAAAGCATCAACATCATCACCTAAGCAAAAAGCTGCAATGTACTTTGCACTGTCGCAAATAGATGAGTTTAAAAAGAACCCTGACAAATTTCAGCCTGCCGATGCTTTAGACATGCCGCCGGGTGCACCTATCGGTATGCCGAGCAACGAATTTGAATGGTAGCCCTAAAATGATTACAGAATATTTTAAACCCCTTTTCTATGAAGAGGGGTTTTTAGTTTACCAGAAGTTTGTAGCCCCGGCCATGCACGTTGATGATCTCAACAGCCGGGTCTTCTTTAAGAAACTTGCGTAGTTTACTCAGAAATACGTCCATACTGCGACCGTTAAAATAGTTATCATCGTGCCAGATGTTCAATAAAGCTTCTTCGCGGGTGAGCACCTCGTTTTTATGCAGGCATAACAAACGCAGCAATTCTGCTTCTTTGGTGGAAAGCTTTTGCTGATTGCCGTTATTGGTAATTAACTGCTGCGTAAAGTCGAAATGATATTTACCGATGTCGAATTGTGACTGCTGTTGTACATCCTTTTTGTCAGGCGACGAAGCGCGTTTCAGCAGCGCGTTTATGCGTAACAGCAATTCCTCTATGCGAAAGGGTTTGGTGATGTAATCGTCGCCCCCTAAGCCAAAAGCCTGGGTTTTATCTTCTATCATGCCTTTCGCTGTCGCGAATATGATAGGCACATCAGCGTTTATTTTGCGTATTTCTTTGCCTAAAGTGAAGCCATCTTTTTTGGGCATCATTACGTCGAGGATCAACAGATCATAGCTTGATTTAGTAAACTCACGCAGACCCTCATCGCCGTCTTTGCTTAGTACCACGTCGAACTTGCCTTTTAACTGCAGGTAATCCTGTAACAGCAAACCCAGATTAGGATCATCCTCCACCAGTAGTATTTTCTTCATTAAGCAAGCGCAAATTTTAATTCAAACTCAGACCCTTTATCTTTTTCAGACCGTACCCCGATGCTGCCGTTCAATCGCTTAACAATGGTGTTCACATAACTAAGCCCCAAACCGAATCCTTTCACGTCATGCAAGTTGCCGGTAGGCACGCGGTAAAACTGCTCAAAGATCTTGGTCTGCTGGTCGCGGCTCATGCCAATGCCTTCATCTGCTACACAAACCACAATCTGGCCATCGGCATTCAACGTGCTTATGGTAATCTTCGGATCCTTGTCACTGTATTTTAACGCATTGTCTATGAGGTTGTATAACACGTTTGAGAAATGCAGTTCATCGGCCATAATAATGCTGTCGTCAGCTTCTAAGTGCATTGTTGTCTGAGCATTGTACTTTTGCAACTTCAGCTCCATGCTATCAAGCACGGCAGCCACCATCTCGTTCACATCAACCGGTTTAACATCCAGTTTAAAGTCGTTCTTTTCTATACGGGCAATATTCAGCACGCGTTCTATATGGCTGCCAAGGCGCGCGTTTTCTTCATAAATGATGCCGGCAAGTTTGGCCACCCTCGTCCTGTCTTCGGCAATTTCCACATCTTTTAGCGCTTCGCTGGCTATCATGATTGTGGATACAGGCGTTTTAAACTCGTGGGTCATGTTGTTGATGAAATCTGTCTTCATCTCTGATATCTTCTTCTGTTTTAATATAGAGAAGATGGTATAACCAAAGCACAATATTAGCACCAGCATCAATGCCCCGCTTGTAGCCATGCTGTAAGTCATGCGGCTAAGTAAGAAAGAACTTTTTTGAGGAAACGTGATCCTGATTTTACCCGGGTCACTTACTACTTCCTTACCAAAAATTGGCATCTCATAGGTATTTGCCGCCAGGAAAGAAGGCTTGCTGCCGGTGTCAAGCGCGCGGGAAAATATCAGCGAATCATTATTAGCCGTGCTTACTTCGTAACTGAAAGGCAGAGTTATACCCTTATTTTGCAGTTCCAGGCGTAAGACAGAATCTATCCAAACAGAGTCGATACGTTTCTCAAGCGGTTTACCTGCGCGCTGGTATTCCATAGCCAGATTTTGTATAACACTTGGCTGCTGCTGCGGCTTTTGTGATCTTGGCAGGTTGGCTAATGAGTCTGTCGCTAGTATTTTTTTTACCTGACGAATTTGCCGCTCCTTTTCTTTACGCATTTGCAAACGGGCCCACTCGGGGTTAATTTGCGGTATGATCATAGTTTGCGGGCCAAACTGCGGGTCTATATATTGATAACGTATCGTATCGAATTTAGAAAGCTTGATATGACGCTTCTGCATGGCATGCAGCGGCGAAATGATTTCGGGCATCATCCGCCGATGTACTATGCCGTACTCATCTATAAATTCAGAGACGTTTATCTTATAGTTTACAGAACCCTCCTGTGCTAAAGTGTAGATTTCGTCGTCCAGCTTATTACTTAAAATAATGTGCTTTAAACTATCGCGAAGCAAAGCGATGTGCCGCTGATGCGCGGTGTTTTTTTTGCGCAAAGCAGAACTATCTGAGATAACGGTTTTGTTGCCTAACGTACTGCTGTGTATACTGCGCACCATCAAATTATAATTGCGCTGGCGCATATCCCGCTCATCATTGGCACGGGCTTTTTCGTTTAAAAAGTTTATAGCATCAACGCGGGCAACTTTGTTTACAACTGTGTTAAGTGCTTCTTTTACAGAATGGTCAAACAAGTCTACCTGCAGGGAATAAGCCTGGCGCAGAAAGTACAGCTGCATAAACAGCACGCCTAACAGCGCGAAGCCCATGAGTCCTATAATTAAAACAATGCTTTTCTTCTTCATTATTTGCCAAACAAAAATATTTTAAAAAGCTGTGGCACAGATTAGCTTTAACAAATTTTAACATTTTTAAGCAGCCAGTTTAACACATTGGCGTTATGTTGTTTGTTACATTTGAGAAGTAAAACTATATACAACATGAAATTACCCCAAATAACCGCGAAACCAGGCTTCGAGCTTGTTTTTGCATTGAGCATTGCCGCCATCTTCGTTATCCCATCGGTCGTGATGGCACAAAGCCAAAAGAATACAGAGATCGTTATTACCAACGGCGATACTGTTATTAACGGAAAGAACATTAAAACCTTATCGCCGGCAGAGCGCGCAAGCGCAATGACCGACATGAATAAGCTAAAGGGCGATGGCCAGCGCAGACGCGTGATTATTGAGCGCCGTATGGATGGCGTTCCGGGACAACCGCCTATGATTGCAGGCGATGGTATGGCGCACCAATATGGCGACTACGTTGGCGGTGCTGCAGTACAAAGGCCAATGCACTTGAGACCTTTAAAGGATAGCGTTAAAACAATGACGTTTTCTTTCAGGACAGATGGAGACAATATGATGCCACCGCCGCCTGCAGGTGATCGCCCGATGCGCTTACGTTTTGACCGGAATGACGGACCAGTCCGTAACCGCGATTGGAGAATGAGCCGCCGCAACAGCCAGCGCTTTAGCTATTCTAATACGGATGCTAACGGTGTAAGCACAAACATCAATTACAGCGTTACAGAGCCAATGACCGATGAAGCAAGTGATGATAAAAAAGTTTTGGCGATAAGCGACATTAAGTTGGTGCCTGATTTTTCTACCGGTAAAACCACATTATCCTTTAACCTGCCTGCAAAAGCAGCCACTACAATTGAATTTATCAACAGTGATGACAAGATAGTTTGGAGCGACAGGGTAAATACTCAAAGCTTTAGCCGCTCATTTCCATTGCCATTAAATGGCATGTATAAGCTTGTTGTTAAACAAGGCAGCAAATCGGTGACTAAAAATATAATGAAGGAGGAGTAAAAGCCTCACCCAACCCGTCTCTAAAAGAAGAGGAACAAAAGCCTACAGCAAAGCCCTTTAAATTTTAAATGGCTTTGTTATAATAATCATGTCAAAGGATATCTTCAAATTTCCGCTTAAAAGATTCTCCCTAACATCTTTGCAATCCAACTTACAAATGCCACAATGAATACAGTAATTAAAGGATAAACCACTAAAAGTACATATCCATATACGACGGAGACTGAAGATAATGTTATAGCAGAAATTAAATAAAAAACCCATGATTTTATTTGCTTCCGCGTATAAATAAGGCCTATGAGTGAATAAGCATATAGATAAATAAACAAAAACAATATTGCGGTAATTATAAGGGTATACAATCCTCCAGTGAAGTAAATACCTGCGCCGAAAATTAAAATAACCCCGCCATTTAAAATTTTGAGTTTTTTTTCATCAGACAATAAAGACATAGAACCAAGATAAAGATTAATAATAAAGAACCTCCCCCTTTTTTTTTTTGGGGGGGGGTTGGGGAGAGGTCAAACTTATAAAAGCAAAGCCCTTTAAGAAGATCTTAAAGGGCTTTTTATTTTAAAGTCCTCTCCTTTGGAGAGGATTTAGGTGAGGCTGTTAAAACGGCAGATCGTCGTCATCTGCAGATGAGGTTAAATCTACAGGCGGAGCATATTCCGGAGCAGATGAACCTGCAGCGCCACCGTCAATTTTATTGATCTTCCATAACTGCAAAGAGTTAAAGTACGTTTTTTTGCCGGTTTTATCTGTCCATGGGCGGCCTTTTAAGTTAAAAGACACATCAACGTTATCACCCACCTGAACATTATCAAGCAAATTGCAACGGTCTTGTATCGCCTCAAATTTCAGATACTCAGGGTATTGAGGATTTTCTATATATTCTAAGATCAGTTCTCTTTTCTTAAGGGTCTCTGTAACCTGTTGGGTTGGCGACACTTCGTGTACTTTGCCTTTAATATCCATCTATGAAACTTTTAAAATGTAAAGTTAGCGTTTAACAAATAAAGCTATAAATTTTTAATTATAAATTCGCCGTTAATGAATGTTTTTGATACAGAGAGTAAGATCATTATTACCTGCAATAAAAGGTTATCGCCTTACTTGCAGAGCGAAGTTGAGGGTCTGGGTTATACGGTTGATCGCGCTTTTGCAACCGGGGTTGAGCTTAAGGGCACAGTGAATGATTGCATCCCGTTAAATCTTAACCTGCGCTGTGCAAGCCAGGTGCTGTATTTACTTAAAAGTTTTACCGCAGCCGATCCCAAAGAACTTTATGACAACCTGGTACAGATCGAGTGGGAAAAACTGATCGATTTTTCCGGCTATTTTTCGATCACATCAAACGTAAATAATGAGCATATTTTAACACCGCTTTTCTCTAACGTAAAAGTCAAAGACGCGGTAGTAGACAGGATAAAATCTGTAAAAGGCATCCGCCCAAATTCTGGTGCAGATCAAAACAAAGCGGTGCTGCATCTTTATTGGCAAGACGACCGCGCGGATATATTCATCGATACTTCCGGCGAAACTTTAGCAAAGCATAGTTACCGCAAAATACCAGGTAAAGCGCCTATGTTGGAGGCTTTGGCCGCTTCAACAATTATGGCTTCTAAATGGGACAGAAAAAGCAACTTCATTAATCCCATGTGCGGATCGGGGACTTTGGCAATAGAAGCCGCCCTGCTGGCGACTGAAAAGCCGCCGGGTTTCTTCAGGATGAACTTTAGCTTTATGCACTTTCTGGGCTATGACGAGCAGGTTTTCTTTGAGCAACGGCGTGTCTTAAAGGACAAGGCTATTAAACAACTTGACTTTAAGATCATCGCGACGGATATATCTGATGATGCAATAGAAGTGTCGCGTAAAAACGCAAAAACAGCGGGTGTAGAACATTTAATAGATTTTGCTGTTTGTGATTTTGCCGATACCGAAGTGCCTGAGGGTACAGGAGTGGTGATGTTTAACCCCGAGTATGGCGAGCGGTTAGGAACACACACCAAACTCGAGATCACTTACAAACGCATCGGCGACTTTTTAAAACAAAAATGCCGTGGTTACACCGGATATGTGTTTACCGGCAACCCTGATCTGGCGAAGAAGATTGGCCTTACAGCCAAACGCAGGATAGAATATTATAACGGAAAGCTTGATTGCCGTTTGCTGGAATATGAATTGTACGATGGCAGCAAACGAGAGCCCAAAGTAATTTAAATGAAGAGATTAGTAGTATTGGCAGCCGCCGTTATGGTTTCAATATCGGCAATGGCGCAAAAAGAATTGGCTTTTCCGTTTCAGGGAGGCCAGGAGGTGATGAATTCGTTCTTTAAGCAAAATTTTGAGCCGACAAATGATATTACTAAAAACGTTGCGGCCGGCCTGGTGATGCTAAAGTTTACTGCTGACATAGATGGCAACATTAAACGTATTGTGGTCTATTATGCCGATGATGTAGCCATGGCGCAGCCAGTTGCAGATCTGCTTAAAAAGACAGACAAAAAATGGATCATTCCGGATCATGAAAAGCAGCATGATTTTTTATTGCCCGTAAGCATCAATTATAATTTACCGGCTATAGGTCAGCAAGCCATCAAAAGAAAGTATCTGCAGTTCTACGCAAAGCGCAGCCCGCTGTTGACTAATAACCAGATTCCGCTTGATGCAGCAACTTTATTGCCCACTGTTACATTAAGTTACGATGCAGTTTTGCAATGAACTGAAAGTGAATGGCATTATTCATCTAAAAAAATTGTTAAAAAATAAATATTAAGTTTTTTAATCAAGTTTATCTATATATTGCAACCGAAAAATGGCCTGAAAGCCGAAAACGTATTAAACTAAAATTAATGAACATTTTTGTAGGAAGTCTGCCTTACTCGTTAAAGGAAGAAGATTTAAAAGAATTATTTGAAGCTTATGGCGAAGTAAGCTCTGCTAAAGTTATTATAGACAGAGAAACCGGACGCAGCAAAGGTTTTGGCTTTGTTGAAATGAGCGATGACGAAAGCGGTCAAAAAGCTATCGACGGCCTTAACGGTGTTGAAGTGAGCGGTCGTAGCATTGCTGTAAGTCAGGCCGAAGAACGCAAAGCGGGCGGCGGTGGCCGTAGCGGCGGTTTCGGTGGTGGCCGCAGCAGCGGTGGTTACGGCGGCGGCAGCCGTGGTGGCAACGGCGGCGGTTACGGTGGCGGCAGCCGCGGCGGTAACGGCGGTGGTTACAATAAAGGTGGCAACGGCGGCAGCCGTTACTAAATAACAAAGCCCGGTAATGAAAATTGCCGGGCTTTATTCTTAAACTCTGCCCGGTGCAGATATTGACGCTGTTGTAATCACAACGGCTTTTTTTATTTAAGGGCGATGCTGTTTTGTTAAAATTAGTTAAAGCAGATTTTTATAATCTCTATAAAAGCTTTAAATGTTATTTTTGAAGCACTATTAGGTATGGTAAAATTATGCCATCCCTTTAATTCAAAACAGATACAGTGAGACAATTTTTACCCCTCCCTATAAAGCTTGCAACCCTTGTAGCTTTTTTCGCATTAACTATTACTGCTTGTAAAAAAGATAGCACTACTACAACAGCGCCGACCATCTCAACCGGAACGCTGCTTACAGATGTGACAACTACAAGCTTCACGAGCGCTGGTGTTGTAACAGATTTAGGCACAAGTGCCATAACGGAAGTTGGCTTGGTTTACAGCTCTGCAAACCAATCGCCTACTACCTCTGATACCAAAGTAGCAAATGCCGCTTTGGTGGCAAACTATGCCATAACTATCAGCAACCTTACGCCGGGTACAACCTATTACGTACGTGCTTATGCAACCAGTGCGGCCGGTACATCTTATGGCAGTACAGTAAAAGTTACCACTCAAACTGCAGCTACCGCAACCGTTGCAACAGTTAGCACTTTTGCCGGAAGCGGCACAGCCGGATATGTAGATGGTGGCGCACTTGCCGCACAATTCAACAATCCGCAAGGTATGGTGGCAGATGCCCAAGGGAATATTTATGTATGCGATCAGTTTAACCACCTAGTTAGAAAAATTACCCCGGCCGGCGTGGTAAGTACTTTTTGCGGCAGCGGCGCGCTTGGCCATACAGACGGTCCCGCAGCAACAGCAGCTTTTTACAGCCCGTATGCGTTGGCAGTTGATAAACAAAACAACCTGTATATGACAGACCAGGGCAATAACCTGGTTATCAAAATAACCCCTGCAGGTGTCGCTACTACCTTGGCCGGATCTGGTATTGCGGGCTATGTTAATTCTAACACCGCTTTAACCGCGCAATTTAATGCACCACGCGGTATTGCTGTAGACGCGTCGGGCAATATTTACGTGGCCGATTCTAATAACAGCCGCATCCGCATGATCTCGACAGCCGGTGTGGTAACTACTTTTGCCGGTGGTGGAATTGGTTTTACAGATGATACCGGCGCCCTGGCGCTTTTCAGAACACCAACAGGTTTGGCATTTGATACTAACGGCAATTTATTTGTAGCCGATTATGGAAATTACGCCATTCGCAAAATAACCAGCGCAGGTGTAGTAACTACGGTTGCAGGTAACAGGTCCATCACTACCCTTATCGGCAACCCTAACGCCATCGCGATAGATGCTGCCAATAACCTATACATTGCTGATGGTACCGGCCGTGTGCTGCGCTTACAAAACTCGTCAGGTATCTTAAACAGCATAGCAGGCAGCGCCAGTGTATACGGTTTTGCCGACGGCACAAACACTGCTGCTAAATTTAATGTTCCGACTGGCATTGTTACTGTTGGTGGCGCGCTATATGTTGCCGATTACAACAATAACCTCATCCGTAAAATAACGATCACTAATTAAGGGTTAACCGAATAATAGGTTAAATACCTCATCGATCCCGGCAACAGGAATGATCTCGATGGTGTAGCGGGAAAGATCTATCCGTTGTTTATCTTGTTTGGTAGAGGGTAAGTTGTATTTCGAGATAAATATTTTTTCGAAGCCGAGTTTCTGTGCTTCAGCAATACGCTGTTCTACGCGGTTGACCGCGCGTATCTCTCCCGACAGTCCCAACTCACCTGCAAAACAAGTTTTAGATGGGACGGCAATATCTTCGTGAGAGGATATAATGGCCGCGGCAAGTCCCAAATCTATTGCGGGGTCTTCTACTTTTATACCACCGGTTATATTCAGGAATACGTCTTTAGCACCGAGTTTAAATCCACACTTTTTTTCAAGGACCGCTAAAAGCATGTTCATTCGGCGAGTGTCAAAGCCTGTAGCCGACCGCTGCGGCGTTCCGTATGGCGATGTACTCACAAGTGCCTGCGTCTCGATCAGCATTGGGCGCATACCCTCAAGCGTTGCTGATATGGTAATCCCGCTCAGAGCTTCATCTCGTTGAGAAAGCAATATTTCTGAAGGGTTAGATACCTCCCTCAACCCTACCCCTAACATTTCATAAATACCCAATTCTGATGCCGAACCAAAACGGTTTTTGATGCAGCGCAAAATACGGTATACATGGTGCCTGTCGCCCTCGAACTGTAGAACCGTATCAACCATGTGCTCCAGTATCTTGGGGCCGGCTATCATGCCATCTTTGGTGATGTGTCCAATTAATATTACCGGCGTGCCGCTTTCCTTTGCGAAACGCAGCAGTTCGGCCGTACATTCACGCACTTGAGATACGCTCCCCGGCGTCGACTCGATATGCGATGAGTATAGCGTTTGTATCGAATCGATTACCACCAGATCCGGCTCTGTTTGCTCTATTTGTTTAAAGATGTTTTGGGTAGAGGTTTCGGTAAGGATGTAACAACCCCCTCCGCCCCCTGAAGGGGGAACCGCATTTCCGCTTCCAAATTCAACTCCCCCTTCAGGGGGTTGGGGGGTAGCGTTTAGCCTCTCAGCTCTCATCTTTATTTGCTTTTCGCTTTCTTCGCCGGATACATATAGCACTTTAAGTCCCGGCATATTCATGGCCAACTGTAACATTAGGGTAGACTTGCCTATCCCTGGCTCGCCGCCGATCAATACCAGCGACCCGGCTACAATGCCGCCGCCAAGCACGCGGTTAAATTCCTGATCGGGTGTGGCAAAACGGTGCTCATCTTGTACAGCTATATCGCCAACCGCGACCGCTTTGTTAGACCGTTGCTGAGACGTCGAATTGGTGGCTTTCCAATCGGGCACAGATGAGTTTGGCTTTTCAATAACTTCTTCTACAAAAGTGTTCCACTGCTGGCATGCAGGGCATTTGCCCAGCCACTTCGGTGTTTCGTAGCCGCAGCTCTGACAGAAGTAAGTTGTTTTAGTTTTGGCCATTCTTTAAATGTTCAGATTTGAAGATGTGCAAATGTGCGGATTAAAGATAAGATAATTGCTAATTATTTTAGTTAGATTACGCTGCATTAAAAATAAAAAGCCTTCCGTTTCCGGAAGGCTTTTATTTGCACATCTGCACATATTCTCATTTGCACATCAAAGCTTGATCTCTTCTTCTTTCGAGTTGAAGAAGTGAAATTCTGTGATCTGATAAGCAGGGCTGCTTTTTACTTTGATCCACTGGTGATATTTAAAGTACCATTTCATCTGGCGGTTAACCAGTCCTTTTTTAATGTAGGCTTCTAAATAAGGGTGCACGCAAAGCGTAATATTTTTCTCATTCTGTTCTACGAGAATGTAATTGAAATTGGTTTCGATATCGTCTAACAACAATATCGACGGGCGAATAGCGCCGGTACCATGGCAGGTAGGGCAAACTTCGCTGGTAACGATGTTCATCTCGGGCCGCACACGCTGACGGGTAATTTGTACCAGACCAAACTTACTTGGCGGCAAAATGGTATGTTTCGCACGGTCGTGCGCCATTTCATCGCGAAGAAAGTCGAACAGATCTTTACGGTTTTGCGGCTTATGCATGTCAATAAAATCGACTACCACAATACCGCCCATATCGCGCAGACGCAATTGACGCGCAATTTCTCGGGCTGCCTCTTTATTTACCTGGAAGGCATTTTCTTCCTGGTTTTCTTTATTAGCAGTACGGTTACCGCTGTTCACATCTATAACGTGCAGGGCTTCTGTATGCTCGATAACCAGGTATGCGCCACCAGGCAGATTTACGGTTTTACCAAAAGCACCTTTGATTTGCTTTTCGATACCGTAATGTTCAAATATCGGGTCCTTGTGCTTATGCAGGCGGACAATGTCTTCAAGATCCGGCGATATCTCATGAACATAAGACTTTATCTCTTCAAAGATGCTGGTCTCGTTTACATAAATACGCGCAAAATCGGGGTTAAGGATATCCCTTAACAGGGTCGAGGTACGGTCTATCTCGCCCAATATTTTTTTAGCCGGTTCTGTTGCCGGCAACCGCGTCATAAAGGTTTCCCACTTCGATATCAGATCGAGCAGGTCCTTCTGTAATTCTACTACGCCCTTATTTTCGGATACTGTACGGATGATAACGCCAAAATGCTTTGGTTTTATACTTTCCACTATTTTACGCAGGCGGGTACGTTCTGTATTGCTCTTTATCTTTTTAGAGATAGAGATAGTTTCTGAGAACGGCACCAGCACCACGTAGCGGCCGGCTATAGATAAGTCTGAGCTTAAACGAGGCCCTTTGGTAGAGATAGGTTCTTTAGCTATCTGCACCGGTATGACTTGGTTCTTTGCTAAAACCTCTGATATTTTGCCCGATTTGCTGATATCAGCATCAAGCTTTATCTGATCGAGCAGTTTAGACTGGTAGCTGCCGCCGCGGACCTGCTTGGTAAGTTTAAGCAAGGTTTGTACCTGCGGGCCTAAGTCAAGGTAATGCAAAAACGCATCCTTATCATAACCTACATCAACAAAAGCAGCATTAAGGCCCGGCATAATTTTCTTTATGCGGCCCAAATAAATATCACCAACAGTATAATTGTTGGTGGCTTGCTCTTTATGAAGCTCTACGAGTTGTTTATCCTGTAATAATGCAATAGTAGCCCCGTTGGGGGTTGAATCGATAACGAGTTCTTTTATCAACTGCTACTCCATTTCTTTAATATGCAGCCTTGCCGCATAGGTAAAACAAATACATAAAAAGTTTACCTGCCTAAGGGGCAGGTAACAAAGCTAAAATAGCTTATTTCTTTTTGTGTCTGTTTTTTCTAAGACGCTTTTTGCGTTTGTGGGTAGCCATTTTATGGCGCTTACGTTTTTTACCGCTTGGCATAATTGTAATTTTTTTATGGGTTAACTAATCTTTTAATTCTTTTATAAACTGATCAATGCGCTGGCCAAATGCCGGGTCGGGCATCAGGTCTTTACATCGTTCATAGGCTGCAATGGCCTCTTTTTTCATGCCCAGCTGTTTATAGCTTTCGGCAAGATAAAACAAAGGTTCAACCTCTGCCTTTTGCGCGATAACGGTTTTAAAACGCGCTACTGCTTTATCATACTGCCCGCTCTTCATGGCAAACTGGCCAAGGTTAATGTTGGCGTTGCGGTTAGCAGGATCTTTCTTTACCACATCGAGCAGTAAGCTGATACCCTGCATCGGGCTGGCGGCACCACCATTTACATAAGCGATACCTAGACCTGTTTCCGCGTCCAGGTTTTCAGGCTGCAGTTTACGCGCATGCTCAAATGACTCTACCGAGTTTTGTACATATGCAGGCTGCACTAAAGTGTCTTGCGTAAACTTATACGCGTCATTAAACCTATTACCCGCGTTTAACCAGTTGGTAAAACTGTTGTCTTTGCGGGCAAGGTCCAGGTAATAAAAACCTGCAGGGGCCGGCTGGTTAACATCGTCCCATTGCTGGGCCAGTTGTTTTTGCAGGGCAGTTTTGGCGTTAGCATCGGGCGCCTTACTTAGCTTTTGTTCAAGTTCGGCAATTTTACCTGCCAGCGAAGGGCCTATGGCCGCTTTAGCCGATGCCGAAATCGCTTCGACATTTACCTGTGTTACCGGCCTCACAGCCGTGGCACCTGTGGCAACACCATTGCGGTGGCTGCTGTCATCTTTGGGCTTTACAAGCCCTTTAACAGGTAAAGAATACAAATAGCCCATTACAGCCACAACGGCTACAACTACAACTATTTGTTTCTTATTCATCACCTAAATTATTTTGATTTGGTTTTGTTACCGGTCTTCACCTTCTCTACGAAAGTTTTGGCAGGTTTAAAACTTGGTACAAAATGTTCCGGTATTATTATGGCAGTATTTTTAGAAATATTACGGGCTGTTTTCTTAGCTCTTTTCTTAACAACAAAACTACCGAAACCTCTCACATACACATTCTCGCCACTAACCATCGAAGTTTTTACAACCTTGAAAAATGCTTCGACAGTCTCTTGCACATCAATCTTTTCTATACCGGTCTTGGTTGAGATCTCAGTTATTATTTCTGCCTTGGTCATACTCTATTTTCCTTTATTTTTTTGTTAACTACTTAACTGTTTTGGGGTTGCAAAAGTATGGGTTTAAACGGAAACGCCGAAATAAAACCCGCATTTTTTTTGAAGCGTAACAAAATGCATACAAGCTCTTTTAGGGCGCAATAAGTAAATTTGTTATTCTATGAATTTTTCTGACACGCTGATCAACTGGTACCAGTCTAACAAACGCGATCTGCCCTGGCGCAACACTACAGACGCATACATTATCTGGCTGTCAGAGATCATCTTACAGCAAACGCGTGTGGAGCAGGGCATGCCCTATTTCTATCGCTTCGCAGAAAAATATCCAACCGTTACAGATTTTGCCGCCGCACCGGAAGATGACATTCTAAAACTGTGGCAAGGCTTGGGGTATTACTCGCGCGGCCGCAACATGCTGGTTACCGCCAAACTAGTGAAAGAACAACATGGCAATGTATTCCCTAACAGATATGACGAGCTGATCAAACTTAAAGGCATTGGCGAATATACGGCTGCAGCTATATCATCCTTCGCGGCTAATGAAGCAAAGGCGGTGGTAGACGGAAACGTTTACCGGGTGCTGTCGCGATATTTTGGAATAAATGAGCCTATTAATTCAACAACGGGCAAGAAGATATTTCAGCAAACAGCGAATGATGTTTTAAATAAAGAACACGCAGGACTTCACAACCAGGCGATAATGGAATTTGGCGCAATGCTGTGCAAACCTAAAAACCCAGCTTGCGGCATATGCCCCGTAAAAGAAGGGTGTTATGCATTTATGCACAATGCTACCACGGCACTGCCGGTTAAACTAAAGAAGCTTAAAATACGGGAGCGATTTCTCTACTATTTCCTTGTAACGGATGGCACCCGGATATTGCTTAATAAACGGGGCGATAAAGACATCTGGGCAAACATGTATGATTTACCATTAATAGAAACAATAGAGCCAGTAGTTGTAACTAAGATGGTACAATCAAACCAGGTAAAAGACAGGTTTGGTAACAAAATATATGTAAAATCTGTGGAAGGGCCTCACAAACACTTGCTTACCCACCAAAGATTAATGGTAACCTTTATTACTACTGATACAAAACCGAATAAAATGGAAGAAGGGTGGTTTTATACAGAAGTAGAAAATTTAAATAAATTGGCTTTGCCTAAAATCATTTTTATATTTTTAACTAAATTTTTTAAATTCAAATTTAATTCTCCCGGTTAAGCGTAAACGATAATGTCTGGAATAAACAAAGTAATACTTGTTGGTCACTTAGGTAAAGATCCCGAAATACGGCAGTTAGAAGGTGGAGTATCTGTAGTAAGTTTCCCTTTGGCAACTTCTGAAACCTTTAACAAAGACGGCCGTAAGGTAGAGCAAACAGAGTGGCATAACATAGTAATGTGGAGAGGACTTGCTGAAGTTGCATCTAAATACTTAAGCAAAGGCAAGCTTGTTTATCTGGAAGGAAAGTTGCGCACCCGCTCATTTGAAGATAAAGAGGGGATCAAGAAATATACAACGGAAGTTGTGGCCGAAAATTTTACAATGCTGGGCCGCAAAAGCGATTTTGAGGGCGAAAGCCAAAAAGCAGATAAAACCGAAGAGTCTAACCAGGATTTGCCTTACTAACTAACCAAACATAAACCGAAGCCCTTGCCTGATCTGGCAAGGGCTTTTTTGTTATGACTATTCCTGGTCGTTTTAAAAAAAGACGTCATCCGCGTAACCTTTGAAAAAGTGTAGGCGTATACTCCTTTTACAATTATACACACGCCAAATTAAACTGAACATGAGGAAGGTTATTTTAGCAGTATTACTGCTGGGGGCTTGTCGGCTTTATGCACAGCCAGTAAAAGATTTGGGTAAGTACAGCTACCTGTGCTTTGCGGTTAATAATAATAAAACCATTAATGGTACCTGTTTCTTCTACAAGTCTAACAAAAACTTATACCTGGTTACCAACTACCACGTTTTTTACGGCGCTGATATTTTAAACCATACCCGCATGCTCAATGTGGATACGTTGCGGATAAGCTACACCTCTACTAAAACCAATGAGCAGAAATTTTTTAAAATAGCAAACCGCACAGACTCTGTTCAATACTTTAACCACTATGACTCGCCGGACCTGATGGCAAAAAAGATCGTCACTGTTCCGGACGATATGGACGTGAATTGCATTAATGATTTGGTGGAGCCATCCTTCTTTAAAGAAAAGCCTGAATCGGTTGTTGTGTTCGGTTATCCTGCATTGATGAACAAGATCAAAGCTGCAGATGCCGTTGATGTGCAGAAGTGCTATCTTACAGGAAACATCGGGTCGGGCGATGTAAACAGCTTTGACCAGGCGCTTTCGACATGTTGTGATCAAAAGAATTTGCGTAAAGTGAAACGAAAGATAGACGGAAAAGAATTTCAAATGCAGATGACCGCTTTGCCCGGCTTCTCGGGTTCGCCGGTATATGGTAAATTCTACAAGAATGGCACCTATCAGTATAAGTTCATTGGGGTAATGTTCGCTTCGGACATCGTCAACAACACCTCGGTGGCCATTAACGGAAAGACATTTGCTGATTATATGAAGACATGCTCTATGGAATAGGCGGCTACGTTGCTAATTGTTTAGCTGGCCTTAGCAGCCATTGAATACAGAGCGCAGTCGAGATTACCAATCCGCAAGTGACCCCTATTACCGGTGCAGTTGTGACACGCATTGCCAAACCGGATATGTAAGCACCCAAAACATCGCACAAATTTACTACCGCCATGTAGGTTGTAAATTGTGATGCCTCAACTTTTTTAAGGCATAAGGCCATTAAGACTGGTATAGCTGCGATGCTGTACATAGGGTCGGCAAGGCTGTAAATGAGCATGCCGGTTACGCTTAAGCTTTTGTAGTGCCACCACATGCCCAACAAGCCAAAGAACAGCAGAAATCCGCAGATGGCATAAGTGACAATGCGCAGCATGCGCGGCGCGCCAAGCCTGTCTGCAAATACACCGCCGCACAACACCACAACAACTGTTACCAGGCTTCCCCAAGTGCCTTGCAATATAGACAGGTTATTATCGTCCCAGTGGAGGTTGTGGATAAGATGGAAAGAAAACGACTTTATAAAAACGCTAAGGCACAAATAAATCAGCGCGATGACGCTAAACGTTTTTAAGCTTATCTTATTTACAAAACCATTGTACAACTGTCTGAATAGCCATTTCAAATCGGGGTTATCATCTGCTGATACCGCCGCTTTCTCTATAGGTTTGGTATGAAATGATGGTATGTAACTATCCTCGCGGTCAACTTTAATGATGTAAGTAACAACAGTGAAGATCAATAGAAATATTACCTGCGCAGCGGCGGCATAGTAAAAACCATAAAAATGTACCAGTGTAGAAAATACCGCTGCACCGATAGCCACGCCGCAAACCATACCTACACGCATAAACGCGTTGATGCGGCCCTGTTGGTTTACGGGCACTATCGCTATAGCAAGCGCGTCTACACTGGCGTCCTGAACAGACGCAAAAATGCTGTGCGTAAAAAAAATGGCAAGAATGACGTGCACCTGCTTTACAGGGTCATGAACGAACAATAACGAGGTAAGTGTTAGCAGGGCCAGAAACTGGGAAAAAATGATCCAGTGCTTGCGCAAACCCATCAGCGAAAACTGGTAACGGTCTATCACCGCGCCCCAGATGAAGTTAATGATCCACGGGATGCCGATGATGGCATCAAAAGAGCCGATCGTCAATGCGTCTACGCCTTTACCAATAAGATAATTGGCCAGCGCCGTCAGCGCGAAGCCGGCCGGCACGCCCTGCATGGCATACAGATAAAAGAAAGTGAAATAACGCAAGGGAGCGCTATTCCTCAGTATTGGAAGGCTTATCAATTATAATTGGTATATATCTGCATATTAAGTATTCCTTTTCAGAAATCTTTTAAACGCATAATATAATTACAAGCAAATTCACCCCTTTAAGTTGTGCAGGGGAGGTTCGCTTATCGCGCCCCCGGCGGACAGTGTTCTTTTAGATAATTAGTGTAAAGTATTCTCAAATGCGCAGTAGTACCCGCTCCTTCAGAAATAGAGTGGGTGCGGTTTGGATAAGACATCAGCTGAAATTGCTTATTGTTTTTCACCAACTCATTTATCAACTGCTCCGCATTATTGTAATGCACATTGTCGTCGCCTGTGCCATGTATATACAACAGATTACCCCTTAACCCCTTAACGTGACTAATAGGTGAACCTTTTATGTAAAATGAGCGGCTTTGTTCGTCTGTAGGCACGCCCATGTAACGCTCCTGGTAAATGTCATCGTAAGTCAGCTGGTTTGCCACCGCGGCAATGGCTATACCCGTTTTGTAGATCTCGGGATATTGAAACATCAGGTTAAGGGTTGACGATCCGCCGCCGCTCCATCCCCAAACTGCTACGCGGCTGGTATCGGCATAAGGCCATTTTAACACTTCTTTTGCACCCATCGCCTGATCGCGAATGTTTACCACGCCGATGTTTTTATAAATCGCTTTACGCCATTCGCGCCCTTTTGGAGCGGGCGTGCCCCTGTTGTCCAGCGAGACATATAGGTAACCATCTGCTGCCATGCTGCCCTGGTATAAACGGTTAAGCGGATTGTAGTAGATGTCTGATACCGTTTGCGAAGCAGGCTCGCCGTAAACATAAAATACTACCGGGTACTTTTTAGCCGGATCAAAATCTTTGGGTTTTACCACCCATCCGTCAAGCGTTACTCCGTCTACGGTAGTTACCTTAAAAAACTCGGCATTGCTTTTAACAGGGCTTTTACCAGGTATAATCTCGTCGCCGCTAATATGGTTATGATCCTGCAGGCTAACATATTCTTTCACCGGCATAGTGGTTATATTGGTAAAGCTGTGAACAGCTACCGCATTATCCGGTGAAATCTCATACCGGTGATAACCGTTCTGCGAAACAGGTGAAACTCGCTCGGCCTTGCCGCCACTAAGGCTTGTTTTGTAAAGGAAGCGTTGGGTAGCATTTTCAGGCGAGGCAATAAAATAAAGTAACTGATTCTTGTTATCAACAGAGACAATTTGCATTACATCATAATCTCCCGGTGTTAAAAGTTTTGCCTGCCCCTCGCGGTTTATGCGGTAGGCATGCTGCCAGCCGTCTTTTTCGCTCAACCAAACAAATGATTTGCCATTATCTATCCAATCCCAACCCATTACTTTATTACTCACTTCTACCCAGGATTTATCCTCATCGCGGAAGATCACCCGTGCAGTAGCGTTAGAAACATTGCAAATAATGATGCGGCTTTGGTTTTGTGCGCGGTTAAGTTGCTGTAAGATCAATTCGTTTGAATTACCGGCCCACTCCATGCGCGGGATATAGTTTTGTATAGCATCGCCGGGCACGTTCATCCATTTGTTTTTCCCTGTAGCTACATTCACTACACCAATGCGGCACGCGCTTGGATTAACACCCGCTACAGGATATTCAACCGGTACGGTATGCGAATAAACCGAGTCAGTAGTGTTCAGCATCAGGTAGTTGGGTATAGTTGTAGCATTGATTTGCCAGTAGGCGATAGACGTCCCATCGGGCGACCAACGGAACCCATCACGGCAGTCAAATTCTTCCTCATAAGCCCAATCGAAAGTGCCATTTATCAGCTTTTTTGTACCACTGGTTGTAAGCGGTTTAATGAAGCCCGTCCTCAAATCCTCAACGTAGATGTTATGCTCACTTACATAGGCAACCTTCGACCCGTCTGGCGATAGCTTGGCAAACATCAATGACGACGAAGGTTTGCCTTTACCCAGCTGTTTCATGGCACCATTTTTTACATTGTATAGCCAATAGTCACCGCGTGTGTATTGTCGCCAAACTTTCCTGGTGTTGGTATTGATCAGCACATTGTCGCCGGCATCGGCAACCCTGAAGTTTTCGATACCGATAGTATCACCTTTTTTTATAACCAGCTTACTACGGTTAAGAAAGATTTGCGCGTTTTTAGGGTCGCGGACGTCTTCATAAACCAGGTTGCCCTTTTTTACATCATAGTAATGATAACCATCTTTGCCCCATTGAAAATTGCCTACCTGTGCATATAATTGTGTTTTGCTTATAGTCAGCATCATAATAAAGCTTAAAAGCGCGCCGATCTTTAAATTTTTTTTGTGCATTACATCAAATAAAAGAGATAACCGTTATAATTTGGAAGGATTTACTGCTAAATATAGATGAAAAAATTTGCTCTGCTTTTCCTGCTTTCATTTTTTGGTTTAGTTGCCGGTGCGCAAAATGCGAATCGCAGCAAGTTCGTTTCAGACAGCCTTGACAACTACATTAACCGTGCATTGACCAACTGGCGCATCCCTGGCGCAGCTGTTTGTATAGTTAAAGACGGGCGCATTGTAATGATGAAGGGTTATGGCATCAAAGAGTTAGGTGTGCCGACTAAGGTTGATCAGAACACGCTTTTTATGATCGGCAGTAACACAAAGGCTTTTACCGCCACCGCGCTTGCCACCCTGCAAGCCGACCGTAAATTATCCCTCGACGAAAAAGTGACCAAATACATTCCTGAGTTTAAACTGGCGGACCCCTTGTCGACTCAAATGATCACCGTACGCGACTTGCTTTGCCACCGATTGGGATTCCGCACCTTTCAGGGGGATTTTACCTACTGGACCAGTAGCCTCACACGAAACGAGGTGATGGAAAAAATGGACCATGTAAAGGCGCCCTACGCGTTCCGTACCAAATGGGGGTATACCAACGCCGCGTTTCTGACGGCAGGCGAGATCATTCCGCGGGTTACAGGTAAAACATGGGAACAATACATCCGCGAAAATATTTTTGTGCCCCTGGGCATGAGCAATACACTTGCCCTTAGCGCAGACTTGCCAAAGGCGATCAACAAGGCATCGGCACATACCATTACCGATGGCAGGCTGATAGCTATCCCATTCCCGCAATTGGATAACCTTGCCCCTGCGGGTGCTATCAGTTCTTCGGCACAAGACATGAGCAAGTGGGTGATGACTTTGCTGAATGATGGGAAAGTGGGCAGCCGTCAATTGATACCGGCGGATGCTATCGAAGCTACTCGCGTTCCGCAGGATGTGGTATCAAGCGGCAAGCGATTGACAGGGGAAAGCTTCTTCCAATTATATGGACTTGGCTGGTTTTTGCAGGATTACGAAGGCAAACGACTGGTGATGCATGACGGTGGTGTTAATGGGTTTGTCTCATCGGTAACCTTGGTGCCGGAGGACAAACTTGGCATCATTATCCTCACCAATTCAGACCAAAACGAATTGTATGAAGCCCTGCGCTGGGAAATTTTGGACGCTTATCTAAAACGGCCATACCAGGATTACAGCAACAAATATCTGGAAGGCTTTAAGGCAGACATGACTAAAGAACTGCAGCGGACCAATAAACTGCGCGATTCTGTGGCATTGAACTTAAAACCGTCTTTGCCGCTGCGCGAATATGCAGGCAAGTACACTAATGACCTTTATGGCAACATGACCATAACACAGGGCGAGAACAACGAATTAGAAATGCGCTTAGAACATCACCAGCGAATGTTTGTCAAACTGCAATCGCTGGGAGGCAACCGCTTCTACGCAACTTTCTCTGACCCCGAATTTGGCAAGGCTGTTTTCCCTTTCGAAGTACGTAACGGTAAAGTGGTTGGCGTACGCGTCAAAGTAGCCGACTTTATAGAGTACGGGCCATATGATTTTAAGAAATTGTAAGGTGATGTGCAGATGGGAAGATGTGCTCTTTCATTTGTCATTGCGGGGCACGAAGCAATCCCAGCATAAAATCATCACAAAAGATTGCCGCGTCGCTGCGCTCCTCGCAATGACAAGGTGGAAATTTGTCGTATAAGGTATTACGCGCATAATCCGGAAATATTGAAATTGCATCCTGAGCGCAGCGAAGGATCTTATGCGCTGGTGCTAATAGGTGGCCAATCCATTATTCCTTTTTAAGAACTTCTTTTCGCTACCACAAGCGTCCCTGCTTGTGGTAAATCGCGAGCAGTTTAGTGAAGGCAAAAGTTTAAAGCAAATATCTACATCATGATTAAATTCAATGTTACTTTCTTTGACCGTCAAAGAAAGTAACCAAAGAAACTCGCGGCTGCACCCTGTGCTACAATGGGTTTGCAGTTTTCAGGGCCTGTGATCGCCGCACAGACTGATGCCGCATTTTTCGGTGTTGTTAATTCAGTGCCAACAATTTCCGCGTTCGAAGCGTCAGCGCGCAGCTTCGGTGATAAATATTTTGCGCCACTGAGGGCTTGTGTGATGAGGGCCCGCAAAATATTTTGCAGGGCAAAGGCCTTGTGCGGCAAAAGAAGCCTTGCGCTGACTTGGCATTTTTGGTTCTTTTGTTGCTAAGACAAAAGAACGAAATAGACCAAGAAAAATGGTTCGTTAATATGCTATAATGAATTAGACTTATTACTTCCCTCCCATATAATCAATCGTCAAATCGCATAACGCTTTAACACCAAGAGTAAATCCGCTTTCATCGATATAAAAATCAGGAGTGTGGTGCGAAGGTGCCTTTAACGGGTCCTGGCCTTTAGGCATGCCGCCCAGGAAGAAGAAAAGCCCCGGCACCTTTTGCTCAAAAAAGCTAAAATCCTCTGCACCGGTCACCGCAGGGCGCAGCAACACGTTTTCTTTGCCTGCAACGGCCTGCAAAGTCGGCAGCATTTTATTGATCAGTTCGGGGTTGTTGTAGGTAACCGGGTAGTGGTTGCTGTAAGGGATCTTTACTTCGGCAACGGCGCCGTTGGCTTCAGCGGTTTTTGTTGCAATGCGTTTTACATTCTCTATCAGCATCTTTTCGTCCTGGTCACTCAGCGCGCGAATGGTACCAAGCATTTCCACCTTCTCCGGAATAATATTAGAGCGGTTGCCGCCATTGATAGCGCCAATGGTTACCACCGCGCCGTTCTCAGTTACATTAAGGTTACGGCTCACAATGGTTTGCAGGTTGTTGATGATCTGTGCCGATGTAACTATCGGGTCAATACTACTCCATGGATAGGCACCATGAGCCGAACGGCCTTTTACAATGATCTGCATATCGTTAACAGCAGCCATTGTGCCGCCCGGGCGGTAGCCTATCTTTCCTACTTCTGTCTGAGAATTGATGTGCAACCCAAAAATAACATCCACTTTGGGGTGCTCTAATGCGCCTTCCTTGATCATTAGCTCCGCGCCGCCCTGCTCACCCGCCGGCGGGCCTTCTTCTGCAGGTTGGAAGATAAACTTCACTGTACCATGCAAATCATTTTTCATGGACGACAGCACAGATGCCACACCCATTAATATAGCCACGTGGCTATCATGCCCGCAGGCCGCCATTACGCCAAATTCGTTGCCGTTATACATGGTGCGCACTTTAGACGCGAAGGGAAGGTTTACCCTTTCTGTAACCGGCAATCCGTCCATATCTGCACGAAGCGCCACAACCGGACCAGGTTTTCCGCCTTTTAATATTCCGATAACGCCTGTTTTAGCCACGCCGGTTTTCACCTCGATACCCAGAGATGTAAGGTGTTTGGCGATGATGTCAGCAGTACGTACTTCGTGGTTACCCAACTCCGGGTGTTCATGAAAGTCGCGCCGCCAAGCAATCACCTGCTTCTCCAGCTCGTTTGCTTTTTTGTTTACAACTGCTTGCAAAGCACCTGTTTGCGCAATCGCGCTTGCAGCGTGTAACGTGAATATCAGTAAGCAAAATTTCTTCATATCTATTAGTGGTTAGCTAACCCGTAAGATATGGATTAATTTGAAAATGCAATTATCCATTTACTTTTGTACGGTAACGCCTGCGTCGTTTTTTTAACCACAATAACGCGCCTGTAACAGACAGTATTCCCGGCAGTAATCCAAAGAATACGTACAACCAGCGCACGGCATTGCCGCCATAACTGCCTATGTGCAGGTTGTATATTTCCGTGTCTATCCGCTTGTCATAGTTCTGCTTATCAATGTCTATCACCTTTTTAAACGCACCCGTTTGCGGGTCGAATGTTACCGCGCTGGCCTTTCCTTTTAACAAGCAGAACCGGGTATCTGGCATTTGCCCCCGCACCAAAATCTCCTGGCCCGTGACGCATGGAATGTTTACCGCTATGGGCTTAAACCCGGGCGCGATCTGCAACGAACGCTTAACCAAATCATCTATATTAGCCTTTACCAAATGATTTGAATGCGGCTTTTGCAGCTGCCAGGTTTTGGCGGAGAAGTGTTCCTTATTCATCCAAAAACCGGTGATGAACAATATGGCCGTAGATATAATAGCCCAAACCCCGACGATGCGGTGCAGCGAAGATATTGCCGAGCCTGTATTCTTAAACCTCAGGCCCGCTCTGAACCTTAATGCATCCCAAAAGTGTTTTCGGTAAATAATAATACCTGTAACAAGCGAAAGCAGCATAACCAACCCTATCAAGGCGGTAAACAGCATACCGGGCATGCCTAATTGCAAACTGTAATGAAAAGAATATAACCATCTAAAAAACGACGGGCCTAAATTGCCGTAACTACCTTCGCTTAATACCTTTCCGGTATAAGGATCTACAAAAACGAAGTACAAATAATTGTCGGTAACATGCTGCTGATTTTTGTACAGCATAAACTCGTAAGTGTCATATTTATCGCTCGGAAAATCGTGCAGAACGATCTTTTTTAGGTTTGGATGTGTGCGTACCAACTGACGGTAAATGCTATCTGCCGATACGATAGTAGCTGAGGGCTGCACATGATGCAATTCCGGATTACAATAGCGGTCAAGGTCGGTGCGGAACATGAGCATACTGCCGGTTATGCCAAACAGCAGGAAAAATATTCCTGCTGTTATGCCCAGCCAGCCATGCCACTTAAAGGCCAGTTTGGTGATCTGTGATTTGGTCATGGCCAAAAGTTAAAAACTGTAACCAATACTTACCCTGTACTCACGCGGAGGGTATGGTACATAAGCATATAAACCTGTTGGATTAATAGCTACCGGCGTTATCCACGCACTGCCGTAATTAAGCCGGTTCAAAATATTGTTTACAATGCCATTTACTGAGAACCTGCTGTTAGACCAGCCGATGCCACCATCAAGCCTGAATATGGGCGCTATGTTCAACCCATTTTCCTGCGAATATCGCCCGGCCCTGCCTGTCTGCAATTGATAGCCTCCTGAAAGCGCAAACCCGCTAATTGATTTTAAAGGCAGCTTGTAGTTAAGCCAGGTATTTTGGATATGCTTAACACGATAAGGCGCAGGTAACCCGATAAGTGTGGCGTTGGCATCTTTAGAGATATAGGCATCGGTGTACGCGTAATTTATCACGCAGTCAAGCCCTTTTACGATCTCGCCCTTCAGGTCGAATTCTATACCTTTTGAGATCGTTTGCCCTATTTGCGATTGCAGATTAGTTGCCGGGTCCGTCACAATAATATTATTGCGCGTGATGCGATAAACCGATAACGTGGTATTCCACTTGCCATTTGCCCAATCCTTCTTTAACCCTGCTTCAAGGTCTTGCCCTCTTAATGGCGCAAAAAGTCCGCCGGTAGCGCTGATGCCGCTTTGCGGCGTAAAGGTTTTATCGAACAATGCATAGGCAGAGAAATTATTGGTGAGTGAATAATCGAGGCCGAGCCTTGGCGTGACAACCGTATTAGATACGCCTGTCACCGTTGGTATGGCTATGCTGCTTGTTGATGTAGTTAGGCGGGCAGCAATGGTAACGCGCAATCTGTCATCCAGCATATTCAGTTCGTCCTGCGCATATGCTGCGCCATATCGCACTGCCGACTTGTTGGTAGCAATGTCTGCAAGTTTTCCCTGCTTAACATTCGCGTCGAAAGGTATTCCGTAAACGGGGTTGTTTACGTCAAGCGGGTACAATGCCTGATTAGCGGTAGGGTCATTATAACCCGAGTAGGCCAGCAGGTTTTTGTTGTTGTAATCCAACCCGGCAAGTATTTTATGGGTGATGGCACCGGTTGCAAATTCACCATTCAGAAATGCTTGCGCGGCAAAAACACTAGTGTTGAACTTCTCGTAAGTGACCCGCCTTTGCAGCAGGTTTGGTGTCGCGGGCGTATACTTCGACACGAAAAAATAACTGCCGGTTAAGTTATCTGCCACGTATGTTGCCTTTGCCGTTAGCTGCCATTTGCTGTTAAAGCTATTGTGGTAAGTTAGGAATGCGTTGTTTTCAAATGCCTTTGTCGGCGTGTTGTTGGGGTCGGTTATACTAAAATCAGTTGGCAAAGATCCAAAGCCGTAAGGCGTAAATACCGTTAGCAGGTACTGCTTAAATTGCTGCTGAGTGTAAATATATTCAGCAGAAATATAGGAGTGCTCATCGATGTTATATTTCAACACCGGGTCGATAACAAGTTTATCATTGAAAGCAAACTTTTGAAACGACTTAGCCTTTTGGCCTGTTACATTCAGGCGGTATTGCCATTTTTTATCGTCGTTTAGGTTATCGTCCAAATCCACAGAAAGCCTGTACAGGTTAAAGCTTCCTGCAGTGAAGTTAATATGGTTATTATTTGTGCCGGTGGGTTGTTTGGTCACCAGGTTAAAAGATCCTGCGGGGTCACCAATGGCGTTTACATACCCGGCCGGGCCTTTTATGAATTCCATTCGGTCTATGATCGAGGCGTCTTCGGGCGTTGGGCCATAATAGATCATAGATACATCCATGCCGTTGCGCAAGGTGTTCACGGCAGCGCCACGCATAAATATGAATGGGTTGTAAAAATCGGCGGTGTTGTTACGCATGGCGCCGCTCACGTTGCGGGTAATGCTTTCGCTGATGTTGATGGCCTGCTGATCGGTCAGCACATCCTTGTCAACTTCCTGGATATTCTGCGGAAGTTTGAGCAGCGGCGTTGTCAGCTTAAGTGTATTTGACGACCGATCTATCTTATAGGTTTTGTAATAGCGCGTGGTAACCGTAACTTCTTTGAGATTATGGTTTGTAGAATCTTTTTTAGTTGTGTCCCGTTTGGTCGACTGCGCTAAAAGAATATTAAAAAAGAATACTAATGGTATGGTAGATAAATATTTGTACATAATGAGATAGTATCCCGCGAAGCGGAAATAATAATAAAGCAAACGGCTTTAGCCGATGCAAATAACAGATGGATTTGATTGACCCTTAAGCCGGATGGCTTAGAATTACGCTATCGCCTTTGGCGGACGGAAGATACTATCGAGGTAATGGTTGGTATACAGATAAGTATAAGCGGCAAAGTGTTGATGCGCTTGGCTTATAATTTTTGGCTGAATAAATCCAATGATTATTGGCTGCTGGAAAAACGAAACCTCTAAGCGGTTAAGATTATCTTTTGCCGATTGCTTGCGGTCTTCTTCTTCGGCTTGCTTAATTTTTTTGATGAAATAGCAGCGACCGTTGCAATGCAGCCATGGCCTGTTTTTATTGATACACAGTTTTTCTGCTATGTACTTTTGGTTTAGCTCGAAACCTGCATATACAAAGTACCGCGAAAAATTGCCGCCGATAAGCGACAGCAGTACGATGATAGCGATGAGCTTTTTCACGCCGTAAAGGTATGGTTCAAAGAAGCAGGAATCAAGATGCAAGAAACAAGATAAATTAAATCTGTCTCTTGGTTCTTGGCTCTTGGTTCTTGGCTCTAAATAGCTACCACTTCACGCCCATGTTTTCGAACATAAACGCCCACTTGTCTGCCTGCTGGTTGATCACCTGCTGGGTAGACTGTCCTGCGCCGTGCCCTGCATTAGTTTCAATGCGGATAAGTACCGGTGCCGGGCCTCTTTGCATTTCCTGCAAACGGGCAGCAAATTTGAACGAGTGCGCCGGAACTACGCGATCGTCGTGGTCTGCGGTGGTGACCATAGTGGCCGGGTAATTAGCAGGTTTTATATTATGGTACGGCGAGTAGTGATACAGGTAGTTAAACATTTCTGCATTATCTTCGGCGGTGCCATAATCATAAGCCCAACCGGCACCTGCAGTGAATTTATTATAGCGCAGCATGTCCATTACACCAACCGCGGGGAAGGCAACCTTGCACAGGTCGGGGCGCTGGGTCATAGTAGCGCCTATGAGCAAGCCACCATTACTGCCGCCCGAAATCGCCAGGTAATCTTTAGAGGTGTATTTATTTTTGATGAGGTATTCTGCAGCGGCAATAAAGTCGTCAAACACATTTTGCTTTTTAAGTTTGATGCCTGCACGGTGCCAGGTTTCGCCGTACTCGCCGCCGCCGCGAAGGTTTGGCACGGCATAGATGCCTCCATGCTCTAACAGCACAATGTTACTGGTACTGAATGCGGGGGTAAGGCTTACGCCAAAACCACCGTAAGCATACAGCATGGTTGGGTTATGGCCGTTCATTACCGTACCTTTTTTATACGTGATCACCATCGGGATGCTGGTGCCATCTTTTGATTTATAGAATACCTGTTTAGATTCATACAGCGTTGGATCGAACTTTACATCTGGTTTTTTAAATACTGTAGATGCGCCGGTAGTAATGTCGTATTTGAAAATGGTTGGCGGGTAAACGTAGTTGGTAAAGGTGTAGTACATTTCCTTTTCATCCTTTTTTGAACCGAAGCCGCTTGCGGTACCTA